>DASRLE010000405.1:0-19655 GCA_035648615.1 Saccharimonadales bacterium (SeqCode) | reverse complement strand
ACCATTAGTGGTTTTGTTGACACATCGGCGGTATGGAACCCCGGAACGGGAAATGCAAATCCCGCACCCTATGGTTTCAACGCCGGCAAACAAGACGGGTTCAACCTGGACCAAGTCGATATCAAGATCTCGAAGGCGATGGAGACAGGGAAATGGTCGGCAGGCTACGTGGCTGAGATAAGCTACGGTCCAGATGCTTCTGCCATCGACGGCGGCTCCGGGGCTTACCCCATTCGTCAAGCCTATGTGGACTTGGGTGTCCCGGTCGGAAACGGTCTCGAGCTCAAAGTGGGCCGATGGGACAATATCATCGGGTACGAGGCGCCCGATCCGGTGAACAATCCAAACTGGACCCACTCCTACGCATGGACGATGGAACCTACCGAACACACCGGTCTGTTGGCGTCCTATAGTTTTGCTGATTGGATCAACCTGAAAGTCGGCGCGGCGGATACGTTGACCACGGGGGCGGTTAATAGCCGGGTAGCGTCCGCTGGACCTCCGGTGGAAAGCAAAAAGACCGTGGTCAGTTTGCTCACGCTAACAGCTCCTGATAGCTGGGGCTGGATCAAAGGTTCTTCATTCTACCTCGGTTGCGATCACGGACAAGGCGTCTATGGCCGCGATCAGACGGACTGGTACACTGGCGCAACCCTCAATACGCCGGTCAAAGACCTAACCCTCGGTGGGACGATTGACGAGATTCAGCATTCGGATGTCGGCGGGTTCGACGCAGGTTCCTTCACCAGCTTCGTTGGCTATGCTTCGTATAAACTCACGGAGAAATTGACCTTCAGCGGCCGTGCCGAATATGACCAAGGCAACAGCTTGGGCGCGGCGGCGGATGCCTCCAACCTGCCGGGTGGTTACGCTGGTGGGACTCCTGCTAATCCCCTTAACGAGGTCTTTGCCTTAACTGGCACGCTCCAATATGACCTGTGGGCCAATGTGATCACCCGTTTGGAAGTCCGCTGGGATCACGCCGCCAATGGCCAGGACGCCTTCGGCGGCAACGGCGCTCTTGGCACAGCTCTTCCTGACAAGAAGAACGAAGTGATGTTCGCGGCCAACGTGATCTACAAGTTCTAATTGACATAATACAATCCAAACCCCTTCCGAGAAAATCGGAAGGGGTTTTTTATTGCCGCGCCGGGCCTCCTGCGCCCTTTACGGGCGACGATGGGATGAAGGCCCCGCACAGGATGGGCTGACTGTCAAATAATTACGCAAATTATACTTGCTTTGCCAAAATGACTCTGGCAGTGTTTTGACTCATCAAGCATTGCTCCGACGGCTTGTTCTTGATGAGCGTCACAGGATCCAGTGACGGCATCACTCGCCAGGTGGACGCAAGTTGATTGTTGATTGATTAGACAACCAGTCCCAAAAAAAACAGTAAACAAAATAGCAAACAACACTCATCGCATGAAAAATAATCCCCTCACTTCCATGTTTTTGGCCACCGCAGCCCTGGCTTTGGCCGCCAGCGTGCTTCAGGCGGCAGAGTCCTCAGACGTTCCCGCTTATCGTCCCCTTTCACTGGGGATCGAGGCCGGCACCACCGGGCCAGGCGGGTCGGTAAGCTGGCGCTTTATGGATAACCTCGGCGTGCGGGCCGGCGCGGATTACATTTACTATAAGGGAAGCCGCGCCATCAAGGACGTCAATTACAACGGCAGATTGCAGTTACTCTCCGAACCTTTGACCCTCGATATCTATCCTTGGACAAGCAGTTCGTTTCACATTAGCGCCGGGATTGTCTTGAATCAGTTTCAAGTGTCCGGTTCAGCCAGCAGCAGCGACCTCCACCTCTTTGGAAACGATTATGTGGGAACGGCCAATTTGCGCATCGAACAACAGGCGGTCGATCCCTATCTCGGCATTGGGGGCAATCTCTTCTACTTTGACCACGCCCATCACTGGGCCATGACCGGCGAACTGGGCGCTTTCTACACGGGCGACCCGCGAGTCAGCCTGACGGGCACCAGCGCCCCTCCCAGCGCCACCTTTCAGAGCGACTTGGCCCGTGAGAAGAACGAAATCAGGCACGATGCTCGCTACGCGGAATTCTGGCCGGTACTCAAACTGGGTGTGAGCTTTTCATTTTAAACGTCCATTTTTTAAACCAAGAAAGAAAAACTGCTCCATGAAAATTCATCACCTCATCCTCCTCTCAGTGATTACGTGCGGACTTTGCGCACCCGCGCAAGCCGGTTCCTCCATTAGTCTTTCAGGTTCTTACAAGGACTCCCCTGATGGACAAGGCCAAGGCATGACCATCACCAGTGAGTCGGGCTCGTTTGCTATTTCACTGCCAATGTCCGGCGTCGATATTACTTCTTTTGACCAAAGCACCTCGCTGGAAGTGGATGTCTCAGACGCCTCAAGCATCAGCTATAGCCTGACTCATACGCTGGGCGACGATCCAAGCTATCAACCGGGTCGGAACCACGCGACGTTCCAGGAGGTGGATCAAAACACCGGGGCGGCCATTGGAACAACCACCCTCAGTTGGACGGCCACTTCGATAACCATAAAAGGATCTTACACCGACAAAAATGGGGCCGTCTTTGGCGCTGAATCCGCTTTCGGAACGTCAGGAACCGCGGGCACAACGGCCATCAATGATGATGTCACCGTCAAACTCGCTTTTGACGCTTTTGCGACCAATAGAGATTTGATAGTAAAAGGGCGCAACACCGACGTGGAAACAAGTGATGGCGGAAGAAATCCCATCAGCTTGGAAACCGGCTCCTTCGCCGGCAGCGCTGATTTCACTCCGCCCACCGTCACCCTCACCTCGCCCGCCAATGGCGCCAAACTGAACAATTCCACTGTCACCATGGTCAATGTTGCCGGAAGGGCCAGCGACAGCGCCGGTCTGGCCAGCATTTTCGTCGAGGTGAACGGCGACCCTACCACCCAGGTCGAGATGGACCTGGACCCCACCTTGAACACAACCACCACCAATTGGTCAACCCAAATAGACCTGACGCAACTTGGCGGCCCAGGGCCCTATACCATTTCGGCTTTCGCCTTGGATTCAGCCGGCAACCAATCGGCGCCCGTTTCCCATTCGGTGGTGTGGATTGACGCCGTCAACGCCACCGTCACGGTAAGTCCCGCCGGCTCGGGAACCATTACCGGACTCAAGAACCAGCAGCAAATCAATGTTGGCACGGCCTATAAAGTAACCGCCAAACCAGCGTCAAAATACGCCTTCCTTAATTGGACCGATGACCAAGGCAATGTTTTAAGCTCGAGTTTGACCTTCGAGTACGTCGCCGCCTCTGATGATGCGGCGCTCATGGCCAATTTTGTGGCCAATCCCTACCCGGCGGTGTCAGGCGCCTACAATGGCTTGTTTTCCGATCCAGACAACGGCATTGCCCCCTCCAGCGCGGGGTTCATTACCGTCGCCGTAACAACCTCGGGCGCCTATTCCGGCAAACTTTATTTAGCCGGAACACCCCACTCCTTTAGCGGGACATTCAGCCTTCCCATTGATTATACGTCAGGAAATTACGGCGCTACCTCGGGACTCTCGACCATCAAGGTGTCCTCCACCGAAACTCTGACGGTGGCGCTACAGCTCAACGTGGATCCTACTTTGACAGATACTGGCGCGGGATTGATTACTGGCAATGTTTCTCCAGCCGATCAGTCATGGAATGCCACTGTTTCGGCCGAGTGGGCGCATTTGGTCCCGGGTTCTGTTGCGACGGGCCTTTATAATTTTGCCTTGTCACCGGTGGACGCCGCTGGCGTTGCCGGCCCCGGGGGTTACAGTTATGGGAGCGCCACCTTAACGTCCAAAGGCGCCGTGACCTTCGCCCTGCACTTGGCGGACGATATCTCCCCCGCCATTAGCTTTCCCACCACCGTTGGCATGGACGGAGCCTTTCCTTTCTACGCGTCATTGTACAAAGGCCAGGGGCTCGTCATGGGCTGGATCAGCTTGGCCAATGCGGCGCCGACAACCCTCCAGGATGCCATGCTCACTTGGATCAAGTTGCCGGTCGCCACTGCCACACCCTATGCGGCCGGGTTCAGCGCTTCCGACGATGGAAGTGGCACTTTCAACCTCTTTGGATGCCCGTATGTCGCGCCTAAGAAGGGAACGAATATCCTGGGGTGGACTTACGGTTCCCTAACCGTCACAGGAGCCAATGTGGGAAATTCCATCCTGGCTGGCGTGGGCTATAACCCGCTCAAGAACACTTTCACGGATTCACCGGCCAATGACACACTCGCTCTGACGACTGCGAGCGGGGCATTGTCCGGCAAGTTCGTCCCCGCCACCGGCGCCAAAGCCGTTGCTTTCAGTGGAGTGGTGTTCAATGCCCCGCCGCCTGTCCAACCCCAGTTGGCTAACGACAGCCTCGCGATTAATTGGCTCTATCCTGACACTTCCACTC
Organism: Saccharimonadales bacterium (SeqCode); assembly: GCA_035648615.1. Taxonomy (GTDB): domain Bacteria; phylum Verrucomicrobiota; class Verrucomicrobiia; order Limisphaerales; family Palsa-1400; genus DASRLE01. Next base: position 15,237 of record DASRLE010000405.1, on the reverse strand, counting down.
CAAGCGCTAACAGCACCGGCTTCCCCGCCTCCTTGACAGTTTTGGCGGGCGGAACGACTTTGAATACCGGCTATAACCCAAATATCACAATTGATGTCACGGGTAACCAGATCACCATAGATTTTCCGCAGGCCACCGCCGGAACCGGATCCAGCGGGCCGCCCGGCAGCCCGGACGGAGCCCAGGACGTTGGTCCTAACGGCGAAACCGTGACTTTCAACGGGTTGATCGTTACTGATCTCACTAAGAACTTCGCAAGCGTCACAATTGAGGCGGTGTCAGGTTTTGGGACCAATCCGGCGACGGGCGCCTCGTGGCTCGATTCTTCACGGGTGTGGGTTAGTGGCAACCAATTGTTTGTAAACTTCATGGGCTTGCCCAATGATCAGGATGATCCTGTGATACTCCTTGATATAGGGACAGCCGGAAACCCGCAGAACACGTCCAGCATGGGAATGGGTTACGGCTTCTTCACCGGGGCTGGTGAAACGGGTTCGATCATCGTCGGCCCCGACTCAGCAGGTCAATAATTGGCAATGTCTGCGCCCTGCTGGTGCATTTCACACCGGCAGGGCAGCTTATGGCCGGAAAAGCTCGTCCCGAATCCTTTCTGTCAAACAAACGTGAACCAACCTGACATTAGCGGCTGGATTCCGGCTAATAATTGTGGCTGTTCCCGGGGGTCGCCCGCGTTGGACTCATTTTCCGGAATCGGGAAAGCGGGCGGGCTGGCATGAACACGCCAATAAAAATTGCCAAACCCGCCCAGGAAATTCCGGTTCAGCCGGCTTGCCCATTCGACTACTCGATCTGCACGTTGGTCACTGACTTGGCCGAGTATGGGAAAATGCTGGATTCATTTGGCCGGGCGGGGTTCGGCGAGGAGGATTGCGAATTTCTTTATATTGACAACAGCCTCCGCAACAAAACCGATGCCTACGCCGGTTACAACAGCTTTCTGAACGCAGCTCGCGGAAGACGAATCATTCTCTGCCATCAAGACATTCTCCTGCCGTTCCATCGTCGCAAAGATTTGGAAAGGCGCATGGCAGAGTTGGACGCCCTGGATCCAAACTGGGCCGTGCTGGGTAACGCCGGCGCCACCGCTATCGGCGTTGGGGCTGGCCGAATCACTCATCCAGAGGGAGAATGCGCGAACCGGTGTTCGCTGCCTGCGCCCGCTTGTTCAGTGGATGAAAACTTTATCCTCGTTAAAAGGGAAGCTAATCTTGCCGTCTCGCATGATCTGCTTGGCTTCCATTTTTATGGAACCGACCTGTGCCTGATCGCCGGGATTTTGGGGTGGACGGCCTGGGTGGTGGACTTTCATCTTTATCATCAAAGCAGCGGCCAATTTAATCCAGCCTTTCGGGAGATGAAACGGGACATCGCCCATAAATATCAACAGGCGCTGAAAGGACGATTCCTTCAGACAACTTGCACGGAAATCATTTTGGGCGGGTCGCCGCTAAAGCGCCTCTGGTGGACCCAGTGGGCACGCCATTTGGCGTTTAAAAAAATCTATTACGCGCGCAAAAGGTTCCGGCATGGCCATGGGCCGGATCCGCGTGAAATATCAGGGTTGCCGCACGTTGCCCCGGCGTGGTTCGCAATGCATTGGATCGCGCATAAAATCATCCGACCGATTAAGAATGTGGCTGGAGCCTTGCGCACCCTGAAAATATCCCATTTGTTCCAATCCAGATACGTCAAATCACGCAGCCACTTAATAGAAAGACCAGCGAGCCAGGGACCCGCTTCTGTTTCCGGCGCCGAATAAGGAAAACGCCGCGGCAATGGCCCCTGGTTGTCCTCCCTGCCACCCTTAGAGCGCCTTGGCGCCGGGCGCCTTGAACCCCAGAGCGTGCAATTTCTGGTAGATGCCGCCTCGCGCCAGCAAATCTCCATGACGTCCCGTTTCCACGATTTCGCCGTGCGCCATCACCAGGATCAAATCTGCGTGGTGAATGGTGGAAAGGCGATGGGCGATGCAAATCGTCGTGCGTCCTTTCATCAATTCGTCCAGGGCAGCCTGGACGGCCCGCTCCGACTCGTTGTCCAGCGAACTGGTCGCCTCGTCCAGAACGAGAATGGGGGCGTTTTTCAGAATGGCCCGCGCAATGGCAATGCGCTGCCGCTGGCCGCCGGAAAGGTTGGTGCCTTTCTCGCCCACCACCGAATCGTAGCCTTGGGGCTTTTCCAGGATGAACTCATGGGCGTAGGCATGCCGGGCCGCTTTTTCAATTTGCGCCGCGCTCGCTCCCTGCCGGCCGCAGCCGATATTCTCGCGGATGGTGTCGTTGAATAAGATAACCTCTTGAGTGACGACAGCCACTTGCGAGCGAAGATCGCGCAAGGATACTTTGCGCAAGTCGGTTCCGCCGATGCAAATGGCTCCTTGCGTTGGATCGTAAAAGCGCAGGAGAAGATTGGTCAGCGTCGTTTTGCCCGAACCGCTGCTGCCCACCAAAGCCACCATCCGGCCTGGCTCGACCCGCAATTGAATATGGCGCAAGACAGGTTTTTCGCCGTAGTCGAAGCTAACGTCGTCAAAAAGAATTTCGGCCCCGCTCGCGTGTAAAGGCACCGGATTGGGCGGGTCGATCAGTGTGCTGGACGTGGCCAAAAGTTCAAAAATCCGTTCCGTGGCGGCGCGCGCCTGATGCAATTGGCTTTGCACGCGGATGACCTGTTTGAGCGGCCGGTACATCGCCAGCAGCGCGAGGATGAAAATCATGAAGTCGGATGGACTGGCCGAACCCGCCAGATAAAGCAAAAGAATGGCGATGCCAATCGCGCCCAGAAATTCGATCAATGGGCCGGGAGTTTCGCTGGAGCGCACGACCCGCATATAATGGCTGATGAATTTTCGCTGCGCCTCTTTAAAGCGGTCCACCACCATCTTCTCCAGATTGTAGCCTTTGATAATGCGATTGCCGGTGAACGATTCGTGCATCACTCGCCCCAAATTGGCCTGCTCGGTCTGGATGGCAACCCCCGCTTGGCGGACTTTTCGATTATAAACAATGACCGGAATAACGCAGAGCGGAAACGTCACCATGGCGACCGCACTTAACTTTGGGTTAATGTGAAAGGGAATATAGGCCAGAGTCAAAATGTTAATTGGTTCTTTGACCAGCGTCACCAGCGAAATGCCCATGATATTTTGCAGGACTCCAACGTCCCCAATGCGCGACATTAATTCACCGGTGCTGTTGCGGGACAAAAAGCTCAACGGCAAATTAAGCAAGTGCTCGAAGACACGCGCCCGCAGATCGGAAATCGCCCGAATGGAAACCCAGCCCATTAAATAACTGTTCAGATAATTGCAGACCCCCCGGGCCAGCATGACCAACGGAATCAGCGAAACGACCAGGATAAGATTGACCTTGGAGCCCGAGACATGCATGGCCACCCAGCTTTGAAAATTGTGAAAACCGCTGGCCAGGCTTGGCGAGAATTTGGCCAGTTGGTCCAACGCTTTATCTATCTGCTGAATCTTGGATCCGGCGAAAACCACGCTGAGCACAAACGCGACGGTGATCAATACCGCCGTGTCGGCGCCCCCGCTCAAGATGCCAAAAAATATCCCGAGGAAAAACCGGACTTTGTAGGGTCGGTTCAGTTGCCACAGTTTCCGCCAGAATTCTATCATGTTGCGGCGGCAGTATGGAAGTGAAGCCGGCTTGGCGCGAGAATTTTTACAACCACGAGCCAGAAAGATGGAAGGAAGCCGGTGGGCGCGCGAAAGTGGTTTTCTTTTGCGCTCCGGTTCGGTATAGCTTGGGCGATGGCGCCATGAATACCGAAGAACAAATCCAAGCGTTTCGCGAGGCTTACCAATCCCTCCGCGCGGAAATTGGCAAGGTCATTGTCGGCCATGAGTCCATTGTCGAGGGGACGCTCATGGCTGTTTTTGGCGGCGGCCATGTCTTGCTGGAGGGAGTGCCGGGATTGGGAAAAACGCTCTTGGTTCGGACTCTGGGCGAGGCGCTGGATTTGAGTTTTAGCCGTATCCAATTCACGCCCGACCTGATGCCGGCGGATATTCTGGGAACGAATATGGTCATCGAGACGGCGGGGGGCCGGCGGGAATTCCAATTTCAACGCGGGCCGATTTTCGCGCACCTGGTGCTGGCGGATGAAATCAACCGCGCCACTCCTAAAACCCAATCGGCCATGCTCGAAGCGATGCAGGAAAAGAGTGTCACCGCCGGGGGAGAAATTCGCAAGCTGGCCGAACCTTTTTTTGTGCTGGCCACCCAAAACCCCATTGACCAGGAGGGCACCTATCCGTTGCCCGAAGCGCAGTTGGACCGATTTTTCTTCAAGTTGATTGCGGGGTATCCCAGCGGCCCGGAATTGACCGAAGTCTTGACCCGCACGACCGAAGGCACGAAACCGGAAGTCAACCGCATTTTGACGCGGGACGAAATTCTGGAGCTGCAAAAACTGGTGCGGCAAGTGCCGGTGGCCGCGCATGTCAAGGATTACGCCGTGCGGCTGGTTTTGGCGACGCATCCCAAAAGCGAGACAGCCTCGGCCATCAGCAATCAGTATTTGCGCTTTGGGAGCAGCCCGCGCGGCGGCCAGACTCTGATGCTCGGGGCCAAGGTGCGCGCGCTCATTCAAGGGCGCTTGAATGTTAGTTTTGACGATGTGCAAGCGGTCGCGCCGGCGGCGTTGCGCCATCGGCTGATTTTGAATTTCGAGGCGGAAGCCGAAGGCGTCACCACCGACCACATCATCCGGCAAATCTTGCAGGACGTGCCGCGCGATGCGGCGGCGGTCGAAGCATAAACATCTTATGGCGCTCCTGTCCCCGGAATTGCTGCGACGGCTGGAGCAATTTCAACTGCTGGCCGCCCGCCGCGCCAAAAGTTCGGCCAGGGGCGAGCGGCGCAGCCGGGCGCGAGGGCAATCGGTGGAATTTGCCGATTATCGCAATTACGCGCCGGGCGATGATTTCCGTTACCTGGATTGGAACCTCTTCGGCCGGCTGGATAAACTTTTTCTCAAACTCTACGAGGAAGAACGCGAATTGCCCGTCCGCATTTTTTTGGACGCGAGCGAATCAATGACGTTTGGGCAGCCGCCGAAATTCGAGTTCGCGCGGCAGATTGCGGCTGCGGTGGGCTACGTGGCCCTCTGCGGCTTTGATCGCGTCAGCGTGCAGGTTTTCCCAGAGCACGACGCCTCAATCACCGGAGCGTTGCGCGCGGTGCGCGGACGAAAAACAGCCCTGCAATATTTTCAAAACCTCTCGAAGCTGACCGCGCGCGGCGCGGGCAATTTCAATGAATCCCTGCGTCGCGGCGCGCTGGCCACGCGACAAACAGGAATGGCCGTGTTGCTCAGTGATTTTTTGGACCCCGCCGGTTACGAGCCGGGCTTGAACGCCTTGATCGGGCGCGGCTTCCAAGTCAATGCCATCCAAATCCTGGCGCCCGAAGAACTAAATCCCGCGGCCTACGGCGACTTGCGGCTGGTCGATTCCGAAACAGGCCAATGCCAGGAAGTGACCTTCGGCAAATACCGTCTCAAGGCCTATCAGCAAACCGTGCAAAACTATTGCCAGCGCCTGCGCGAGTTTTGCCAAAGCCGCGGCGTCCATTTTTTCAGCGTCAGTTCAGCCACATCGCTCGAGCAACTATTATTGAAGCAATTGCGCCAGTCCGAAATCTGGGGCTAGTTTTCTTTTTTCAGCCTTTAGCCTTCAGCCCTTAGCCTTTAGCCTTTCCACCATGTTGTCCTTGGAACATTTGGCGGCTTTGTGGGAAGAACATCGCGAGGCGGCGGCGGTCAAAGTGCGCGAGTTTTCGGTGGGCGGCCGGTTTTTCGCGTTCAATTCCGCCCCGGCGATTATGGGCGTGATTAACCTTTCGCCCCAATCGTGGTATCGCGAGAGTGTTTGTTTGACTGCGGAGAAGGCCGTGGAGCGGGGCCGGGTCCTGCATGCGCAGGGAGCGGCCATGATTGATGTCGGCGCGGAATCGACGCTGGCCCACGCTGACCGGCTGGATTCAGCAGAGCAGCAAAGCCAATTGCTGCCCGTGGTCGCGGGATTGGCGGCGGCCAAGATCATTGTCTCGGTGGAGACTTACCGGAAGGAAGTCGCGCGCGCCAGTTTGGAAGCCGGCGCCAAGGTCATTAACCTGACCGGGATGGAGGAGGCGGACGAAATTTTTCGGATGGCGGCGGAGCACGAGGCGGCGGTCGTGATTTGTTACGTGCAGGGTCGCAACGTGCGGGAAGTGGGCGATTTTGATTTGGAGAATATCATCCCGGCGATGCATGAATATTTTTCGCGCCAGACGGAGGCGGCGCTCGGGCGCGGTGTCGAGAAGATTTTCATCGATCCGGGACTCGGGTTCTATTACGGCAATTTGCAGGACGGCGCGTTGCGGGTGAAGCATCAAATAAATTTGTTCGTCAATACGTTTCGCTTGCGGGCGATTGGGTTTCCCGTCTGCCACGCGCTGCCGCATGCCTTTGACTATTTTGGCGAAGAGGTGCGTTGCGCCGAGCCGTTTTTTGCCGTGCTCGCCGCGCTGGGAAAGACGGACTTGTTTCGCACGCACGAAGTGCCGCGCATCAAGGCGGTCTTAGGCGCGTTTTTTGCGGCATAGGAACACCCCTTCTTCGCCCAAGGCGGGAATCCATTGGCCGATGACGTTGAGCCGATGGCGGGTCAAGAGAGAGGTGATCAACGCCGGGGTGTAGCGGTAGGAAAAGAAAAGACGGACTTTGGCGCCTTTTTTAAAATCGAATCGCTCGCCGTAAACGCACAACGTCCGCCGCCTCGTAAAGACGAAATCGGCGGCGATGCGCTTCACCTTGGCGTCGGAATCTTCCATGGAAAACCGCAGCGTTCCGTCCTCCGCCTCAACCCCCAGATCGTGCCAGAAGGTCAGCAGCCAATCGCGGGTCAGCGCATTGTCGTAACCGGGCAAAACGCGGCGCACCCCGGCGGCGTAGGCCGGTCCCGGGGCGAGATTGGCGCTGAAGAGCAGAAAGTCACTTGGGCGCACGAACGCGGCGAGTTTGGGCAGGATGGTGCCCGGCTCGAAATTGGGAATCATGCCAAAGAAAGTCAGCAGACGAACTTTGCCGGCGCCGTCCAATGTCCCAAGCACGTCTGTGGATTTTTCGACATCATCAAGGTTGAACACCAAAGGGTGGCACGCAATTCCAGGAACCGCGCTGCGAGCGGCTTGCGATGCTGTCAAGACCAATGCCACGCTGACGTCGCACGGGACATAAGAAACGGCCCTGTCATGGTTGGCCAAAAGCGACAAGAGCCGCGCATCCTTCTGCCCGCCTCCACAACCCAGCCCGACCAAACTCGCCGCCCGCGAACCGAGTGCTTTGACCGCCGCCCTAAAGGCGCGATCATAGACGGCGGCACAATCCGCCTCCGTGCGCGAGGGCGAATAAGCTTCGTGCAGGGCGAGCCACTTTTGGGATTGCTGGTAGCTCTCGTAATGGAACTTGGGCGCGATTTGGCGAACGCGCAGGCACCGGAGCAAATCGCGCCGCACCTTTTCGGGAAACTGGCTGGGATGAATTGCCACCTGGACCAACGCCGGCATGGGCCAAGCTTGCGGGCGGCGCCAGGCAGTGTCGAGGCTGATTGGTCCCGGCCGCCACCCGTCAAATGATAAAATAGTCCGTGGGCAGCCCGCCTCGGAAGGGGGCCAGTTGGACGGCTTGAATCCACCGCTGGCGATTGGCTTGCAAATGCCCCATCAGGATCGTGGAAAGGCGCTTAAGCAATTCGTAACCGAAATCATGGTTGCGGTCCGACTGCTGGCGCAGGCGTGACCCGTAGAAAAAAATCGCTTCGGTCGGCTCCTGGGCCAAGGCGTTGAAGTGCCAATAGTAAGGCGGGAACAGCCACGACCACCCAAGAATTTCTCCGGTTTGAATGATCTGCACGCTGGAGGAGGCGCGAAGGCCCAAGGCTTGCAGCGCGATGGATCCCTGCGTCACCAGGTAAAAGCAGTTCGCCGGCTCGCCTGCCTCAAAGACCGAATCGCCGGGCTCGAAGCTGGCCTGCATGGCGCAGTCGGCCAGGATGGCTTTATACTTATCGGCCAGGCCGTTAAAAAGAGGATGCGCGGGCAGAGTAGCGGCGGTGAAATCGACTTTTGACCGGGGGGCTTCAATAACGCATTCCTTCATATTATTCTCTACAATGACGAGTAGCTATTTGAGTGCCAACTCACTTAGATCGTTGTTTTTAAAATGATCGCGCCAACTCGGCGCCTCGCCGCTTGACGTTTGGCCTTATCGAGGCGAGTTTCGTCCGTTGGTTGATAGCCGGCCAGAACTGACGACCGGCGCCTTGCCGGTCGTAGCGTCTTCTCCCGCCGTGCAGTCCTTGCGCGAACGCGTGGAGCGCGGGGAATCTTTGTCTTTTTCGGCCGTCAGCCCGGCGGCCCAGCCGTTTTTCGCAGTTTTGCTAAGGCAGCTCTTTCCCGGACGACCCATCGTCGTGGTAACAGAAAGCCTCAAAACGCAGGAGAGCTTCCAGCAGGACATCGAGACGTGGTTGGAAACGTTGCGCGAGAAAGACGCCCCGGTGTCGAGGCCTTTGTTTTTCCCGGCCTGGGAAGTGTTGCCGAACGAGCCGCGTTTGCCGCATGTGGATATTATCAGCGAGCGCCTGGAAACCGTCGTCGCCCTGGCCCAACCCTCCAAAGTGGCGCCCATTGTAGTGTCAAGTATAACAGCGCTGCTGCAAAAGACTTTCCAAGCCGGCGAAATCGCCCGCCGCACCCGGCCATTGCAGCGGGGCGCTCAACTTGATCCCCTCGACTTGGTGGAATGGCTCGAGGAACAAGGCTACGAACCGGAAGCGCAAGTGACCCAAAAGGGCGACGTCTCGTTGCGCGGCGGCATTCTTGACCTTTGGCCGTTGACCAGTCCCTGGCCGGCGCGCCTGGAATTCTTCGGCAATGAACTCGAGTCGTTGCGTCACTTTGATCCACTGACGCAAATTTCCCGCGAGGCGATCACGACCCTGACTATTCCGCCGGGAGGCGAATTGGGTTTGTTAAAGCGAGAGCCGGCGCTGGCCACGGCGCACTTGCTGGACCACCTGCCGCCCGAAGCGATCTTCCTTTGCTGCGAGCCGGAGCTTTTGCGCGAGCAGGCCTATCGCTATCAAGGCCAGATTCAGGACGATGGCCGTTTTTTTATTTCGTGGGAGGACTTCCAGCAGGAGATGACGCAGCGGGGAATGACGGCCATTGAAGTCAGCGAGATGGAAAATATTTTGACCGAGGATTTCGAGAAAAAAGAAGAACTGACTTTTCAAAGCCTGGAGGTTTTTCGCCCCATCGGCGACCGCCGGCCCGAGCCGCACATTGTCGAGGCGCAACGCAAGGAGTTCTTCAACCAGCTTCATCGCTGGCTGCGGCAGGACTACGTGGTTCATCTCTTTTGCAACAACGAGGGCGAACGGCAGCGCTTCCAGGAAATTTGGTGGGAGTACGGCCTGGGCAATACGGGCGCCCTGCAATTGCATCTCGGCGCACTGGCCCGGGGATTTCTCTTCGAGGAGGCCAGGCTCGCCGTCGTGACGGACGCGGAAATTTTCGGGCGCTACAAAGTGCAACGCCCGCGCCGGTTGAAATTCGCCCACGCGCAGTCAAGCAAATCTCTGCTCGATATCAATTTCTCCGAGCTGGCCGAAGGCGATTACGTGGTGCATCTCCAGCATGGAATTGGGCGCTATTTGGGTTTGGGCTTATTGCCCGTCGCGCAAGGCCGCAAAGCCGTTTCCGAGCAGACGCCCGTTGCGCTGGCCGGCGAAGAATGTCTCATGGTGGAATACGCGGCCAAAGACCCGCTTCAGCCCGCGCCCAAACTTTACGTGCCGGTCAGCGAAGCGCATTTGGTCAGCAAATATGTCGGGGCCGGCAAGGCGCGGCCGCCGTTGAACGTGCTGGGCGGCACGCGCTGGGCCAAAACCAAGGCGCAAGCGGAAGTGGCGGTGCGCGATTTGGCGGGCGAAATGCTGTCGATCCAGGCGGCGCGGTCGTCGCAGGAAGGCCACGCTTTTCCTGTGGACGCGCCGTGGCAAAAAGAATTCGAAAGCAGTTTTCTCTATGAAGAAACGCCCGACCAATGGCGCGCCATCCTCGCCGCCAAAAAGGACATGGAAACGCCCAAGCCGATGGACCGCCTGATTTGCGGCGATGTCGGGTACGGCAAAACCGAAGTCGCCATTCGCGCCGCGTTCAAATCCGCGCTGGCCGGCAAACAAGTCGCGGTGCTGGTTCCCACCACGGTTCTCGCCCAGCAGCATTTCAATACCTTTTGCGAGCGCATGGCGGATTACCCGGTGCGCATCGAATTGCTTTCCCGTTTCCGCACCCGGCGCGAGATCGCGGGGGTCATCGAACAACTGGCGTCCGGGTCGGTCGATATTGTCATTGGCACGCATCGGCTGGTGCAGAGCGATGTGGTTTTCAAGGATTTGGGCCTGGTGATTATCGACGAGGAACAGCGGTTCGGTGTCATGCATAAGGAAAAATTCAAACGCCTGCGCACCATGGTCGATGTCCTGACCCTGACGGCCACGCCGATTCCGCGCACGCTTTATCTGGCGCTGGCCGGAGCGCGCGACATGAGCACTATCGAGACGCCGCCGCAAGACCGCCTCCCTGTGGAAACGCACGTCGCGCAATATGACGAACGCCTGATTCGCGACGCCATCCAGCGCGAACTCAATCGCGGCGGCCAGGTTTTCTATTTGCACAACCGCGTCTTCGACATCGAAGCTGTGGCCCAGCGGCTGCGCGGGCTGAATCCCCAGGCCCGCATTGCCGTCGGGCACGGCCAGATGCACAGCGATCAACTGGAGGAAGTGATGACCAATTTTGTCAACGGCCATAGCGACGTGCTGCTTTCCACAACGATCATCGAGAGCGGCCTGGACATTCCCAACGCCAATACCATCATCATCGACCGCGCCGATCGTTTTGGACTGAGTGACCTGTATCAATTGCGCGGGCGGGTGGGACGTTATAAGCATCAGGCGTATGCCTACCTCCTCCTGCCGCGCCATGCCGGCCTGCTGACCGACGCGCGCAAACGCATCAGCGCCATCAAGCAATACTCCAGCCTGGGCAGCGGATTTAAAATCGCCATGCGCGACCTGGAAATTCGCGGCGCGGGCAATTTGCTCGGCTCCGAACAGAGCGGGCACATTGCGGCGGTGGGGTTCGAGTTGTATTGCCAGTTGCTCAAACAAAGCGTCAGCTCGCTCAAAGGCGAAAAAGTGTTGCCACGCCTCGAAGTGGAGATCCGGCTGGACTTCTTGACAGCCAGCGATGAGGAGAATCCCGCCACTCCCGGCGCTGCGGGCAGGACCGCCGCTTATTTTCCCCGAAAATATATTCCCGAAGCCCAGCAGCGCATCGAGGTTTACCGAAAATTAGCCCAAGCCACCGACGCCGCTGCCCTGCGCGATTTGAAAAATGAATTGCGCGATCGTTTCGGTCCGCTGCCCAAACCGGTCGAATTGCTCCTGCGCGTGGCCGACTTAAAAATCGCCGCGCGCGACCGGGGAGTCAGCGTAATCGAAAGCAAAGAAGGCAAACTCATGTTGACGCGCCATAACGATTATCTAATGGCCGGAGGAAAATTTCCCCGCTTAAAGAAAACCACCGCTTCCGCCCGCGTGCAGGAGATCAACAAACTATTGCTGGCTCTATGAATCACAACTTGGCGAGGAGCTTTTTGAAGCGCTGCCAGGCTTTGTCGTGGGCTTCTTTATTGGGCTGGGAGGCGTCCGGTTGTTCGCCCATGCGCATGAACCCGTGACCGGCTCCGTCATATTTCACTGGCTTGTAAGTTTTGTCAGCGGCTTTCATTTCACTCTCCGTTTTCGGAATGGTGCTGCTGATGCGGGCGTCGTTGCCAGCGTAGAAACCATAGACCGGGCATTTGATCCGCGCCATCTCCTCGACGGCGGGCGGCGGACCGTAAAAAACAAACGCGGCGGAAAGGTCGGGACGATCCGTCGCAAAAGCAAAGGACTTTCCTCCGCCCCAGCAAAAACCGGCCACGGCCAATTTGCCATTGGCGGCGGGAAGTTTCTTGACATAGTCCGCCGCCGCATTGAGGTCGCCCATCACCTGGTCGCCCGGCAATTTCGAGATCGCGCCCCGCACGTCGTCGATGCTGGCAAAATCACTGCTGCCGCCGCCCTTGGGTCCCAGCCCCGAGAGCAAGTCCGGCGCGATGGCGATGCAACCCGCCGCCGCCACTTCATCGGCGGCGTTGCGCGCCCAGTCTGTCAAACCAAAAATCTCGTGGATGACCACCACCGCCGGGGCGGGGTCTTTGACCTCAGGATAAACCAGGAAACAACGCACCACCCGGGCGCCATTAGTCACGTCCACCCATTCGCCATGGCGCGAAGAAGCCTCCAGGCGCGCCTTGGCCCAAGGCTGGGCGAACACAGAAAAACCGCAGGCCAGAAAAACTGTCACCAATAAAAGTTTTGCTTTCATAAGTGTTCCAAGCATTCACCCGCGCCCGCCAAAATCAATACCGAAATCCATTCAAAGGCAAAAAAATGGGGGCAAAAAAATGGAAAATAAGAGATTTTTTTGCCGCGATGTTTTGGCTGTCCTTCCATCGTATTGCGTCCGGCTCGCGTTACTTTCCCGGAGAATCGGCTTGCGCTTTTTGGCCTTTCGTGGTCGAGTCAGGGAAAGAAACAGCGATGTGGTATTATGTCCAAAATGGCCAGGCGTGCGGACCGGTTGAAATATCGGCCTTGCCCGCCCTTAGCCCCGAGACGCTGGTCTGGAAAAAAGGGATGGCGGAGTGGGTGCCCGCCAGTTCGTTCCCTGAATTGAGTGTTGGGCCGCCGCCCATTCCGCCGAGTGCGGGCGGAGGAATCCCGCCGTTGACCCTGCCGCCGAGATCAAGCCCCTCGTGGCCGGATACGGAGGCGGTCGATATTGAACAAAACAAGGTGCTGGCGGTGCTGGCTTATATTGGGATTTTCGTTTTGGTGCCGTTGCTGGCTGCGCCGCGCTCGCGCTTTGCGCGTTATCATACCAATCAGGGGATGGTCCTGTTTTTGGGCGGCCTGGCTTTTTGGGCGGCGACGGCGGTCCTGGCGGCGGTTCCGCTGGTCAATCTGATTACGCTGCCCATTACGATCCTGACTTGGTGTTTGCTGCCGGTGGGGGTGCTGGTTTTCATGATTATCGGCGTGATTCACGCGGCCTCGGGCGAATACAAGCCGCTGCCTTGGATCGGGCACTTTCGATTGTTGACTTGATCCTACCGCGGAACAGGGCCGCGGCAAACCTCGATCAAATCCATGGGCCGGATCCAGGCGCGGAAGGCGGCGCGAATTTCCGGCGCTGTCAAGTTGAAATAACGCCGGGCGGCGATGCTCGGTTCATCCAGCGGCAATCCGTGGGTCGAACGGTAAAGCCAGCCGTTGGCCACCCGTTCCACGCTGGATTCGTAGAGCGGAATTTCCCGCAGCATGAGCGCCTTGGCCTGGCGCAACTCCGCCGGGGTGACGTCCCGCTCCTGCATCGACTTGAGGTTGCCCACCAGGATGGCGCGGGCTTTGGCGACGTTGGGCGGATCACAGGCGTAATTCACTTCGTAGATCGAACGCGTCTCGCCAAACTTCAGCGACGAGTCAACAAAATAAACCAGCCCGGCGACTTCGCGCAAATCATGGTAGAGCCGCGTCGCGTAAAAGGCCCCGCCCAGAACATGGTTGCCCATTTCAAGGGCGTAGTGGTCGGGACCGCTCAAGGTCAGGCCCGAGGTTTCAGCCAGCACGACTTCGTCCTGCACCCGGCTGCTATCGGGCACCTGGGCGGTCAACGGCTCGTTGCGCGGGACGGTAGGCAGGAGCGTGGGGGGCGGCGGGCCTTGCGCGGTCCAATGGCCAAAATATTTGGTGACAGCGGCAAGAGCCTGGGCCGGCGTGACTTTGCCAATGACGACCACCGTGGCCAAATCGGGGCGAAAGACGCGTTGATAGTAGCCCGTCACGTCGTTGATGGTCAGGGCGGAGACGGTGGCCGGGGTGGCGTGGCGCTGGGAAGGATCGCTGGACGGGAAGAGGGCTTTTTTCAAGGCGCGGGTTTCAAGGTAGCCGGGGCTTTGCAATTCGCCCGCGACGGCGGCGGCCAGTTGGGGCTGAATGATGGAGAAGGCGGCGCCGGGCAAGGCGGGCGAAAGTTCGTTGGCGGCCAGCAGTTCCAAGCCGCGGTCAAAATGCTCGGCCAGCACCTGCAAGGAAAAATCCGTGCCGGCGGATTCGTCGGCCCCAATGTCGTCGAGCGCCTTTTGGAAGGCGAGCCGGTCGAGGGTTTGGGTGCCGTAGGAAAATAGTTGTGACAACGCGTCGTCCACCCCCTCCTTGCCGCGCGCGGCGGACAGATCGGGATTGTTTTTGATGCGGCCATAAATGCTGACCGTGTCGCTGATGGATTCCGGCTGGACGATCAGCTTCAAACCGTTGGTCAAAATAGTGACGACAGGATGCAGGCTGGAGGCCGGAATCTCGAGGCGATGCAAATCGCGCTCGGCCCAGGCCGGCATCTTGACGCCGGGCGTTTCGCTGGTGGCAAAAGATTCCTTGCCGCCAAAACCCTTCGAGGAAGTGGGATTGCCGGAAGGATGCGGGGAAAGAAGGGTGATGATGGCGTGGTTGGTGTCCAGATATTGCCGCGCCACGCGAAGGACGTCGTCGGTCCGAACCAGGCGGATGGCCTGCACATCGTCCTCGGGAGAAGCGCGGCCTTCGATGGCGAGGGCTTGCGACCAGGCCATGGCCAGGCCGGAGAGGGAGTTTTTTTGAAATTCCAGGCTGGCGACTTCATGGCGGCGGGCCGCTTCGACCAAATCATCAGCGACCCCGTTGGTGACTTCTTGATTGAGGAGGCTGATCATTTGGGCGGCCAGCGCGCCGGCGTCGGCCCCGGCGGGGAATCCACAAATCGCATAGCCCAACCCGGCATGAGGCAGGACGTCGTAGGAAAAAGAGGCGGAGAGCGCCTTGCCTTGCGGAACCAAACTATAAAGGCGGCCGCGCTGGCTGCCCAGGACATCGGACAGGACCTGGGCCGCCGCGAAATCCGGGCTGTCGCTGCCGGGCAGGCGAAAAGCCAGGACGGCCATGCCGCTGGGCTGGTCGGTGTCGATCCTGATGGTTTGCGGCTCGACGGGTTGAAATTTGAA
>DASRLE010000404.1:0-4919 GCA_035648615.1 Saccharimonadales bacterium (SeqCode) | reverse complement strand
AAAGAAGCCGGAGGATTTTCTTTTGCAAAACGCGGAATGGCCGGCCTTGCTGGTTCTTCAAAATGGGCGCATCGTGCAGGCCAATCGCGCGGCGGTGCGCGCCTTCGGCTCTGGCATTGAAAAAGAGGACGCTCAGTTGAGCGCGATCTGGTCTCCGCAAAATCGCGATTCCTGCCAGCAATTCTTGAACCTGCCTCCGCCTCCCGATCCTCCGCCATTGCGTTTCCAACTCAAGAGCGGATTGCCCGGCCTTTTTCTGGGACAGTTTTGCGGCGGGGCCAGCGAAGAAGTTTTCCTGCTTCAACTGCTCAAGGCCCCGCTCCATCCCACCCCGGGCGCTGGCGCCGAGGCGCCCAAACCCGCCGAGCCCAAAGGTGTGGAACCCAATCTGGCGCACAAGCAAAAATTGGATTGCGCACTGCAGTTGGCGCGTTCCGTCGCGCTCGATTTCAACAATGCCTTGACCACCATTCTCGGGCACACCTCGCTCTTGTTGAGCAAGGCCGAAGCGGGCCATCCCTGGAGAAACTCGCTGGGAGAAATCGAAAAATCGGCCGCGCGCGCCGCAGAAATTGCCAATGACCTGGCTGCCTTCAGCCGCCAGGAAAAGGATGTCCGCGTGCAAGCCGCCGGGAACCTGAATCTCCTGATCGAGCGAACGATGGAGGCTTTCCAAGGCGCCCTTCAGCAGCCCATTACCCTTTCGCGGACTCTGGAGCGCAAACTATTTACGGCCAATTTCGACGAGGCGAAAATGCAGCAGGCCCTGGTCAAGCTTTTCGAAAACGCGGTCGAAGCGATTTCCGGCTCCGGCAAAATCAATGTGCAGACGCGCAATCTGGAACTGAGCGAAGCAACCCAGGATCACACCGCGCGCTTGAACCCCGGCAATTACATCTGCGTCGAAATTTCCGATACCGGCGCGGGTATCCTGGAGGAAGTCATGCCCCGCATTTTTGAGCCGTTCTTTACGACGAAGGGGGCGCGCCATCGCGGTCTTGGTTTGGCCTGGGTTTATGGCATCGTGACCAATCACGGCGGCGGGGTGGCGATCTCGAGCCAGCCCGCCATTGGCACGACGGTCCGCGTCTATCTACCGGCCACCCGCAAGATCGTGCGTGAAGCGCCCGCCTCCGACGCCGACTTGAGCGGCACGCAAACCATCCTGCTGGTGGATGACGAAGATTTATTGTTGACGATGGGCCAGTTGGTGCTTTCCTCCTATGGCTATACCGTCTTGACCGCCAACAGCGGGCAGAAGGCGTTGGAAATATTCAGCCATGCCAAGAAGCCCATTGACCTGGTCATTACCGACCTCGTCATGCCCAACATGAGCGGGCGGGAACTGAGCGAGCATATTTTGCGCGACGCGCCCGCGACCAAAATTATCTGGTCCAGCGGCTACGTGCGTTCGGCCACGGCGCAGGAGCAAGAAACCTATTTGCAGAAACCTTTCACCAGCCAGGATCTCTTGCGCAAAGTAAAACAAGTGCTGGTCGCGTAATTTCAGGCTCGGCGTCATCATAAGTTGACATAATCCTGTTTTGCCGTTTCAATAGACCATGCAGATTGAGAGTTTAAAGGTATTCTGTGATCTGGCCGAGACGGAGAGTTTTACCAAGGCGGCGCAGATCAACAGCGTGACGCAATCGGCCGTCAGCCAGCAAATCAGTTCTTTGGAACGCCAATTCAAGTCGTTGCTCATCGAACGGAGCAAGAAAAAATTCCGGCTGACGCGCGAAGGCCAGGTGCTCTACGAGTACAGCAAGCAGGTCATCCAGACCTACGATTCGCTGCAAAACCGCCTCCAGGAAATCAAAGACATCATTTCCGGCACGATTCGGGTGGCGACTATTTACAGCATTGGCTTGCACGATTTGCCGCCTTACCTGAAAAAGTTTCTCAAGCTCTTTCCCACCGTCAATGTCCACGTCGAATACCGCCGGGCCAACCAGGTTTACGAAGACGTTTTGGGCAATGTGGTGGACCTCGGTTTGGTGGCCTACCCGACCCGTGATCCGAAGCTCGAATTGCTGCCGTTGCGCAAGGACACGCTGGTGCTCATCTGCCATCCGCAACATCCGCTGGCCAAAGCGCGGTCGGTCAAACTGAGCCAATTGGCCGGTCAGAAATTTGTCAGTTTCGAGCCGGATATTCCAACGCGCAAAGCGATCGACAAAATCTTGAAGGACCAGGATGTCGAAGTGCAAACCGTGATGGAGTTCGACAATATCGAAACGGTCAAGCGCGCCGTCGAAATTGAAGCCGGCATTTCCATCGTGCCGCAAGGAACGATTACCCAGGAAGTGGCCAAACAGACATTAGCGGAAGTGAAAATCGAAGGCGTCGAACTCTTTCGTCCGTTGGCCGCCATTTACAAAAAAAACAAAGTCCTCTCGCCGGCCATGAAGCAATTCCTCAGCATTTTGAAAGGCTGAGGCCGCCCCTACTTCAAGTTCTTCGGGTTGAGCGGCTGCAAATCCTTCGGCAAAAACAATCCGTCCTTGCGGATCAGCTTGCCGTCGAACCAGACCTCGCCTCCGCCCCACTCCGGGCGTTGTATCAGCACCATGTCCCAATGCACCGCCGAGCGGTTGCCATTGTCGGCCGCCTCGTAAGCCTGCCCTGGCGTGAAATGCAGCGAACCGGCGATCTTTTCGTCAAATAGAATATCGCACATCGGATTAAGAATGTAGGGATTGAAACCCAGCGAAAATTCGCCCACATAACGCGCGCCCGGATCAGTATCCAAAATCTCGTTCAGGCGTTTATTATTGTTGGACGTGGCCTGGACGATTTTGCCGTCCTTGAATTCCAGCCGCACATTTTCAAATTTCGTGCCGGAATAAAGAGTAGGCGTGTTGTATTGGAGATGACCTTGCACGGAAGTCTTGACAGGGCAGGAAAAAACCTCGCCGTCGGGGATGTTGCGTTTGCCCTCGGCCAGGAGAGCGCCGATCCCTTTGATGCTGAAACGAAGGTCAGTCCCAGGACTGAGAATGCGCACCTGGTCGGTTTTGTTCATCAGCTTTTGCAAGGGGATCATGGCCTTGGCCATTTTCGGATAATTCATCGTGCAAACATCGAAATAGAAATCCTCGAACGCCTCGGTGCTCATGTTGGCCGCCTGCGCCATGCTCGCGGTGGGCCAGCGCAAGATGCACCAGCGCGTCTTGTTGACACGATAATCCTGCAAGGGCCGCAGCGTCTTGCCGTAAAGAGAGGCCAGGTCACTGGGCACATCGGAGGTTTCGCTCGCATTATCCGCCCCGCGCAC
Source organism: Saccharimonadales bacterium (SeqCode) (assembly GCA_035648615.1). Lineage (GTDB taxonomy): Bacteria > Verrucomicrobiota > Verrucomicrobiia > Limisphaerales > Palsa-1400 > DASRLE01. The sequence continues at coordinate 1,642 of DASRLE010000404.1, read as the reverse complement.
CCCGATGTAAGCTTGCACTTTTTTCATGCGAAATATCTCCACGTCATAGACCAGATTGGCATGTTGCTGATTCGTTTGCCGCATCAACTCCCGCGTGATTCGAGTGTGACGCGTCTCGATCAGTGGGATGCCTCCAGCCTTCCGCACCACCCGCATCAGTTGGATGGCGAATTCATCCGGCACGTCAATCATTTCAAGCAGGATGCGGTCGCCCTTTTTTAGTTCCGTGGAATAGTTGACCAGCAGTTCGGCCAGTTTCGTGTATCGAGGATCGATCATAAGATTTACAAATTAACTTAAAGGATCGCCGCCCGAAAAGTTTAAAGTGCGAAACCCGGCTGATTAGTTCTTTTCTGTGGCGCAGTGATGCGCGGGCGAAAAAATCATCCGCCTTTCTTCGTATCTTCCTCGCGGCGGAGAAGCGCCTCTTGTTTGGCGGTCTCGGTTCGCAACAAGTCTTCGGCGGACCAGCCTTTCGCTTCGGCGGTTTGGGCAAGGGCAAATAATTCCCGGGCCAGCGCGGCTTTGGTCGGAGCCGGACGATGCGAAGATTCGGCGGCCGACAGCTTTGCTTTACGCGCCTTTTTTAGAAGCTTTTGCGCTCGCAGCAGGGCGGGCAAGTGTTTGGGAATTCCGTCCAGGGCCGAGGCACGGGCCTGCCGTGTGCCGTGCTTTTCGGCGGTTTTGATTTTCTCCCAATTGGTCCAGACCTCGTCCACGCTCTTAACTTTAAGGCCGCCGAAAACGTGCGGATGGCGGCGGATGAGTTTGTCGGTGATGTGCCGGGCCACTTGTTCGAAATCAAACGCGCCGCGCTCCGCCGCCAATTGGCAATGGAAAACGACCTGCAAGAGCAAGTCGCCCAGTTCCTCAGCCATTTCCTGCTCGTCGTCCGCTTCGATGGCGTCGATCAATTCGTAAACCTCCTCGACCGCGTGATACCGGAGAGTCCGATGGTCTTGCTCGCGGTCCCAGGGGCAGCCTTGCGGCGAGCGCAATTTAGACATGACAGCCAAAAGATCGGCCATGGCGGATTTTGTTTTCACGCGATTCACAACACCACGAGATTGTCTCGATGCACCACCACGTCGGTGGCGTGGCCCGATTTCATTGCGGCCGAATCAAATTCACAAATACCGCGCGCAAACTCAGTGCCGTCCAAGTCACAAAGGCGCACCACATCACCCTTGGCAAAATCGCCCTCGCAGCGCGCCACGCCGGGCGCCAAAAGACTTTTGCCATTTTCACGCAAAGCCTTTTTCGCGCCGTCATCGACAAAGATCGCGCCTTTGGAATGATGAAAAAAAGCCAGCCAGCGTTTGCGTCCGGTCAGTTTGGCCGGTTGCGCGACAAAAATGGTGCCTTCCTCCTGACCGTCCAAAATATTTTTCAATACGGTTTTCTTCCAGCCCGAGGCGATGACCAGCGGAATGCCGGAACGGATGACGATTTTGGCCGCTTGCAGTTTGGAAGCCATCCCGCCCACCGCAGTTTCGCTTTCGGTGCCGCCAGCCATTTTTTCGACCTTCTCATCCAGATTTTCAACGGTGGCGAGAGTCCGCGGATTATCTTTTCCGAAATTTTCGATCAAGCCATCGACCGTCGTCAAAATGATCAAGAGGTCCGCGGGGAGCAAACACGC
>DASRLE010000403.1:0-10339 GCA_035648615.1 Saccharimonadales bacterium (SeqCode) | reverse complement strand
GATTGGGCGTTGCTCATTGGCAGCGTGTCGCGCAAGCCCGGCTTGGAACGAAAGGATTTGCTGGCCATCAATGGCAAGATTTTCACGGGCCAGGGGCAGGCCTTGCAAAAGCACGCAGCCGAGGATGTGCGCATTCTGGTCGTGGGGAATCCTTGCAATACCAATTGCCTGATTGCCATGCAAAGCGCGCCGGAGATCCCGCGCGACCGCTGGTTTGCCATGACGCGGCTGGATGAAAATCGCGCCAAAGCGCAACTCGCCAAAAAAGCCGGGACCGGCATCAGCGCGATTTCCAATCTGGCCGTCTGGGGCAATCATGGCCCGACCATGTTCCCGGATTTTTACCACGCCAAAATCAACGGCCAGCCGGTGACCAAAGTGATCAAAGATGAGAACTGGCTGAAAACCGATTTTGTCACTACGGTGGCGCAAAGGGGCACCTCGGTCTTGAATGCCCGCAAGGCGGGGAGCGCGGCCAGCGCGGCCAATGCGGCCATCGATAGCGTCAAGTCGATTATCATGCCGACGCCCGCCAACGACTGGCATAGCGTCTGCATTTGTTCGGATGGCAGCTACGGGATCGAGCCGGGCTTGATCTGTTCCTTCCCGGTGCGGAGCGACGGCCAAAAACTGCAAGTCGTCCCTGGCTTGAAAATCAATGAATTCGCCCAAGGCAAGATTGACGCGACGGTCAACGAACTTAAGGGCGAAAAAGCGACGGCGATCGAATTGGAATTGGTCAAGTAGCGGACTTCTTGATCTGGCGGTTGGCCGTGCCGCGCTCGGTTTGTTGGGCGCGGAATTTTTCGTAGGCGGCGCGGTGCTGCGGGTATTTGTTGCCTAGAATGGCCACGGCCAGCAACGCGGCGTTGATCGCGCCCGCCTTGCCGATGGCCAGCGTGCCGACCGGCACACCGCCCGGCATCTGCACCATCGAAAGCAAGGAATCCATGCCGTGCAACGCTTTGGATTCCATCGGCACCCCCAACACGGGCAGGCATGTTTTGGCCGCAGTCACGCCAGCCAGATGGGCGGCTCCGCCGGCGGCGGCAATGATGACCTCCAGCCCGCGTTCCGCCGCGCCGGATGCGTAGTCAAATAGAAGGTCGGGCGTGCGATGGGCCGAAATGACCTGCACTTCGTGGGGCACTTCCAGCTCGGCGAGTTGATGGGCGGTGTGCTGCATCGTTTCCCAATCGGATTGGCTGCCCATAATGACTCCAACCAGCGGACGTATGTTTGCATCAGACATGATGGCGAAGTGTAAAGTTCGGCGGGCAAAGTTCAAATTTAAAGCAGTTATTTCGGAAGGTGGTTGAGATGACATGTTGGAAGTGCGGGCCGTTCAGCAATTTAGGTTTCATTAAAGCATTTTCGGTTTTTCGGTTGGGAGGGCAAAAGACACTTGCTGAATGCGAGTGTCAGGCGTATGATAAGGATGGGTAAGAGAAAGAAATTTATATGAAAACGCCCCGCATAGTTTTTACCGGTCTCACTTCTATCACTTTGGCACTGTGTTCTTTAGGTTTGTCCGGCTCCGCATTAGCCGCGCCAGACGTTCCCCCGTCCGGCAACTCCCCGGCGTCCGCCACCGTGGCGGCGCCCTCGCTTCCCTATGGAGTGACGGAAGTGGTCAAAATGTACCAAGGTGGAATTAACAAGGAGGTCATACTTGGCTACATCCAAAATACCGCGTTGCCGTTTCACTTGACCGCCGACGGCATTATTTATCTTAATCACATGGGCGTGCCACAGGACGTGATCAGCGCCCTGATCCACCGCGATGGCCAACTCCATGAGCAAGCGGCCCTCGCCTATCAGCAACAGTCCCAGAATTCTCAACAACAGCCTATGGTCAACCCGCCCGGTTCAGAAAGTAATCCGCAGGTGCTGTCAGGCGCGGGAAGTCCTGTGGTCAGTCCTACGACTCCGCCTCCGCCTGTCTATGACAGCCAGGTCGTTTACCCGGATTATTCCGCTTATCCTTACGATTACGGCGCGTATTATTGGCCGCCGGTCGTAGTTGGCGGTTGGGGCTACGGACGCGGATGGGGCGGATGGGGTCATGGCGGATTTGATCATGGCTTTGGCCACTTCGGCGGCGGCTTCGGTCATGGAGGAGTGGGCGGCGGTTTCTCCCATGGCGGATTTGGCGGCCATGGCGGTGGAGGCGGACACGGCGGCGGTGGACACCGTTAAGCGCCGTCGTTCTCTCAAGCTCACGGACACCTGAGGGCGAACCCGCAGGGGAGGATCACACACGCCGCAAGGTGATGTCACCTTCCCCGCGATCATCGTCATCCGTGTTGTCCGCTCCCGCGATTTGCCACGAGCAAGTTTTTTTGGAACGCGCCTCTTGAAATAGTGTATCGAGCGAATACTGCCACGCAGCTATGATAAGGGGCGCTTGTGCATCTCCCCTTTTTCTCTCCAATTGCGGAATCAAGGTCTGCTGAGATTGCAGGATGGCCGTCCGCAGCATGTCGCAGTGCCTCATAATGGTCTTGGCGTCGTCCACTCCCGCCGAGCGCGTGAATCGAGCAAACCAGCGCCGTGTCTCCTCCGAAACAGGACATAACCGAGCCGCCAGATCAAGCAGTTGCGCCCAATGCGGCAACATCTCGCCTTCAAATCGGATGACCTTTAAATTCTCGTAAGCTCCACGCACGGTACCGGCAGCGCTTTGTGCGCTCTCTGGGAAAACTGCGCGAACTGGCTCGCGCTGTCAAAACCCATCAGTGCAAACAGGGTTGGCAGGAGCGCCGCGACGCGCTCGCGGGAAAATGATTGCCGCCGCCAAGATGGCCAGCGCCCCGCAGGTCAGCCACAAGGCTGTTGGCGAAACGCCGAAAAGCCTTAAGCCCATTTGCGGCGCGGCGATCAACGCGGCCGACCACGTCAATCCATACATTCCCATGTAACATCCCCGCAAGGGCGTCGGCGCCAACTCCGCCACATAGGCGGTTGAAACGGGCATCGCCACCATTTCTCCGAAGGTAAAAAGGACGACGCACGCCACTAACACGGGTATCGAGTGCGCGAAGGCGTTTAAGGAGAATCCTGCTCCGATCAGCAAATAGCCCACTCCCATGACGACCCGAGACGGGAAACGCCGGGTCAGCGAGGTCAGTGGCAATTCGCAAAACACCACCAACACGCCGTTCAGGGAAAGCATCAATCCGTAGGTCGCGGCGGGGAAACCTGATTGCGTTACTTGCAGGCTGAAGGTGGAACTGATTTGCAGGAACACCAGGGCGATGACAAAAGCTCCCCCCAAGACGCGGAGAAATTTCCTGTCGGACGCCAGCGTTTTGATATCACTCCTCCAGCCCGTTTCTTGGCGCCGAATGCGCAGGCCTCGCGGCAATGCCGCCAGCGCGATCAAACCGAACAACACGGAGGTCGCCGCATCGCCCACAAAGAGCCAGAGATACCCACGCGAGGCCAGGAGGCCCGCCGTCGCCGGCCCAAAGGCAAATCCGGCGTTGAATGCCATCCGATAGGCGGAGTAGGCCGTTACCCGCAATTCCGGCGGCACCAGATCCGCCAAGAGCGCGCTGCTGGCCGGGCGATACATCTCGCCGGTCAATGCCGCCAGCCAGGTTGCGGCGACAATGGCCGGGAGGCTTCTCGATTGCGACAACAGCAACATCGCCGCCGCCACCGAAAACATGGAGAGCGCAATGGTTTTGCGCCGCCCGATCGCATCCGCCAGATGCCCGCCGAGGACCGATGCCATCAACCCGCCAACCCCGTAAGCGCTGATGGCCAGCCCGGCATCGTTGAGCGTGAACCCGCGCTGGGTCAAATAAAGAGTCAAAAACGGCAGAACAAACGTGCCGAACTTATTCAGGAACGTGCCCAGAAAAAGAATCCAGGCAGGACGCGGCAGCGCCTTCAAACGCGACAGCAAGGTTGGCTCTATAGTGATCATGGCAAAAAAAGAGCCTGCTAACCTTTCGGCAAGCAGGCTGGAAAATCTTTTATGGGGTGGCGCTAGATTAGTTCCTCCTGCTGGCCCGGGTATTTGGCATTAAGGACGGTCTGCCAGGTGGTACGGGAGACGGGCCGGGCCATCCACATGGCTCCGGCGACGCGCTTGCTAAAATAAATTGTTCCCGTCAAATGCATTTATCGTGCGGCAACCATGCGCTGAATCGCCGCGTCTGTCAAGCACCCGTTTTTATTCCTCGCCGCCAGGGTTGCCGTTGTAGCTTTTTTTCTCCCATTGGCGCGGGGTGCGGGTCGGAAGGGTGGCATCGACTTTGGCGTAGTACGTGTCTTCGCCAAATTTTCCGTCCACCGCCTGTTGCAATAACATGGACGCTTTGACGGCGAAACGTTCGTGGGTTTCGATGAAGACGACTTCGCCGCCAGGACATTTTAGGCAAAGATAGAGGGGACATCTGCCGGGGTAAGCTGAGGTGAGGGCGCGCACCGTTTCCAAGTCCGGCGGCGTCAGGTGCGCGGTTTGCAGGCGCAAATGGACTTGCTTGGTATGCAGATGGGGCGCGTCTTCCAAAGGCACAACTTCCTGCGGAAAGATTTTCGGTTTGTCTTCGGACCGATTGACTTCACCAGTGACGAGCAAGGCGGCGTTGGGCACCAGCAACGGCACAAACTTTTCGTAGTTGTCGTTCAAGCAAAGAATTTGCACCGAGCCGGCCAGATCTTCCAGCGTGACCAAGGCGTAAGGTTTGTTGCTCTTTTTGGAAATGCCTTTTTGCACTTCGCTGACCAGGCCGCCAATGCGGGTCATGGTGTGATTGGGCAACTCGGAAAGCTGGCTGGTATTGTGTAAAGCATATCTTTCCAGGATCGGCGCAAACGGCGTCAACGGATGGCCGGTGACGTAGAAGCCGAGCAATTCACGTTCGTGAGCCAGAAGCTCGTGCTGCGGCCATTCGGGCAGTTGCTTTTCGGGTTCGACTTTCTCGTCGCTGCCGCTGGCGCGATCTTCGAGCATGCCAAAAAGGGTGTCCTGGCCGCGCTGGCGGTCCTGGATGATGCCGGCCGCCCGCACCAGCACGCGATCAATCTTGGCGAAGGCGGTGGCGCGCGTCTCCCCGAAGCAATCGCATGCGCCGGATTTGATCAAGGCTTCCAGCACTTTGCGAGTCAGGCTGCGACCATCCACTCGTTCGCACAATTCGGCCAGCGACTTAAACTTGCCGGACTGCCGCGCGGCCAGGATGCTCTCGACCACGCCCTGCCCCACTCCCTTGATGGCCGCCAGGCCGAAGCGAATAGCCTTCGGTCCGCTCGGCGTAAAAAACACTCCGCTCTCATTGAGGTCGGGCGGCAGGACCTCGATTCCGAAGGCCTGGGCTTCGCCAATCAAAATGCTCAACTTGGCCAAGTCGTTCATGTCGTTGGTCATGAGCGCGCTGAGAAATTCGACGGGGTAATTGGCCTTCAGATAGGCGGTTTGATAAGCGACGATGGCATAGGCGGCGGCGTGGGATTTGTTGAAACCGTAACCGGCAAACTTTTCCAGCAAATCGAAAATCTGATTGGCCTTGGGCGCAGGGATATTATTGACAGACGCGCAGCCTTTGACGAAGTTGGCCCGCTGCTTGGCCATTTCCTCGACCTTCTTTTTGCCCATGGCCCGCCGCAGCAAGTCCGCGCCGCCCAGCGTGTAACCGGCCAGCACCTGGGTGGCCTGCATCACTTGTTCCTGGTAGATCAGCACGCCGTAGGTTTCCTTGCTCAGCGGTTCGAGCAGCGGATGCTCGTATTCAATTTTCACCTCACCATGACGGCGCTTGATGAAATCGGGAATCAGGTCCATTGGGCCGGGACGGTACAATGCCACCAGGGCGGTGATGTGCTCGATGGAACTGATTTGAAATTTGCGGCACAAATCGCGCATCCCGCCGGATTCCAATTGGAAAATGCCGATGGTGTTGGCTTTGTTGAGCAGGTCGTAAGTCTTGGCGTCGTCCAGCGGGAGGTTGTCAATTGGAATTTCAATCCCTTGCCCGGTCTTGACCAGTTCGCAGGTGTTGCGAATGACGGTCAGTGTTTTCAGCCCGAGAAAATCCATTTTGAGCAAACCCAATTCGCCGACCGGCCCCATGGCGTATTGGGTGACGATGGCGCCGTCCTCGTCCTTTTTCAGGGGCAGCAAATTGACCAGCGGCTGATCACCAATCACCACCCCGGCCGCGTGGACGGAAGCGTTGCGCGTCAAATCTTCCAGGACCAAGGCGGTGTCAACCAATTCGTGGGTCACGTCTTCGTTTTCGTAGGCCTGTTTAAATTCGGGCGATTGTTCGAGCGCTTTTTTCAGCGTCATCTTCAATTCGTTCGGGATCATTTTGGCCAGCCGGTCGCAATCGCCGTAGCTCAGACCCATGACGCGGCCCACGTCGCGCACGACTGATTTTGCGCCCATCGTGCCGAAGGTGATGATCTGCGCCACGGAATCGCGCCCGTACTTTTCCCGGACATACTCGATGACGTCGGCGCGGCGGTCGTCGGCGAAATCAATGTCGATGTCCGGCGGGTTGACGCGTTCGGGATTGAGAAATCGCTCGAAGAGCAGGCCGTAACGAATCGGATCGACGTTGGAAATTTCCAAAAGGTAGGTGACGATGGAACCGGCGGCCGAGCCGCGCGCCACGCAGGAAACTCCTTTGCTGCGGCCATAGCGGACAAAATCGCCCACAATCAAAAAATAACTGATGAAGCCGGTTTTTTCGATGACCTTCAACTCGGTTTCCAGCCGTTCCATGACCGCTTTAATGCCGGCGGGAGCATCCACCGGTGCGGCGGGGTCTTGAGGCGCATTGGGCAGTTTTCGCGGATCGTCAATGCCGTCCACGGCAAAAGACTCTGCTTCCGCGCGGGCGTGAATGGTGTATCGGCGTTCCAACCCTTCGGCCACCAGTTGGCGCAAATAGGCCTCGCGCGACACCTCGCCGGGCGGGTAAAAAAGCGGATAATGCAGCTTGTCAAATTGAATTTCCAGGTTGCACTTTTCCGCCACTTCCAACGTATTGCGCACCGCTTCGGGAACTTCGCTGAAGCGCGCCTTCATTTCTTCGGCGGAGCGCAAATAGAATTGCTCCGGCTGGTAGCGCATCCGTTTCGTATCGCTCAAAAGCGTCTGGGTGCCGATGCAGATGAGGCAATCATGCGCGTGCGAGTGCGCCTTCTCGACGTAGTGAACGTCATTGGTCGCCACCAATTTAAGCCCGAATTCCTTGGCCCATGGAATGAGATGGCGATTGACCAGCGCCTGTTCGGCAATGCCGTGGTTCTGCAGTTCGAGGTAGAAATTCTCGGGACCGAGGGTTTGTTTAAACCAGTCGATCACGTCGCGCGCCTGGACGAGTTGATCTTTCATGATCAACTCTGGAATTTCGCTGGCCAGACAGCCAGAAAGAGCGATCAAGCCTTCCTTGTGGCGCGCGAGAATTTCCTTGTCCATGCGCGGCTTGTAATAATAGCCCTCCAACTGGGCATCCGTCGCCAGCTTGACCAGGTTTTTGTAGCCGGTTTCGTCTTTCACCAGCAGCCCGAGGTGATGATAAACGTCCTTGCCCCCCGAGGTTGTTTTTTTCTCCAAACGACTGCCGGGGGCGACATACGCCTCACAGCCGATAATCGGCTTGATCCCCTTTTCCAGCGCCGCCTTATAAAAATCGATCGCGCCGTACATGACGCCATGATCGGTGATGGCCAGGGAAGAAAAATGCAACTCGTGCGCTTTCTCCATCAAGCGATCCAAGCGGCACGCGCCATCGAGCAGGGAATACTCGGTGTGCAAATGAAGATGAACAAAATCGGCGTGCGCCATGGCCCCAATTTAAAGTCAAGGCGGCAAAGTTCAAGAACCCATCGCAGTTATTAAAACCACCGTGACCGAAAACCAAGGGTGAAGTATGTAAAGTCTGTAGGGTAATGAAAATTCTTGCGGTAATGCGAAGGTTTGTGGTAAGGTTGGTTAATGGCAATATCGACACTGACCGATAAAGGACAAACGACCGTGCCGCAGGAGATTCGCGATGCCTTGAAGGTCAAACCCAGGCAACGCCTGACTTGGTCTCTGCGCGACGATGGGACGGCGGTGGTTCGCCCTCAGCCAAGCGCTTTGAAGTTATTTGGCAGCCTCAAGTCTTCCAAAAAATTTCCAGGACGCGCAGCAGAACAAGCCGCAGTCGTGCAATCCGTTGGGCGGCACGCCGCGAAAGAAGGAATGGAATAAATCGTGGCGATACCACGGCAGCTTATCGATACGAATGTCCTGGTCCGATTTTTTACGGGCCAACCGCACGCCATGGCGATCAAGGCCAATCGTCTGATGGAACGAGCCGATCAGGGAAAGATTGTTCTCGTTGTTTTGCCCGTAATTGTGGCGGAATTAGTTTACACCCTCGAATCGTTTTACCACGTTGAGCGAAGGGAAGTCGCCACCAAGCTCTTATCCCTTTTGCAATCGCGCGGCATTGAAATCGTGGAGGCAGCCAGGATCTCGAATGCCTTGCAACGTTGCTGCGAGCAGAACGCACATTTCGCCGACGCTTATCTCGCGGCCTCCGCGCTCGAACTGGGCAGCCCCATCGCATCATTTGACCGTGATTTCGACAAATTCAAAGACGTTGATCGTGTTGAGCCGGAAGAGTAGTAGCCTGAGAGGGTAATCGCCCCCCACCTGTAACGAATCCTGATGTTTAGGGGATTAAACGAGCCGTGACATCGCCAACGAACGCAATAAAATCAGGGCATGGCTGATGTTCTTTCCAAGGCGGCCCGTTCCCGGGTCATGGCCAGAATCCGCTCATCAGGAAATCAGAATACGGAGATGAAGTTAATATCCGCATTCAAACTGCATGGCGTTATCGGTTGGAGACGCAATCAACTCATATTTGGGAAACCGGATTTTGTTTTTCGCAAACAGAAAGTCGCGGTGTTCGTGGACGGCTGCTTCTGGCACAGTTAGGCCTTCAGTCGGGCCTCATGGGGGTCTTAGGCGGCTTGTAATCTTTACAACCTCGGCCTCGGCAAAAATCAGCCGCGAGAATCCGTACGCTGACAGGATTGAAGGCGACGTTCTTGTGTATACGGCCGCTGGAAGAGAGGGAAGCCAAAACCTCGCGGGCGTCAACGCGCGAATCTCAAATCAAGCGACGGCGCTGTTTCCGATTTATTCCTTTAATAACACCGCAAGTCGGCGGAATAAAGATATGGGTCTAAAGCGGTGGGAATTCCTTGGGTTACCCATGAAGGAAACAAACCGAATCGATTTTCAGTTGATGAAATCAAGGCCTTCGTTTTGAAACACCTCGAACTGTATCCTCCCAAACACCTCTAATTCCCAATTCCCGCAATCCCACGAAAGCGGCCGATAGAACTCGTACTGAAAGGATGCGCCTTCTTTGACCGCTATTGCGAAAGTTCCTCCTTCGCAAAATTTACGCAGTTCGCTCTTGCTTTTTGGCGAGGGAAACCCTTACTATGGCTCTGGAAAGCCATTTTATGCGTATTTTGATTCAAGATCCTGCCGGGAAAAGTTATTTCGATGGCTGGGACTGGACGGAGAATATGGCCCAGGCGAAGGCATTTGGCAGTGTGGCCCAAGCCGAGTCGTTTTGCTACATGCAAAAGCTGAGAGGCGCGTTGATCGTGATGAAATTCAACAATCCCGCGCGCGTCATTCGCTATTCTCCAAACTCACGCAACGCGTTGCTCGTGTCCAAACCGCCCACCACTAAGATCAAGAGCTTGTCGTAGAACGCGCGGAAAGCGCCGCCTTTCTTTCGGCTCGCATCCGCCGCGAAATTCTGAATGCTATCGCGGTGCATCTGGTTCATCTCAGGCTCCGTGACTTCCGCAATTATGCGCGGCTGGACGCCGACTTCCCGCCTAGGTTCCATTTGCTGCTGGGAGACAATGCCCAAGGCAAAACCAATATCCTCGAAGCCATCTACCTGTTGGCGACTTTGCGCTCTTTTCGCGGGGTGGGCGGCGCGCAAATGATTCGGCACGGGCAGAAAGGCTGCTTTGTCGGCGCGAACGTCGTCTCGCGCGAGAGCCATGAGATCAAGATTTATTGGTCGGGCGAGGAAAGGAAATTGAGCCTGGACGGCCAGCCGGTGCGCAAGTTGGGCGACTATCTGGGGACATTGCGGGCGGTGGTTTTTTGCACCGAGGATTTGCAATTGATCAAGGGCACGGCGCGACTGCGGCGGCGCTTCATGGATTTACTCCTCGCCCAAACCCACCCGGTCTATTTGCCCTTGCTGCAACGCTACGCGGCCGCCTTGCGTTCGCGCAACGCCCTCCTCAAACAGCACGCTCCCGACGAAACCGCGCTGGAAGGGTTCACCCA
>DASRLE010000402.1:0-5834 GCA_035648615.1 Saccharimonadales bacterium (SeqCode) | reverse complement strand
AGCCCAATCAACGCCGCCGCCTCGCAAACCATCGGCCATCCAACCAAAGGACTATTCTCCAGAGTTGAAGGAAAGGCCGCCATCTTGACTTGCCCTCGCCGCTTGCGATAGGGTTGGGCCATGAATCGGTTGTCCCTGCGTCTTATTCTATTTTTGCTGGCGTTGGTCTTGTTTCCCAGCCGCTCGCCCGCGCCGCTCATTTACACGCCGGGGGAAGGCTGGACCTATGAAACGCCGGGCACCAAGGGCACCTGGCAGAAACTGCGCGCCAAGGATCAATTGGCTGTCGCCCAGCAGGCCTTCGACCAAAAGGAATACAAGCTCGCTCTCAAGGCGTCCCAGCGCGTCATCCGCATCTGGCCGCTTTCCGATTACGCGCCCCAGGCCCAGTATCTGATCGGCCGCTGTTACGAAGCGAAAAGAAAGGACGAAAAGGCTTTCAACGCCTATCAAGTCATGCTCGACAAATATCCCAAGACCGTCAACGCCCAGGACGTGCAACGCCGCCAATTCGCCATCGCCGTCCGTTTTCTCCACGGCCAATGGTTCAAACTCTTTGGTTACATTCCGTTCTTCCCCAACATGGACAAAACGGCGAATATGTTTGACAAGATTGTCCGCTACGGGCCTTACGGCGAATTGGGGCCGGCGGCCCAGATGAACATCGGCGCCGCCCGCGAAAAAGAAAAGGACTACCCGCTGGCGGTCAGGGCCTACGAAACCGCCGCCGACCGCTATAGCGACCAGCAGAAGCTCGCGTCCGACGCCCAATTTAAAGCAGCCATGGCCTTCGACAAACAAGCCAAAAAAGCCGACTACGACCAGAGCATCGCCGGCCAGGCCATTTCCGCCTTCACCGATTTTATGGCGCTCTACCCGGATGACCCCCGCGTCGCCGACGCCCAGCGGCTGATTGGCACGTTGCGGGCCGAGCAGGCCATGGGAAATTTCCACATCGCGCAGTTTTACGAAAAGCAAAAACGCTGGGACGGCGCGCTGGTTTATTATAACGAAGTGCTGCTGCGCGACGCCGGTTCGCCTCTGGCCAGCCGCGCCCGCCAGCGGATCGACGTGTTGAAACGGCGCGCGTCGCTCAAATAAATGCGCCCCTGGTTTTTGCTCATTTTAACCCTGGCGCTCGGCGGTTGCGCGGGCTACAAGCTCGGCCCGACCAACGGCATGGTTTCGGGTTCGCGATCGGTCACGATCAAACCGTTCGGCAACTTGACCCAGGAGCCGCGCCTGACCGAATACTTGAACATCTCCCTGCGCAAGCAACTGCAACAGGACGGCACCTTTCGCCTCGAAACCTCCGGCCGGCCCGACATCATTCTTTCCGGTCAAGTCGAACGATACGTCCGCAACGCCATTTCCTACCAGACCAACGACGTTTTGACGCCGCAGGAATACGCCCTGACCATCGTGGCGCGGGTCACGGCGGTGGAGGCCAATACCGGACGCACGAATTTTAACCGGCTCGTGCAAGGCTACACCTACATTCGCCTCGGCAACGATCAAAGCAGCGTCGAGCGGCAGTCCATTCCTTTGTTGACAGACAGCCTGGCGCGCAACGCCATCACCCTCCTGGTGGACGGCGCGTGGTAGCAGCTTAATCTTTCGCGGCCCGCCTTCTCCCCGCCCGAATTTCGGGTTTTTCGCCGCCCTTCCCCTTTTTCGGCCTCAAAACCGCTTCGTTTGGCAGCCAAAACGGCCTTTTTAAAAAATAGTGCGCACGGTGCGCGTCTCTTCTTGACAGCTTCCGAGGGAACGCCCGCAAAAATAGCGCGCACGGTGAGCGGCAGAGAATTCGCCGTCTGTGCGATAAAAGAGGCGTGATGAACGTGAACAGTAAAAAACAAATTTCGTCCGTGCATGGACTCCAGCCGCCCCCTCCCGCACCCCAACTCGCGGCTCCGCGAGCATCACGGACGCTTCTTTTAAAGGCTCAAGGCTGAAGGCTGAAACAACCGCAAAAAAATCTATGAAGAAAAAACTCCAAACCCGTTTCCCTCTAACCCTAATCCTCTTGGCGGACCTGTCCGCCGCAGCACTCCTGTGCGGAGGCGGATGCTCGACCCCGGTTGCTCTCCAGGGTGATTACCAAACCGCCGGCCAGACCATCACCGCCGGCTTCGACGCCACGACCAACAGCGTGACCCTCAGCGGCCAAATCAGCAACACCAACCAAACCGTAGGCGGCTCAGTCACGGTCAGGAAATAGAACAGAAGTTAACGAAGGAAACAAAGCAGAACCAAAAACATCTCCCGAGGAAAAAAATGAAAACTCTTTCATCCTTCGTTCTCTTTGTTGCCTTCGGTTCAATTATGCTGCTCTCCCCCGGGTGCGCGTGTCCTCACCGTTCCGCCATCACCACCCACGTCGTCGAGCGTTACACCGGCCGGCCCGATGGGCTGGTCGCCCGCGAGACGTGGAAGGACACCGAAGGCGGCGGCGGCTTCTTCCTCCTGGCCGATCCCAACGTGCAGGCGATGAGCGCCATTCACACCAACCAAAGCGCCCTCGGCGGCGGCTCCGCCTTTTCGGCCGGCAGCCTGACCATCATTGTTGACACCAACACAACCAAGATCGTCGGCGCCGCCGGGACGGCAGTGGGAAACGTGATAAGCGCAGCGGTCAAATAAAGGCAGAAGTAAAAAGGAAGAAGGAAGAAATATGAACAACCACCCGCAACCAAAGGCCTGCTCCGATTCTTCCTTCTTCCTTCCTCCTTCTGCCTTTTCCCCCACCGCCGCCGCCGAATTGGTGCGAGCCTCCGCAGCGGCCTACCTGCCGTCCCTTCCGTCCTTTGTGTCCCCTGAGATCGTCAACGACTCCACCGGCACCCGCGTCGTCATCACCAAGATCGCGACCGGCCTCATCGTCGCCTTTCGCGGCACGCAGGATCTGCGCAACTGGCTGACCGACCTCGATTGCCGCCGTATCTCCCTCAATGGCGTGAAAATTCACGAGGGCTTCGAGGTCGCGGTAAATTCAGTTCTCGACCGCATTCGTGAAACAATTTGCGGCTTCCACAAAAGAATCTGGTTGACAGGCCACTCGCTCGGCGGCGCGCTGGCCATGCTTTGCGCTTATCGCCTGCAGCACGATTGTGACATCAGCGGCGTCTATACCTTCGGCCAGCCCCGCGTCGGCAATGCCGCCTTTCGCGGCGCCTACAACGAAACGCTGAAATCCCGCACCTTCCGCGTCATCCACTCCGACGACATCATTCCCCGAGTGCCGTGGCTCCTCGGCATGTATCGTCACGCCGGCCACGAGGCGTTCTTCCCAAGACAAAGGCAGAAGGAGGAAGGAAGAAGGAAGAGTCAGCTTTCGTCCCTTCCCGTCCTTGATTGTCCTTTCTTTCGCAAACTGCCGAGCGACATCGCGGGAATGCTCGACGAAGCCTTCGTTGGGCGGATGGCCCTGCTCAATGACCACCACGTCTCCACTTACCAAGCTCTTTTCGGGACCGTCAACGCCGCGCCGCAAGGGGCCGTTCTTTCATCCTTCTTCCTTCCTCCTTCTGCCTTTTCTTCATGAAAGAGTTTGAAACATGGTTCGCCCCCATTGCGCTGATCGTCAGCACGGTCGCCGCCCTCATCACCATTGTGTTTTCCAATCGCAGCCAGAAGCGCGAGATCACTTTCTTGGGCGAACCGGTCGATAAGAAGGATTTCGAAAAAGCGCTGCGCGACAACAAGGAAGAGCATGACAAGCTATTTTCCAAAGTCGGCGGCATCGAGCGCGAAATCGAAAGCCGCCTCGATTCCGACCGCGAAAAATTCCATCTGCGCATGAATCCCATCGAAGGCGAGATTTGCGCCTTGCGCGAAGCCAGCGAAACCAACACCGCCCGCCTGGTGCAAATGGAAGCCAAAATCGACCGCTTAATTGAAAGAACAAAATGATAACCCATTCCCAACTCGAATTGTTTCGCGACACGCTTTTGCGCTCGCTCAAAGCCGCCCGCAGTTTCGGCCTCAACCTGCAAGCGATCGAACTGGCGCTGATGGTTTCCGGCTTTCGGCACTTCAGCCGCTCAGAACTGGAGGACGAACTCCAGTATTTCATCGACGCCAAATTCATTGCCGAGGTTCCGAAGTCCCACAGCTTCGGCCACAAGACCTGGCGCATCACCAAAGATGGCATTGACGACTTGGAGAGGAGGGGCCTGTGATCGCCAAAAGGAAAACGCGCCGCAAGTTCAAAGTGAACGAGATGCTCGATTATCTCGATGCCGCCGTGAACAAGCTTGAGGCCTCCAAGAAACGCCTGGGACCGCTGGTCTCCAAGCGCGCCCAGGAAAAGCTGCTCGACGTCCTGATGACGCTCATCGCCGAGGAAGTGATGGACAGCACCATGGGCCACCTCAATTTCAAGGAACGTAGCGAAGCGGCCAAGCTGCTACTCAAGCGCGCGGACCAACGGGCCCTTTACGCCAAGCTCGACGCCCTCAAAAAGGAATACCGCAAAGGGGAAAAGAAAAACGCCCCGCCCCTCACCCCCGAAGAGAAGCAAGTCCGCATGCGCCAAATCTTTGGCCTGGTCTAATATGTCCCATCCCTCCCATCAGTCCCATTCCAGCGCGAGCGTCCCTCACGCCTACGAGCTTCTGCTCCCCTACCAGGAGCGATGGGCGAACGACCTTTCCCGCTGGAAATTCGGCCTCATGTCCCGGCAAGTGGGCAAGGATTTTTCAGCGGCGGCCGAAGGGGTGACCGATTGCTACAAGCACGAATCGAAAGGCCAAAAAACCGAGTGGCTCATCGCCGCGCCTTCCGAGCGCCAGTCCCTCGAATCGCTGGCCAAGTGGCGGGAGTGGGTCACCGGTTATAAACTCGAGATTGTTGACTGGAAGGAGGAGCGCGACGGCGGATCGGAAGCGCTCCTCAAATCCACCACCATAGTGTTCCCGCACGGCAGCCGCGTCATTGCCGTGCCGGGGCGCCCCGACACGGTGCGCGGATACTCCGCCAACGTCGTCTTGACAGAATTCGCTTTTTTTGAAAATCCCGATCTGACCTGGCGCGCCATTCTCCCGAGCATCACCAATCCGTTGCGAGGCGGCCCGAAAAAAGTGCGGCTGATCACCACACCCAACGGCATCGGCAACAAGGCCCACGAAATCTGGGAGAAGAACTATGCCCCGCTCTCCGCTCCCACCTCTTCACGCTCCGCTCAGAGATGGTCTTGTCACTTTGTGGACATCCACACTGCTGTCAAGGAAGGGCTGCCCGTCGATATCGACGAACTGCGCGCCGCCCTCGACGATCCCGAGGGGTGGTCCCAGGAATTCGAATGCCAGTTCCTGGATATCCAATCGGTTCTCCTGCCCTACGAACTCATCGCCACCTGCGAAAGCGAGGAAGCCAAAGCGTCGCAATCGCCTGAATTCTGGCAGACCAACGCAGAGTGGCCGATAGACCTGGGCATTGATTTTGGCCGCAAGCACGACCTGACTGTGGCGTGGTCCCTCCAAAGAATCGGGGACGTCTCGACCTCCGTGGAAGTCCTCGAACTGTCCAACCTCAGCACGCCCGAGCAGGTCGCGCTCTTGCGGCCACGGTTGCAGCGGGCGCGGCGGGTCTGCCTGGATTACACCGGGCCCGGCATCGCCCTCGGCGATTATCTGGTGCAGGAATTCCAGCAGTGGAATCCCGCCGCGCATCAGTTCGGGAAAATCGAACTTTGCACTTTCAGCCAGCCGCTCAAGGTCGAATTATTTTCCAAGCTGCGAATGGCGTTTGAAAAGCGGACGGTGCGCGTGCCGATCCACCGCGCCATTCGGGAGGATTTGCACAGCGTCAACCGCGTTTGCACCTCGACCGGC
>DASRLE010000401.1:0-3649 GCA_035648615.1 Saccharimonadales bacterium (SeqCode) | reverse complement strand
ACCCAGACCCGCGGGCGTCCGCACTTGCACCACGGCCTCGCCCAATTGATTGACCAAATCCCGGACGCTTTGTTCCTTGGCAGACCCGGCGGGATTCGAATAAAAACCTGGAACAAACGCCGATTCAGCCGCAGCCGAGCGGGTGGACTTCGTTTTTGACGGCCGAACATCCTCATTGAGCAATTTCAACACCTGGCTGCGGGGAATGACGAGGACGGTATAACCGAGATCGACGATGATTTCGTCGGGTTTTTGAGCCAGGATGGCGCCGGTGACAGAAGCCTTCCCTTTCAACTCCACCGTGGCGGCGGAGAGGGCGATGCCCCCGAACACAAACGGCAGGCACAAGAACATCTTAAACATGGCTAGAACCTTATCCATTTCCGCGCCAATGACAAGGCTGGCTCTCGGGGAATTTTTGGCGCGGAGGAGGCTGGCTGGCCGGGCAGAGTTCATTCAAGGGCGCGATTTGTCGGCAAAATGCACATCCAGGATTTTCAAATGTTGGTCGGCGTGATCTTCCCAAAACTTGATCGCGAATTTGCCACAAATATGAATGTCCACCCGCCGGCCAACGCTGTCGGATTCGATGTAGTCAGAATGTCGGCTGGGAAAATCTCGAATGGCTACAAAGCGGTTTCGCAGCAGTCGCTGATCATTGCGCGAAAGCGTTTCGAGAAACTCAAAGACCTCGTAGTCAATGAGCAGGCGGTAGTTCATTGGCCGCTGCTGTCGCCGGGCAGGTCCAATCGCCGATCCAATTCTTCCAACGTCGCGAATTCCGAAGCCGGCTGGTCAATTTTCGTGGAGAGCTTTTTGCGGTAAGCGGTGTCGCTGGCATCTTGAAGTGATACCAGGAATGCAGTTAAGTGCCGTTGCTCCTTTGCGTTCAGCGCAGACAACTCTTGTTTCAATGCTTCGATACTCACAGTTTTGATTTTATAACAGATTTTTGTCGGAATCAATCTCAAGTGGAGGCGCCTATTGAACCGGAAGGTTCTGGGAAATGTTTTGGGCGCGTTGCCACTCCCCGGGAGTGTTGATGTTGAAAAGGAAGGAGGATGGGGTTTGCAGTAGAGCGGCGTGGCATGCTTCGGCCAGCGCTTGCACAGAGTATTGAGGAATGGCCAGTTGCTTTTCCACGATTGGCAAGGCGTCCCGTGCCAATAGGAAGGGGAAGCCGGCTTTTCCATCGCTGGTGGCAAAAACTTTCGGCGCTGGGGAGGTTATCAGCCATTCCAAGAGATCGACGCTCACGAACGGCATGTCGCAGGCCAGAAAAAGGACGCGCCCGGCTTTGCTGGTCTTCAATGCGGTGTAAATTCCCCCTAGCGGACCGCAGCGCGGAACCAAATCGCGGCGGATGATCCGCACCGGCCATGACGTACTGCGGGCAGTTTCATGGATATGGCGGAGCAATGTTTTCCCCCTTAGGCGAAGACGGGCTTTGTTGCGTCCCATCCGTGTGCTCAAGCCGCCGGCCAGGATGCAGATTTCGCCGGTGAGCATCGCTAATCAAGTTGGCCGAGGCCGCGCTTGAGGACGGCAAGGTCTTTGGTGGGCGGCTGGCAGGCCGTGCCGCTGCATAGAAAAACAATGGGAGCATCGGTCTCCGGCAAAGTTTTTGCGAACTCATCAACCGGGCCTTGGTTGCCGGAGACCACTTTGTTCGGCTGATAGACCGAATGGATGGCATGGAGCAAGGCGATGGTTTCAGGTTGGCGCGGGTCGCCGACCACGACGGCGCGTTTAGGTTCATGCAACAGAAAATCCAGGCCGATCAGAAGATGGGGAACGGCTTGGGGCAACTCCTGCAGGCGCGAGGCCAACAGCCGCAAGGTCTTCTCGGCGGCTTCCTTGAAATCCGCGCGCTCAGTGATGGCTCCGAGTTTGAGCAGCGCCAGGACTGCGGTGGAATTGCCGGAGGGTTCCGCGCCATCGTAATCTTCCTTGACGCGCAGAATCAAATCCTTCGCTTCGCTGTCGCCGTCGTAAAAACCCCCGTTCGCCGCGTCGTAAAATCTGGCCAGCATGGTTTCGGCGAGGACAACGGCAAATTCGAGGCGCGCCGGTTCAAGCGTGGCTTCGTATAGCTCCAAAACTCCGGCCAGCAAATTGGCGTAAGCGGTCAATAACTGGACGGAATCGCGACTGCCTTGCCGCCAGCGATGGTAGAGAGTTTTGGCGGATGCGTCCCACAAGTTGCTTTGCAAAAACGTCAGGTTTTTTTCGGCGGCGGCGAGGTATTGCGGATCGCCCAGAATCGCATAGCTCCGGGCGAGCGCGCCCAGCATGATGCCATTCCACGAGGCCAGCACTTTGTCATCGAGATGAGGGCGGACTCGCTTGTTGCGGGTGTCGAAAATTTTCTTTTTGGCCGAATCGAGCAAAGCCTTCTCCGCTGGCGTAAGTTGAGGATCGACGATGCTCAGGACGTTTTGGTTGGGCAACGGATCGGGATCGCTGTGGTCCACAAAATTGCCACGCGCGGTCAGCCCAAAATAGCGAGTGGCGACGGCCAATTCGGCGCTATTCAATAATTCGGCAAGCTCGGACGTCGTCCAACAGTAAAATTTGCCTTCCTTGCCTTCGCTGTCGGCGTCTTCCGCGGAATAAAACCCGCCGTCCGGGCCGGTCATGTCGCGCAGGATATAGCGAATGATGTCTCGTGCCACCTCGGCATGGCGCTCGTGGCCGCTGGTGAGAAAGGCGTCCAAGTATAGGTTCACCAATTGGGCGTTGTCGTAGAGCATTTTCTCGAAGTGCGGGACGAGCCATTGGGCATCGACCGAATAACGGGAAAAGCCGCCGCCAATCTGGTCATAGATGCCGCCCGCCGCCATTTGGTCGCAAGTGTGCAGAACCATTTTGACCGCTTCGGGATCATGGGCGTGCAACGCATGGCGCAGGAGAAAAGCCGGTTCGCTGGGGCGGGGGAATTTTGGGGCGCGGCCAAAGCCGCCGAATTGCGGATCGTATTCCTGCTTGAACTGGCGCGCGGCGTTGGCGAGCAGGGCAGGGGAGAGAAACAGGCCCGTTGGCTCGCGGGTGGTGAAGCCCTCCAGTTTGTGATGAAAATCCGCGGCAGTGTCGAGGACTTGATCGCGGCGCGTCTCCCAAAGTTTGGCAATCTGCCGCAGAATTTGGATGAAGCTGGAATGACCCTGCTTGTTTTCCGGTGGAAAATAAGTGCCCGCGTAGAATGGCTTGAGATCAGGCGTCAAGAAACAATTCAGCGGCCAGCCGCCTTGGCCGGTAATGGCCTGCACCGCGGTCATGTAAATTTTATCAATGTCGGGACGCTCCTCGCGATCCACCTTGATGCTGACGAAATGGGCGTTAAGAAAATCCGCCGTCCCTTGGTTCTCGAAGGATTCCCGTTCCATGACATGGCACCAATGGCACGTCGAGTAGCCGATGCTCAAGAAGATTGGTTTGCCTTCCGTTTGCGCTTTGCCGAAGGCTTCATTGCCCCAGGGAAACCAATCGACCGGGTTATGCTGATGCTGCAGCAAATAGGGCGACTTCTCGCCGGCGAGGCGGTTCGTGTGGGCGTCTGCGCCATGGTCCCGAGACATTGGCGCAAGATAATGTCAGCCAGGTTTTTTTCCTAATCTTAATCTTAATCATAATCCTAATCTCTTTAATA
>DASRLE010000400.1:0-4188 GCA_035648615.1 Saccharimonadales bacterium (SeqCode) | reverse complement strand
TGCACGGCTGGCTCGGGTGGAACCGGCGGGAGTTTCGCCGCCGCGCCGTTTTCGGGAACGGGCGGAGCGGGCGGCACCGGAGGCACCAGCGCCGGAGGCGCGGCTTACATCCAAGGGCAGCTTTTCATGACGAACTGTCTGTTTTATCAAAACACCGCCGCGGCGGGCAGCACGGCGGCGGCTGAAGTCGATTCCGGTGGATCGAGCCACAACGGTGGCGCAGGAGGGGAGGCATCGGGCGGCGGATTGTATGTGGTGGGCGGCGCATTACGCGCCTACCTTGAAAATACTATTTTCTTTGACAATTCCTGTATCGGCGGCGCGGGCGGTGGATCTTCGCAAGCCGGGACGTCGGGCGGCAGCGGCGGCTCGGCGCTGGGGGGCGGACTGGCCAGCGGGGCGAGCCTGACGCAGTTGCGCAATTGCACCCTGGCGACCAATACGGTGGCCGGGGGCGCGGCTGGTGAGAACGGGGGCGGAGTGGGAGGAACAGCGGGATGGGATGCCTACCGCAGCGGCGGAACTTTTAAAGTTTTTGGCAGCATTTTGTCCGGCGTTACGAATGCGCCCAATGTTTCCGGGTTGACCGACATCGGCTACAACATCAGTTCCGACGCCAGCCTGGCGCGGAGCACCTCGACCACCCTGCTTCATACGGACCCTGTATTGGATTCCGGACTTTCGGCTGTCGGTCCCGCCATTGGGGGACCCTTTGGCTCGCCGATGCTGACGCTGGCCCTCCTGTCCGGCAGTCCGGGTGAGGCGGTCATCCCTGGTTTGCCGGGCTTTACTTTTCCGGCGACGGACGAAATCCTGAACCTTCGCGGCACGCCCGCCAGTGTCGGCGCGTATGAGCTGGATCCGCTGGCTATTTCCACCAACGCCGGCCCGCCGACGATTAGCGCCGCGCCCACGGACCAATCGGCTCACGTCGGCGACGCCGTGCAATTTATGGTGACGGCGGAAACCAATGGCAACTCCTCCAATCCGCTCGGCTATCAATGGCAACTCAACGGGGTGAATCTGACCGAAAGCGCCGCTTTTATCGGCGCAACCAGCAACATACTCACCATCTCGAAAGTCACGGCTTCGGATGCGGGAACTTACACCGTTGTCGTCGGCTCATCGGTTTTGGAGGGAAGCGTGACCAACAGCGCCATTTTGACGGTGACGGCGGCGATTATCAAAACGCAGCCGGTCAGCAAACTGAACCAAATTGCCGGATCCGTCGTGACTTTCCATGTCGCTGCCATTCCCGGGACTTTCAGTTATCAATGGTATTTCGACGATGGCGCCGGCGCTGGCAGCAACCCGATTTCGGAGGGCGGCGAATATTCCGGGACCACCGCCAGCACACTGACCATCAATCCGGTGGAGGTTGGGGATGTGGGCAGCTACACCGTCCTCGTCACTGGCGCCAATGGATCGAGCCTCAGCGCTGCGGCGCGTCTGGGCAAATTGATCCCTGACGTGAAGCCGCCCGGCGTGGTGATCACCTCGCCTGCGGCTAATGCGCGCACGGCCAATCCTATTTTCAACGGAACGGTTTCGGATAACACCCAGGCGGCCTCTGTCATGTATTGGATCACCAATTTGAACGATGGCTCCGTCACCTCCGGCTATGCCAGTCTTTCCCCCACGGGCACGACGACCAAGACCTGGGCGTTCTCCGCGACGGTGACGCCCGGCACCAATGTCCTGGCCGTCCAAGCCATGGACAATGCCGGCAACAATTCGCCGCTCGTGACGCGTCGCTTTTTTTACGAGGCGGCGGCGGCGGTCAGTTTATCCAGCGCGGGCAATGGCGCGGGCGCTTTGTCCGGCCTGGCCAACAACGCCCTCTTAATTATCGGGCAAGGCTACTCCGTGGTGGCCCAACCGGACAAATATTCCCTGTTCAATTATTGGACCGTGATGAGCGGAGGCGCGCAGCAAACCGTTTCCAGCCCCACTCTGCATTTCATCATGGAATCCAACACCGTCCTGGTGGCCAATTTCGCGACGAATATATTTCTTGAGACGGCGGGCGTGTACAACGGCCTTTTTTTTGTGGACAATGACGTCGAATTCGAAACGGCCGGCATGCTGGCCAATCTGGTGGTCGGCGCAAAAGGAGCTTACAGCGGCAAACTAATCCTGGCCGGCACCAACTACAGTCTGAGTGGCGTTTTTGATCCGTCCGGCCATGCGAGCATTGCCTTTCGGCAAACGAAGAGTTTTGGAACACGCCTGCAGATCGCCCTGTTTCTGGCCCCTGGCAGCACGCAAATCACCGGCACGCTCAACATTAATAGCGCGTTGGCCACCCTTCAGGCGGACCGGGCCGCGCCTTCGGCGGGCGCCTCGCGCTATACGTTGCTTATGTTGCCGCCAGCCAATTTTCCCGTGGGCGATGGGTATGCTTTGATTTTAGATCGCAATGGCGTGGTGACGCTGAACGGAGGCCTGGCCGATGGAGCAGGTTTCACCCAAACGGTCCCCGCTTCTCTGGCTGGTGACGTGCCCATTTTCGCCAATTTATATGACAATACGGGTCTTCTACTCGGCTGGCTCAACCTGGCCAATTTAGACAACAGCGCCGGCGGCCTGGCCTGGATCAAAAAGGGAGCGCGCGGCAGTTTGCTGTTCACCAATGGTTTTACGAACATGCTGCAAATCCAAGGTTCGCCCTGGACGCCGCCCGCTTCGCCGCTTTCTTTCAGCACACTCGACCTTTCCAGCGCCGGGTTGAATTTGGAGTTCCCGATTTCGGTAACGTCCCACAGCACGCTGGTAAAAACGCCGGGCGCTCCTCCGAATAGTTTGACTGGCACAATCCAGCCTCAAACCGGGTTGCTGCAAATCACCTTTGGCAATGGGAACGGAAAAGCGACGACCACAGGCTGGGGCGCTGTCTTGCAAAACGTGAACATGGGAGGGGGATACTTTGTGGTCGGGGCAGACGCAGGTTTGATCATCCTGCAACCTTAACGGACGGACGATCGGAAACTTCTAACTTCTATTTGGCGAAATCGTCTTCGCAACCCGGTTTTTCCGGCACGAAGTTTTTGTAGATGGCCAGGCCTTCTTTAACAATGAGCGAAGAGTCTCGCTCAACGATCTGATAATAGCGATTTCGTTCCGCGAGGATATTATCCAGGGCCTCGGAAATAGTGGGAAAGGAATCCAGGTAATCTTTCACTCCGCCGAGCGGACGACCCACGTAGTAGGTGAAGACGAGGTATTCTTTCATACGGGCGGCGTCGGAGGGCGTTGAACTGTCGAGTCAAGCACGGCTCAGAGCAAGCAACTCATGTGCCGGATGGTGATTTCCCCTAGGAGAGGCGCCGTGGATTCCCCGCAGTGTCCCGCTTTTGGACAATCCTGCGAATTAATGGGTCACTCGCGGTCAGTCACGCTTGCTTTTTTGCTTTTCGAGTTTGCCGGCGCGGCACTCCTCGCGCAGCCAAACCACCAAGGCTGGCCCGAAGCAAATAGCCACGCCCACGGGCACCACGATCATACCCCACAAAGATAAATCAGTATCGGTCATAAAGACCTCACGCTCGCTGCGTCGCGCCGGAATGTAAAGAGTTTTCCGCAGGCGCGCGAGCCGTAAGGGCGCATTTGCTAGGTCGTGTTGTGAATTACTGCGTTAGGAATTCGGACTTTTCCATTGAAAATCGATCATTGAAAATGTGTTATTGGTCATCTGAAAACGACCAGAGAGTCCTTTGTGGCCTCATGGATGGAATCCTGTAAATGACAGATAAAAAATTCTCAATGGCCATTTTTCAATCGCAATTCCCAAGCTCTTGCCAGGTCACGCCAAAGCCAAAAAATGAAATGTATCTGCGCCATAACCTCGCCTCGAAAGCCGCCCACAATTCCCTTTCCGCTTGCCTCGCGCGGCTCGGTTGGGCATTAATCACCGACTGAATTATGAATAAAGCACCCATTCGTATCGCGGTGACGGGGGCGGCCGGCGCCATCGGATACTCGATTTTGTTTCGGATCGTTTCGGGCGAGGTTTTTGGCGCGGACCAACCGGTGGTCCTGCATTTGGTGGACATCCCCGATGCTCTGCCCATTCTGCAAGGGGTAATGATGGAACTCGAGGACTGCGCTTCGCCTGCCTTGCAGAAGCTGGTCGCCACGGCGGATCTGAGCGAGGGTTTTCAAGGGATTGATTGGGCGTTGCTCATTGGC
>DASRLE010000399.1:0-3636 GCA_035648615.1 Saccharimonadales bacterium (SeqCode) | reverse complement strand
GTTGGCCGCATTCGTGCCAAGGGCCGGGGCGGAAACTCAACTCGTGGTCGCTCTCGATGGCAGCGGGCAGTTCACCAGCGTCCAGGCGGCCATCAGCAACGCGCCGCTCGGCAGCGCCGCCCATCCCGCCGTCATCCATATCAAACCGGGAACGTATCGGGAATTGATCTACGTCCAGCGCGAGAAACGCTTCCTTCATTTGCTGGGCGACGACTCGCGCGCGACCATTCTGAGTTTCAATTTGTTCGCCAGCCTCCCCGGCTCCGACGGCCGGCCCATCGGCACGTTTCGCACGCCGTCCGCCTGGATCGACGCCGACGATTTCGTGGCCGAGAACATCACGTTCGAAAATAGCGCCGGGCCGAAAGGACAGGCCCTCGCCGCGCGCATCGATGGCGACCGCGTGGCGTTTCGCCATTGCCGTTTCCTGGGCTGGCAGGACACAATACTTGACAATCGCGGGCGCCATTATTACGAGGATTGCGACATTTCGGGCCATGTGGATTTCATTTTTGGGGCGGGCACAGCGTGGTTCGAGAACTGCCGCCTCCATTGTCTGGGCAACGGCTATATTACTGCGGCCTCGACGCCCTGCGAAGAGCCTTTTGGATTTGTCTTCGACCATTGCGCTATATGGGGTGACCAGCCAGGCAGCCGGACATTTCTAGGGCGGCCCTGGCGGCCTTGCGCTGCGGTCTGCTTTATCCATTGCGAGATGGATGGCGTAGTCCGTCCCGAAGGTTGGAACAACTGGCGCGATCCCGCGCGCGAAAAAACTGTTCGCTACTTTGAGTTCCAGTCCACCGGCGCCGGAGGCAACCCATCCGCCCGCGTTGGCTGGGCCAGACAGTTGACAGAAACAGAAGCCGCCGCCTGGACGATCGAGCGCGTCCTCGGCGGACCCGATCACTGGCGCCCGGCGCTCAAAATCGTCCGCTGATTTGGGAACTGCAAATAGAGCAGTATCAAATCCTAAACCTTCCGGTTTGGGGAAGCAGGCCAGATTCCTTTTCCTGAGTGATCAAAGCCCACGCTCGTTGGCGAGCCCCGTCTGACACCTTAAAATCAGCCAATGCTTGCGCTGGAATATGCTGGACCAGAAAATTCAGAATCTCGTCACTGACATTCATGATGGAACGTTAGCACGGAGCCCCGCGCACGATAAGCGTCGGAATTTTGAAGGCTGGTGCACCCAGATGGAGTTGAACCATCAACCTTCTGATCCGTAGTCAGCCAACCACCATTTTCCGCGATTGGCCCCGTTTGGCAACCGTTGCAAGACCCTTGTCATTGCAGAAGATTTCGCGTTTTCGCGTTTGCTATGATTGACTCCGATTTGCTCCAAAAAAGACAACCAGTATCCAATCGCAGTAGCAAATTAATCTGCCTCGTCGCCGGGCAGAGGTGGCACGTCGCGCACTTTGGCCATTACGCTGTCAAACTTCTCCCAATTTCCACGCTTGGCCCGCACCGCGACGGTATCGCGCGTCCGCCACGCAGAAACCTGATAGGCAAGCGCGATGCTCACAAGCTGATCAACGCTGACCTTTTCCTGGGCTGCAAGTTCTTCAACCTGCTTGGCCAACGGATCGGGCACTTGTGCGTGGATTGTCTTCATATACCTGCCCTTATCTTGGCCAAAAATTGGGCCGGTGTCAAAACTTCTATTCCGAACGATTCCGCCGGTTTCAGGTGTCCGATGTTGCGGGTCACAATTGTTGGCACTTTGGCTTCAACGGCCATCTGCAACATCGGCTCATCATCCGGGTCGCTTAAAGCGCGGAATCCAATCCGGTTCGAGCTGTCGGCATTCCGCAGCGGCACAGAGCGCGTCCAGAACATCGTCTATATCCTGCAATGAAAGCCCCGTTTCTGAGGCGGTCCGTTTTGCGACTTCCTCGTACTCGAAAAGCAAATGATTGCTCAAAACGATCTGCCAGCGGCCCTTGCGAAGTTGAGCGAAGATTTCAAACGCGGCGCCGCGCGTTGACCAGAGCGAACTCAGGAAGACGTTTGTGTCGATTATGGCGCGTGTCGGCATTGGCAGCGTCCTTCATTTTCGCCGGTCATGCTCCAGACATTAGCGGCCTTTGGCCCGCGCGACAAGGCAAGAGGGTAGCCCGGAGCGTCGTTTCCGATTCCGGCAGGCTTCAAGGATCCGCTTCGTGTTTCCTAAAGCACCGTATTCCAGAGCGGAACGAGCGTGGACAAGCCGCGTTTGCGGCCTTGTAGGTGTGATCTGATTTGATAGAATGCAACGGTGAAGCATGCGAACATGACAAGCGGCATCAAGTTCACGGATATCGAGGTCGGCGCTGGGCCTGTCGCCGAGCGGACTAAAGTCGTCGTCGTGCATGTTCGGGGCTTTCTAAACCGTGGCGAGGAGTGTTGGAACACACATAGCGAAGGACGACCGGCTGTTCTCGATTTGGCGAAGCGCCACACCATTCCGGGCCTAACTCAGGGCATCGAAGGAATGCGGGTTGGTGGCAAACGAGAGTTGGTGGTCAGCCCTCACCTTGCGTATGGCGAAACAGGGGTTCCCGGGAAGATTCCAGCCAATGCAGTGATACGATTTGAGGTCGAGCTCTTGGACGTCAGGGAGCCGAATGCTCCTTGCCCGGAACTTTATCCTCCAGGCAGGCAATTGCTCGTATTTCATCCTGGCGAGAAAGCCCGGAATCTGGCGCGATGGCAGTTTGTCTTCCAGGAAGGCAAAACTGTTGCTGGTGCACTAATCACTCAACCTGTGGCTGGAGCAACGTGGAGATACGCACGCACGAAAGGCGTTGAAGTAACGCTGAACGATGAGCAACTCCAAGCGGTTTTTGAGAGCGTTCAGTCCACGCTTGCCGACCACCCGACCGAATGCCTTCGAAACGAACAGATGTGGGCTGACGCATCTGAACAGGCCAATAGCGTGACTCGGGACCGGGTAACCAACACACTTTGCGTTACCGTTTCCATCTTGGAAAGAGGCACCGCGACACTGAACTACGGTTTGCCAGAAACTAGCCCCGCGCTGCTGCACTCTCGCTTCTACCAAATCGTTTTATCGGCACTTGAGCCGCACCTAATGGCTCTGGCTAATGAACTGAAAGCGGCCGCCGCCGGCAAGCGACCTAATGGAGGCTGTCGGTTGCCATAACTGGCTTCAAAGATTCGCTTCGTGTTTCCTAAGCGCCGCAGTTCCCGGCGGAGCGAGCATTGTTAGATGGAGGCGGCGGGAGGAGGGGGCGCAACCTTGACAAGCGCAGCGGAGCCGTACAATGCCAGCGGCAAACACGAAACACACTTTCTGGCAGCGTATGCGACCCCAGCGAGTATTCGTTTCCGTTTCGGATTGTGGCCGATCAGCCGTCGGACAAGGATCAGACACGAATCAGTCAGGAATCAGACAGGATTCGGATGGCGGGCGGATGCCCGTCCAAAACGCGTCTGAAGCGAGTCGGAATGTTGTCCAATCTCTGTCGGATACGCGTCTGACAAAACCCTCTAACAGCCTGTTGAAATAAAGGAATTATTGAAAACAGTGCGACGCGGGCGCCAAAGATATCTCGCGATATCTTCCACCCATAGCTCCAATAGCCGCCGGAGTCTCTGGGTCTGGGATTCCAAATTCCCGCCCATCTGGTT
>DASRLE010000398.1:0-8225 GCA_035648615.1 Saccharimonadales bacterium (SeqCode) | reverse complement strand
GGCGGCGGACAACGTCGTCAATTTTCCCGTCGTTAATTAGCGGGCGCACTTTAGCGCCTGACTCCGACTTTCATGGGATGGCGTCTCAGGCGTCATCCCTTTTTGTTGCCTGATACGGTTGTCTTCGTTGTAGCGTTGAGCCTATGGCTCAACTTCGAGGCATAGCTTCGACGCTACATCACCAGGGCGGCGACGCCGGAAGGCTTTCTTCAAATTCGGCGGCGAGATGATCTTCGTACTCGCCCTTAAACTTCCCGGCGAAGAAGCGCGGCAGGCCCTCTTCCAAAAGCCGCTGCCATGATTGTTCCTCATGATGGGGCACAATGGGATAAAACAAAACGCCGTTGCTTTGGGCCGCTTTGCGATCGCCCGGGGCGTCTCCAATCATCAGGATGTTTTGCTCAGGATATTTGCCCTTGGCGGCAAATTGCAAATGTTCCGTCTTGGTGCCCATTTCCTGCCCCGCGATAAGTTTGACATAGGAATCTATTTTATGTTCGGCCCATTCGCGGCGCAACGCGTCGCCGGGCGTTTGCGAAATGACCATGGCATCGGCCTGCCCGGTCATTTTCTCGAGGCATTCGCGAACCAGCGGAAAAGGCGGCACGCCATGGACAATATCTTCCACCGCTGCGTTGACCGCGCGTGACCAGGCGAGGACAGGTGCCAGGGCTGCGTTGCCGGATTTGACCTCGGCTGCCAATGTGTCGTTGCTGGGCCGGTTCTCGCGCGCCGTCCATTCATCCACCGCTTTCGTTTCCACGATGGCCACTTGGCGGGCGATGACCTCCTTGCGTTCTCGCAATAGATTCAAGGCCAGCGACAAGGCGTGGAAGCGATTGCAGCCACGGCTCTTGGAATACAGGTTGACGAATTCCCAGGTTTGTCGCGCATATTTGCTGGCCGCCTGC
This sequence comes from Saccharimonadales bacterium (SeqCode), assembly GCA_035648615.1. Lineage (GTDB taxonomy): Bacteria > Verrucomicrobiota > Verrucomicrobiia > Limisphaerales > Palsa-1400 > DASRLE01. The sequence goes on along the minus strand of DASRLE010000398.1, from coordinate 7,314 downwards.
AAATGGAAATGTTTGATAAACATCGGCGTGAAACATTCCTTCTGCTTGATCTCCATCGAATCGAATACGCACCCGTCCGAATCAAGGCCGATGAAAAACTTTTGGGCCGGCTTGAAATCGCGCAAAGGCTGGGAAGCATCCATGTCAAAAATAAAGATTAAACACTGTAACTGCCGGATGAAGTGCTTCCGCCGTGACCCGTCCAGTTGCTGTGGAAGAACTCGCCGCGCGGCTTGTCAATCCGTTCATAGGTGTGCGCGCCAAAATAATCGCGTTGCGCCTGGAGCAGATTGGCCGGCAGCCATCCGCTGCGGTAACCGTCGAAAAAATTGAGCGCAGTCGAGAACGCCGGGATGGGAATGCCTTTGCGCGCCGCCATGGCGACGACTTTGCGCCAGGAGCGTTGGGATTTTTTGATCTCGCCGCGGAAAAAATTATCGAGCAGCAGATTGCTCAGGTTCGGGTTTTGATCAAACGCCTCTTTAATCTTGCCCAGGAAACGGCTGCGGATGATGCAGCCTCCGCGCCACATCAGCGCCGTTCCGCCGTAATTTAGATTCCACCCATACTCTTTGGCCGCCGCGCGCATCAGCATGAAGCCTTGCGCGTAGGAAATTATTTTGGAGGCATAGAGAGCCAGCCGAATATCCTCGATGAACGCGGCCCGGTCGCCCGAGATGGCGCGGCGCGGGCCTTTCAATTTTTTGGCGGCGGCGACCCGCTCTTCTTTCAAACTCGAGACACACCTGGAGAACACCGCCTCAGCCATCAAAGTGATCGGAATGCCCAGCTCACTGGCATTGATGACCGTCCATTTTCCAGTGCCTTTTTGCCCGGCGGTATCCAGGATTTTGTCCACCAGCGGTTGGCCATCGGTGTCCTTGAAAGCCAAAATATTGGCGGTGATCTCGATCAGAAATGAATCCAGCTCCGTTTGATTCCACGCGGCGAAGACAGCCTGCATTTCTTCGGCGGTCATGCCCAGGCCTTCCTTCATCAATTGATATGCTTCGCAGATCAATTGCATGTCGCCATATTCAATGCCGTTATGCACCATTTTCACATAATGGCCCGCGCCATTTTCACCCACCCAATCGCAGCACGGCACGCCGCCGTCCACCTTGGCGGCAATGCCCTGAAAAATATTTTTGACGTGCGGCCAGGCCGCCTTCGAACCGCCCGGCATGATGGACGGACCGTGACGCGCGCCTTCCTCTCCCCCCGAAACGCCGGTGCCGATGAACCAAAAACCTTTGGCCTCGAGGTCTTTGGTGCGCCGGGTGGTGTCCTGGAAAAGGGAATTGCCACCGTCAATAATAATGTCGCCTTGTTCCAGGTGCGGCAAAAGTTCGTCAATCAGTTCATCGACCGGTTTGCCCGCCTTGACCATCAGCATGAGACGGCGCGGACGCTTCAGCAGTCCGGCAAATTCGGCAATCGAATGAGCGCCCAGCACCTTGGTGCCTTTGGCCGGGCCGTTGAGAAAGTCATCGATTTTGGCCACAGTGCGATTAAAGACGGCGACCGTAAAACCATGATCGTTCATATTAAGAACGAGATTCTGGCCCATGACCGCCAGTCCGATCAGCCCGATGTCTGCTTGTGCTTCCATGCCCCGACGATACAAAAGCCGCTGCCATGCGCCAGAATTTTCTTAAAAAATGCTCAAGTGGTTTTGGGTTTGGCTTGGTCGTAGCGGCGAAACGGCTTGCCGCTTGCCTCTTCGGTGAGATATAACAAGTTGTGCGTCAGATTTGCAAAGAAGCCTTCCGGCTCTTGCGCCAGGAGAAGAAATGGTGGCTGATTCCCATTCTGGTTTTCTTTCTTATTCTGGCGGCGCTGATATTCTTTACTCAAGGCCCGGCTCCCCTCTCGCCTTTTATGTATTCAGTCAAGTAGCGCGCCGGAATGCAACGGCTCCTGCAAACGCTCCTTCTGGGTTGCATTCTGCTTCTCGCCCTGTGGGTTCGATTGCCGGCGGTCATGCTGGCGGGATTCGGCTTGGCGGCGGTGGGGATGATTGCTTCGTCACGGCTTGCGGGCGCGGGATTGGCGTTGTTCTGGATCGGCAGTCTGGCCGCCTTTGTCGGCGGAGTGCTGGGTCAGATAGGTTGGGAGTTTTATTATGCGGTTCTGGCCGGTTTAATGGCAGGGACGGTCTGGTTGACCAGCCGTCGCGCGATTGAGGAACTTTGGAGAGTGCGTTGGAATGCAGCCGTCATGGCTTGGCTCCTCTGCGCTGCTCTTTTGTGGCTGGGTGCGGGATACTTTCAGAATCAGCGAGATGCTTTTTACGCGGGGCTAGTGGCCATGGTCGCCGTCCTGGTGCTTGCTCGATTGTGGTTTAGGTGGGGTGCGCCGGGCGCGCAGGTCGTCAACACACTGATCCTGTTGCTGGTGGGGTTGCCGGTCGCGGACTTGGCGCTTCGGCCCCAATCTCGCCTCGCGGTGCGGCCAGAAACATGCCGTCTTTACTATTCCTACGCCGCCGCCAAAGGCGACCCGGCGGCCTTTGCGCGCTGGGAGGAATATTACACCTCGCAATTCGATCAACTCGGGCTGGAGGTCTTTACGACTGCCCCCCATTCCATTCACCCATTTCGACTCCGACCGGGCAGTCATGGCATGATGGTGAACTGTCCGATTTCGATTAACAGCCTTGGCTTTCGCGGCCCGGAAATCTCTCCCGCAAAGGACGGCGTTTATCGCATCATAGCGGTGGGCGAGTCCACCACTTTTGGCATGACCATCCAGCCGGAAGACAAACCGTGGCCGGAAGTGCTCGAGCAAATTATCGGTCAGCGCCTGAAAACCCGGCGGCCCGTCCAGGTCATCAACGCCGGCGTGCCGGCCTACACGATCAACGACGCCCTTGACCGTTTGCCGCGCGAAATCCTCCCGCTTAAACCGGACATGATTATATGCTATCACGGGGCCAATGGATTTTCTCTAATTGACAGCTCCGTTTTGCCGCCGTTGGGCGCCCGCCCGCCTGTTTATCAGGAGCGTCCCATCAAGCTCGCGGCCGATGCCGAGCATCGCTTGCGTTTGCTGCTTTTTCGATACCGCGCCCAGCGGCGGAATGTTTCCGCCAACTCGAATACCGCCCGGCCCCTTGAAACCAAATATGCCGCCGCCTACCGTCAACTCATCCAATGCGCGAGCGCCAACGGCATTCGATTGGCTCTGGCCAATTTCTCGATGGCCGTGAATCAGGCCAGCAATCCCAAGGTCATTGACTTTTACAACGGAGGCGGCGCGCGGGCCGCCTATGGTTTTATACGGGCCAACGCCGTCCACTCACTCATCGTTAGCCAACTGGCGGCGGAACATCCGGAGGTTTGTTTCGTCGATACGCATCCCCATCTGGACGGCGACCACGAAAAGTTCATCGACCTTATCCACTTCACGGGCGCAGGCGACCGGCAACTGGCCGAAAACATTTTCACCGCCATCCGCAGCGTCCTGGAGCACGACGTCGAAACTAGGAAATAGCATGGTTAGACTCTCGCCGGGCGCGAATTTGGTAAAGGCCGTAGCCAATAGAGATGGTGGCCGCGAGTCCGCTCGGGATGAAAAGAGTTGAGTAACTGAGATACCGAAAAGCAAAGGCGCCCGCCACGCCGCCGGAGAGAAACGCTGAGATAATCAGCAAGCAGAGCCGCAGCCGGAGCGAATCCACAGGAATGCCGCGCAGGGCGTGGCCGAGGGAAATGCCCAAGTCGGTAAACATCCCGGAAAGATGCGTGGTGCGGACGACGGCCCCGCTGTAAGTCGTCATCATCGCGTTTTGGAGGCCGCAGGCGCCGGAACAAAAATAAATGCCCGCGAGGTTGTGGCGCTGGAGCAAAGGAACCGCCAAGCCAAGCAGCAGCGACTCTAAAATGAGGGCAACGCCGTAACGCCGTCCAAGCTGCAGGGTGCTATGCTGAATTAGGAAACCGCTCAACGCCGCTCCCGCCATGAACGAGGCGATGATGGCGGCGAAGCGGAACATCGCCGGGCCATCGAGGGCGGCTGCCGCCGCCGCCAGCATGGACGAAGTGCCGGTTAAATGGGTCACAACCTGATGCTCGAAGCCGAGCAGTCCAACGACATTAACGATGCCGGCCATGAACGCCAGTATCCAGGCACCCGTCCAGACCCATCGAGGCAGCTTGGAAATCATGGGTTTACGGTTGCGGGCAGAAAGCCGAATTTGAGCGCACCTTTCAGCATCCGCACTTTAACGTCGGACAAGTTCCCATGTCAAACCTAAACCGGACACATCCTCCCGGTTGACCAGAATTCGCGCTTTTCTTCTAAGAAAGTCCCGCGCCCGGTGTCATACACTGTGAACATGGTGTCCGCTCACGACCAAAAGGACGCGGGGCCGGCCGCATGATCCCCACGGATCAGCGGATTCCGCCCAGCGCAGGATGCGAAACGATGGAGGAGCTGTTCTCGGCTCTGGAGTCGCCCCTTTTGAGTTATGCCTTGCGCCTGGCGGGCGAATTGGGCGCGGCGGAGGACTCGGTTCAGGAAGCGTTTATGAAATTGCAGCAACAGTTCACAGAGGTGCGCGAACCGCGGCGCTGGCTCTATCGCACTGTGCATAACCTCGCCTTGAACCACCGGCGGCAGGCCGCAAAAATCGTCACGCTCGAGGTGGACGAACGCGAAGCCTCGCGGCCCGCCGGCGATCCGCCCGATCCCCAACCGCTGCCCGATGAGCAAATCGTCCGTTTGGAAGGCATCGGCCAGGTTCGTTTGAGCCTGGAAACCCTGGACGAACGCAGTCGCGAATTAATCCGGCTCAAGTTCAACGAAAACCTTTCCTACAAGGAAATCAGCGAGCGCACCGGACTGACGACGGGCCACGTCGGTTATCTTCTGCATCACGCGCTCAAAACCATGGCCGATGATTTGGCCAGAAACGGAGTTGTGCCATGAGTCCTGATTTACCGCCCAATCCCCGCGAAGAACTCGAGGCCAAAGTGACGGCGCTGTTGCTCGGCGAATTGTCCCCCGAAGAAGCGGCCCGCATGGAGGAGATGATTGCGAAAGATGCAGAACTGGGGCGTTTGCGCCAGCAACTGATCCTGACGATGGGCCTCTTGCGCGAAAGTGCTGTCCTGTCCGATTCCCTCAAACTGAGTGCGGCTCGACGCGAAAAATTGCTGGCCCGGTTCAAGACGATTACGCCTGAAGAGTTTGTTCAACCGTTCCGGCCAAAAATCTCATGGCGGATTCCAGTGGCAGCCGCGGCGGCGCTTGCCTTACTGGCAGTTGTGGTCATTCCGAATTTCACCAGGGTCAGGACAGCGTCACAGGAAAACAGCATCGTGAACAATCTGCGCCTGCTCGATAGCGCCAAGCAGCAGTGGGCGATGGAGCAGCACAAATCTCCCCGCGCTGTGCCAACGATGAAGGAGCTTAAACCTTACGGTGGCAGAGGGAGAGACGGCGGTTTTGCTCCGGTCGCAGGGGAAACGTATCGCTTGGGCACTGTCGGCGAGCCGTCAATGGCTCAGGTGAAAGATAAGTCGGGCAAAGAAACGATTATTACTGTGGACGAAGCGGCGGACCGTAGTAGCAGCGAGTTGACGGTTTTAGCCGCGCCGTCCGCCGCAGTCCCGGCCCCTCCACCGGATGAGCTTGTTCTTCGGTCGGCCGAAGTCCCGCCACCCGCGCAAGCGCCGGCGGGTCGGTTTCCGGGTCGGACAATCGCTGGCAATGCCGGGGCGTTCTCTCGATCTGCTGCTGCTGTTCGCTCTTACGATTTCGACAGTATGAAGAAAGATGAGGGCGTCGAGCTAGAAACTGCGGCGAGTGGTAAAAGTGTGGCAAATAGGAATTCCGGCATCGGGATCCAAGGCCGGACTTCGCCAAAAAATATTCAAGCGGACGTTCCGCTGGCCAATTCCGTTCTGCCCGCCTTGGTTCCGCAACCTGAAGTCCTGACGCGCGACAACTCCTTCAGCACCTTCTCTCTCAACGTCGGCGATGTGGCGTTTAGGCTGGCGGCCGCCAGCCTCCAGAACGGAGTGATGCCGGACGGGGCCAGCATGAGAAGCGAGGAGTTTATCAATGCCTTTGACTATCGCGACCCGGAGCCGGCTCCCGGCGCGCCCATCGGCTTTACTTCGGAACGCGCGGGCGACCCGTTTACCCACAACCGCGACCTGCTGCGCTTCTCGCTCAAGACGGCGGCGCAGGGGCGCGTAGCTGGCCGTCCACTCAACTTGGTTTTGCTCCTCGACAAATCAGGCTCGATGGAACGCGCTGATCGCGTTGAAATTATTTCCCAGGCGTTGCAGGTGCTCGCGACGCAGTTGCAGCCGCGGGATACGCTCAGTGTGGTGTTGTTCGCGCGCACCGCTCGTTTGTGGGTCGATGGGGTATCTGGCAGTCAGGCCGGCGGCATCGCCAGGGATTTGCGCGGTGTCACGCCCGAAGGAGGAACGAATCTCGAAGAGGCGATGAAGCTGGCTTACGCCACGGCCTTGCGCCATTACCTGGCGAAAGGCGAGAACCGCGTTGTGCTCTTGACCGACGGCGCGGCCAACCTCGGCAGTGTCGATCCGATGGCGTTGAAAGAGAAAGTTGCGGCCAACCGCAAACAAGGCATTGCGCTCGATTGCTTCGGCGTCGGCTGGGACGGTTACAACGATAATTTGCTCGAGACGCTCTCGCGGGCCGGCAATGGCCGTTATGGGTTTATCAACACGCCCGAGGAGGCCGCCACGGACTTCGCCGGGAAATTGGCCGGCGCGCTCCGTGTCGCGGCGGCCGACGTCAAGGTGCAAGTCGAGTTCAACTCCAATCGCGTGACATCCTTTCGCCAAATCGGTTATGCCAAGGATCAACTGACCAAGGAACAGTTCCGCGACAACAGCGTCAGCGCCGCCCAGATCGGCGCGGCGGAATCCGGCAACGCGCTCTACACGGTGGAAATTAATCCGTCGGGAGATGGCCCCCTTGCCGTGGTGCATGTGCGTTTCCGCGTTCCCGGAACTACTGATTACCAGGAGCACGAGTGGACCGTGCCCTACACGGGGAGCGCTCTGGCGCTTGACCAAGCCAGTCCCGCCCTGCGCCTGGCCGCCACGGCCGCCGCGTTTTCAGAATGGCTGGCGTCGAGTCCGTATGCCAGCGAAGTCACGCTGGACCAGTTGTTGAGTTACTTGCGAGGGGTGCCGCAGGTGTACGGGGCGGATACCCGCCCGGCGAAGCTGGAATGGATGATTCGCCAGGCCAAGAGCATTTCGGGCAAGTGAGGAAGCATAATTTTATGAAAATTTTAGCCGCCGTCTTCTGCGCATTATTCTTGAC
>DASRLE010000397.1:0-8246 GCA_035648615.1 Saccharimonadales bacterium (SeqCode) | reverse complement strand
TCCCTGGCCAGGTGCATCATGACAAGGCCCGACCCCTGAAAGCTGGTGCCGATGGCCGCGCGCCGTCCAAAACGCTCCCAAGCCCAAGCCAGAATTTCCTCCGACCTTTGGCCGGAAAATTTCCGGTCCAGCGCAGCCGCTTCGTCGGCGGTTACATTTTGGGAAACAGCTTCTTCTTCCTTCTGCATTCTTCCTTCCTCCTTCGCGGCGGCCGCTTCGGAGGACAGGTCTTCCTTCGCTTCGTTTGCCGGCACAGCTTGGGAAAGAGTTACCTCTTCATTCCTCCTTCTGCCTTTGCTTCTCTGGCAGCAAAACGCGCTGGCAAAAATCCCCAAACCTCTCCCGTCCGATTCGTTCGCGGCCAAATTGAGTGAACAAGGGGCGCAGTTCTTCGATCAGCTCCTCATTCTTGACACTCTCTTTGAACAAGCGGCTCAGGCGTGTGCTGGCTTCGTTGCCGCCAAGGTAAAGCTGATACTTTCCGGGCGCGCGTCCGACCAGCGCAATCTCGGCCGTGAAAGGCCGGGCGCAGCCGTTGGGGCAACCGGTCATGCGAATGATAATTTCCTCATCGGCCAATCCCACTTCCACCATCAGCTTTTCGATGCGGGTCAACACATCGGGCATCAGGCGCTCGGATTCAGCCAGGGCAAGACCGCAGGTCGGCAACGCCGGGCAGGCGATCGAAGCGCGGCGCACCACGCTGGCCTGGTTTTCCACCGCCACGCCGTGTTCGGCCAATATCCGGCTGATTTCCTCGCGATCTTCCGCCTTGATGTTGACCAGCAAAATATTTTGCGACGGGGATAAACGCAGTTCCGGCTGGAATTGTTCCACCACGCGCCGCAAACCGGTCTTGAGGCGGTAATCGCCAGCGTCTTTAATGCGGCCGTTTTCCACGAACAATCCGAGAAAATATTTCCCGTCAAATTGTTGATGCCAGCCATAAAGATCGCCCTGCCGGGTGAATTGGAAAGGACGCGCCGGCTCGAAAGCAAAGCCCAAACGCCGCTCCAACTCCTCGCGAAACCACTCGACGCCGCGTTCTTCCAAAACATACTTGAGCCGGGCGTGTTTGCGATTGGTGCGATCGCCAAAATCGCGATGGATGGTCACGACGCCTTTGGCGACTTCCACCACCCGATCCGGCGTGACAAAACCGATTACATCCGCCAAACGCGGAAAGGTCTGGGCGTTGCCGTGGCTCATCCCCATCCCGCCGCCCGCCGCGAGATTGTAGCCGGCCAATTTTCCATCCTCCACAATGGCGATAAAACCGCAGTCGTTGGTCAAAACGTCGATGTCGTTCAGCGGCGGAATGGCAAAGGCGACCTTGAACTTTCGGGGCAAGTAAGTTTTGCCGTAGAGCGGATCGACAAAATGGGCGTCTTCGTCGGTCAATTTCAATTCCACCCCTTCCACCCAAATTTGGTGATAAGCCCGCGTCTTGGGCAGAAGCGCATCGGACACCGCGCCCGCCTGGCGCTGGATCTCATCGACCAGCGGACTGGTGGCCGGGGTTGGCGCGGCCATGACGTTGCGATTGACATCGCCGCAAGCCGCCAGAGTCGTGGCCAACGCATCGTTCAGCCCCTTCATGAACTTGCCCAAATTGCCCTTGGTCACGCCATGAAACTGAAAGCCCTGCCGCGTCGTGATGCGCAGCGTGTTGTTGCCATAAAGACCGCACAACCGGTCAAAAGCCAGGTAAACGCCAGGTTTGACGATCCCGCCGGGCAAACGGCCCCGCACCATGTAAATGTATTCTTTGGCCACTTTGCGCTTATCGCGATCATCCTGCTGATAAATGCCATGGAACTTGAGAAATTCATAATCGTCCTCCGTAAAACGGTCCTTGGAGGGATCGGCCAGAGTCTGGCTGATCGTGCCGGCCAAAAGCGGATCATGCGCCTTAAGCCCTTCATTCCGGGTCGGTTTTTTTTCTATTTCGGCCTTAATCATAAGCAAACTACTCAAGATACTGATGTTTAATTTAGCCCTCTGCCCCACGATGTCAACCGTTTTAATTATGAAGTCCCCGCCGCAACGGTCAAATGAAAACCGATTGCTGGGGAGGTAGGGTCGGACCGCCGGGCCGGCCGGACGGCGCAACGCGTCGTCCCCACCCAAGAAACGTATGTCACGACTTTGAAGTGGAATTCCCTTAATTTGCCTTGATTTACCTTGATCTCCGGGGAGCCGCTCGCACTGGCCTGCGTCGAGAAAGCCTGAAGCTATCGCGGCCAGCGCCTCGGCCCTTCGCGGGAGCGACAAGTATTGAGAATTCGTGTCCATGACGCTCCTTTATACCATACAACGCCCCCGCTCTGCCGCTCACCGTGCGCGCAATTTTCGAGGTCTTTCCGAAGGAGGCTGTCAAGAAGAGACGCGCACCGTGCGCGCTAATTTTGGGAAGCGTTGGCCAAGAACCCTTTCCGTGCAAGTGCCCAAATCCTCGCCTAAGGATTAAGAAATGCAATTTCACTCAATAAAATCAAAGGGTTCATTTTTTTGTTTAACCTCTAATTTGTATAGCGCGTTTAGTCTGGATGCCCGCACTGGCTTTTTGTTCAACGCGAGGGTTATAGCGGGCTGAATTGGGTCGTTCTCCCTCGGGTGGCAAAGGCAAAAAAATAGGGGCAAAAAGATGGGGAACAGAATATTTTTGCCCCCATCTTTTTGCCTTTCCTTCCGATGGTTGGATTTTGTTATCGGTTAGGCGAGGATTGGGGAAGTGCTGGAAGCTGGCGTTTCCGATCACGTTTGAAGCTCGGAAGAAATCGCCAGCCCGCTAAATTAGGCCGATGAAACCAAGCATCGCCAGAGTTTGTTTAACTCTGGCAGGCGTTTGTTTCCTATGCGGTTCGATGATGCTTTGCGCCTGTCCTGGTGTGTATGCTCTGGCGGCGGCCTTCGCAGCAATCGCGACATGGGCCAGCGCAGGGCGGAGACGCAAATGGGCTATCGTGCTTCTGTTTGTATGTCTAATCGCGGCGGGTCTGGACACAATTTCTTTGATTCAAGAGCACCGTCGGCAAGAGCTACGAAGGGCTGAAGATTCGCAAACACCCATTACGAACGCGCTGCAACCAAACCGCCTCGCGCCAACAAAATAAGTTCAAACTATTCCACCACCCTCCACCAGAAACGCATGTGTAGGGGTCACACCTTACATTTGCCTCTTTCCAATTTTGATCAAAACAATCCTTGGCCGCACACTCAACAATAAAGCAAATGTACGGTTTGACCCCGGCGACGCTGCTCAATCGGCCCCGCCGCCTCTTCCAGGAAATCCCCCACCGTAATCGCTACTGGAAAAACAACCCCAGAAAAATAACGGCCTAAACTAAGCGCCATTCGGGTCGGTTCGTGGTATTGTCATATTCTTTGAAATCGCGTACACCGAGCATTCTAATCACCTGCGTCTCCATTTTTCAACGCCGAGGGATGATTCGGCGGTCCGTTCCTGACCTTTTTGCCGAAGTGGCGTCAATAGTAGAAGTAGAGAGGTCCCGACGACCGGGCTTGAAACTGGGAGAAAGGCCGCCACTCGACATGGCCATCCAACATTCCCACGTTTCCCCCACTGGGAAGCCGGTGGTTGGCCAGATGGGCGCTGGTAAAAGACTTAATGGTGGTCGGAACATCAGAATCAAAACTACGGGCAAGACCAGTCCAACTGTAATTTTGCATCTGCGCCAGGGTGGTGGTCGCGCCGACGGCGGTGACCGTCGCACAGGCGAGGAGCACCCGGCTCGAGGGGCGGACCGGCAGCGTCACGTTGGGAGTTGAACCAGCCGAAATCACGGCCAGGTTTTGCTTCCGATTTACATTAGTGCTAAATAAGAAACCCGAATCGGCGTATTTTGAAATCCCAAAAAAGGTTTCGGCATATCCAACGACCCGCGCCGGAGGCGGATCATCGGCATCCCCATCGCCACCCGGCGTTGTATTATTCCAAAGCGCGAGATAATCCGCCTCGCTGAATGCTTGGGCGGTACCCGGGTCATACCAGAGTTTGTAAGGAGCGCCGCCAGTGGAAAAGTAGGTGCCGGTGGCGATGGTCATGTCCCACGGCTCGGTCGCCCCCGTATTATTCGGCAGGAAATCCTTGTTGTCATTGGCATACATGAATTCGGCCAGAATCTGTTGCCGTTCATTGCTTTTGCAATGCGTCCGAACCGCCTGGTCCTTGGCCTTCGACAACGCGGGCAGCAGCATCGCAGCCAGAATGGCGATGATGGCGATAACGATCAGCAATTCGATAAGCGTAAAGGCATCACGCCTCCACTTTCCGGCGCGAAAACAACTGCGCAAAGACACGGAATCTTGGCACGAGGATTGATGCTTGGTCCTGCGATTCATGGATTGGCGCAGTGTAGAGCGATTCAGCTACCAGTCAAGATCAAAGGCGATGTCCTAAGTTTTCCAAAAAGGGTCGGTTCGTGGTATTGTCATATTTTTTTAAAATCGCTTACCCCGAAGCATTCTAAAGCATTCTAATCACCTGCGCCGCCGCTGGTTTTGAGTGCTATTCCGTGGATCAGGCAGGATTTGGAGAATCGCCGCAGCCCTGCTCCGTCACCAACATCCTGCTCAATTTCCAGGAGGCTGAGCGGGCACTTGGAGCGGTGGACGTCTTCATCGGCCATTCGATGGGTGATGGCGTTGGCGCTTGGAGCGTACGTGAAGCGGGATTTCGGCCAAAGCTCTTTATTGGGGTCGGTGCAGCCGACAAGTTGGGCGAGCACGGACCGCCGCTCCTCCTTTTGTTCGCTCGATTCGACGAATTTAGGTCACTGATCCCGACCTGGTTTAGAGCGCAAACCAATGCGCAGATAGTCATTCCTCCCTGGTCCGGTGTGAGGGGTGTGAGGGGTCAAACCGTACATTTGCCTCTTTCCAATTTGATGCGACACTTTAGACCATCCTCAGTCAAAACAATCCTTGGCCGCAAAACTCAAAATAAGGCAATGTACGGTGACCTCTGCGGTGACCCCTGCGACCCTGCGATGTTAGCCCTTCTTGTCTCGAAATTTCTCTCGAAATTTCTTGGTCATGTAGAACTGAGAAATCCCAAAAATGAAAAAGGCCACCCCGAGTGCGGAAAAAAACAACTTTGGACCGCGCTCTCCAATGTAGTATAAACCGTACCAGACGAAGCCCACGCCCATTACCATTAGGAAGATTACTCGGTCATAGCCAACAAGGTTTGCTGGGTTTGCTGGCCCAGGCCGGCCTCGCGCGAGCATTTCATTGAAGCGTGCTACATCAGATTCACATCGGTTTTTGCAAGCACAAGATAGGCCGACTTCCGAAATGCAATCGGGGCACAGTGCCCGCCCGCAGGATCTACATGTTGCAACGGCGTCTAAACTTCGGTGTGTGAAGCATTTCATGATTTTAATGGGCTCACAATTAATATACAAGTGTCACTTGAACATGCCCCTTCAAACGGGTCGATTATTATTCTGCGCTCCATTTGTAATCTCCACCGCCAGGTGGGTCGAACCGGGAAGGGTGGAATCCGTACCAGTCTCACTCACTTTTTAAATTGGTCGAACCCGGCATTGCGGCGTTGCGGTCCCGTCCGATTTCCGCCTGCTCATTGAGAAAGGCACATGCAGGGTCAAACCGTGCAGGGGTCACCGTACATTTGCCTTTTTCCAATTTTGATGTGGCGCTAAAGACCTTTCATCACTTGAAACAATCCTTGGCCGCACACTCAAACTAAAGCAAATGTACGGTTTGACCCCGGCGACTGTCAAATCTTGAAACCCGCCAGTTCGTATTCGGAGCCGCCTGCCTTTCTTCCACATTCGTCTTGGTTGAATCCAAGCCCGCACGAGGTGAAGGCATCCTCTGATTCCACATGGAGGGGTCAAACCGTACATTTGATTCTTTCCCATTTTGACGGGGCCCTTTCAAACTAAAGCAAATGTACGGTGACCCCTTGGATAATTCTGCTGAAGAACTCCGTGTTTTCAAAAACGAGCGATTTTGAGGACCACCAAAATACTCAAACCGTCTCGGAAAAGTCGCTCCTAAACGATCCTGAAGAGTTCTCTACTTGACAGCTTTTGAAACCTTTTCGCACATTTCCAAAAACAGGGGGTTTTTCAGCAGAATCAAATGTACGGTTTGACCCCGGAGACGGATTTGGCCTGCACCCGACGAAAACCCTGGCAAAAATTGTCACTTGCATAATCACCCGATCTGTGCGTTCAATCGGCGGTGTCCCGAAAAAGACTTATTTGATTTAAACAAATTAACAACAGATTTGCGGCTGGCTAAGAGTTCCTGCTAATCAAAAATTCCAACGTTGATGCCCGAAACAATGACGCACTGACTGCCTTACACTTAAGGTGGAAAATGTTGGTTAGAATGAATCAGCCTGGTGTCTCCGCCCTTGGCTTGACTGTCACGGTTAAAGCCCACATGCTCGCCCCGGTGTCGCTTCATCGATTAACCTTCTTCGCCATCCTGTTGCTGGCGCCAGTCACCTGCCGCGCAGACTCAGCGCCGCAGCGCAATGATTACTTTGGCATCCAGGTGGTGGACGACCAAACCGGCCGCGGAGTGCCGATGGTCGAGTTGAAAACGACCAGCAGCGTCAGCTACTACACCGACTCCAGCGGGCTGATCGCCTTTTACGAGCCGGGAATGATGAATCGCGATGTCTGGTTCAGCATTTCGAGCGACGGTTATGAGTTTCCGAAGAACTCCTTTGGCGCGCGCGGAGTCAAGCTTCACACGCGTCCCGGCGCGCTCTCCCGTCTTGAAATTAAACGCCTAAACATTGCCGAACGCCTCTACCGCGTCACCGGCGAGGGCATCTACCGCGATACGGTCCTGCTCGGACGCAAGCCGCCGATTTTCCTGCCCCTCCTTAACGCGGAAGTGACCGGTCAGGACGGCGTTTTGAACGCCGTCTATGGCGGCAAGTTGTACTGGTTCTATGGCGACACCACCCGGGCGTCCTTCATCATGGGCAATTTTTCCATGACCGGCGCCACGACGGAGTTGCCGGGGAAGATTGATCCGTCCGTTGGGTTTGAATTGCATTATTTTACCGGCGCGGATGGGTTTGTCCGCGCCATGGCCCCGATGGAAGGCGAGGGAGTCGTATGGCTCTTTGGCCTGACGGTCCTTCCCGACGAAACAGGGCGCGAACGCATGATGGCCTATTACCAGCGGCGGCGCGGCATGGAGGAGACTCTCGAAAACGGATTCGTCGTTTACAATGACACCAAGGATCAATTCGAGAAATTCAAGACTCTGCCTCTCAACCCACCCTTCTTCCCGACGGGCTATCCGTTCCGCGCCACCGGAGAGGGTGGCGTCGAGTATATTTATTTTCCCACTCCCTACCCGGACTTGCGCGTCAAAGCCGACCGGGCCTCCTATCTGGATTTGTCGAGTTACGAGGCCTACACTTGTCTAAAGCCGGCCGCGGGCGGCGGGACCAACGAGCCTCTTCAGTTGAATCGCGACGCCGCAAGCAATCTCGTCTGGACGTGGCGGAAGAACACGCCGCCCCTCAATCTCAACGACCAGCAGGCGCTAATCAAAGCCGGGCGGATGAAACCCGCTGAAACTCCCTTTCGCCTGAGAGACGCCAGCGGCGGCAAACCCATTCTTCTCAATAATTGCTCCTGCTGCTGGAACAATTACCGCCACCGCTACGTCATGATTGCCTCGCAGTTGATGGGCGCATCCATGCTTGGCGAAGTCTGGTACAGCGAATCGGACCGCCCGGAAGGCCCTTGGTCCGAGGCCCGCAAAATTATCACCCACGCCAATAAAGCCAATGATCCCCATGACTTCTACAACCCGGTGCAGCATTCCTTCTTCGATCAGGAGGGTGGCCGCGTGATTTATCTGGAAGGCTCCTACGTCAACACCTTTTCCGGCAATCCACGTCCGACCCCGTACTACGAGTACAACCAAATCATGTATCGCCTGGAACTCTCCGATCCACGCTTGAAATAGTGCAGGTATCCTGACGACACCGGCATGAACGATCTTCGACACGACCGCCTCGCAAGCTGTTAAACTGAGTTCCTCATAAGGGGTTTAGTACGCTTTCCCAAAAAGCCTAAGGGTTAGCAGCCTGTTGAAATAAAGGAATTATTGAAAACGGTGCGACGCGGGCGCCAAAGATATCTCGCGATATCTTCCACCCATAGCGCCAATAGCCGCCGGAGTCTCTGGGTCTGGGATTCAAAATTCCCGCCCATCTGGTT
>DASRLE010000396.1:0-10447 GCA_035648615.1 Saccharimonadales bacterium (SeqCode) | reverse complement strand
GCACGTCAGCGGGCAGAAGCATCGGAGTCTGCCGGTCAATGTTAACAAAGCGCGTTGACATGAAGACTTAGACCACCTGGTTCAAGTTATATTCGATACGCTTACTTTAATTATTAGTTTTAAGTCCGACAGGCTGCTAGTCGATAATCTCCTCTATGTCGTCGCGGGCAACGACGCCGTCCTGTCCTGCTTCGCGGCGGATAGCGGACGCCCTGAGTTTACCCACGAGAGGCTGGCGGGCATTTACGCGATTTATGCCTCACCGGTCGCGGCCAAGGATCGCATTTATGTGCTCAGTCGCGAAGGAGTTTGCCTCGTGCTGAAAAAAGGTTCCAAACCTGAAATTCTGGCGACGAACAAGCTGGAGGACCACACCGATGCTTCGCCCGCTCTCGTTGGGCGCGAGATTTTTATTCGCGGCCATCGTAATCTTTACTGTATCGCTGCGCCTTGAATAGCTTCAAAATAAAATAATGAAAACAAAAATTGCAAAACTAATGGGGAGCGCTGTCTTGCTGGGAGCGGCGTTCGGTCTGGGCGGAAACACGGCTCTTGCTGCGGACTCGAACAATGAATTCCGAATCGGCCCTGATTATACCAACGCCCCGGAGTTAAAGGCGCGGGAAGGCGTGCCGAAAGGGACGGTTCACGCCTTTACGATGGATTCCGCGGACAGCCAGATTTATCCCGGGTTGAAGGGGCCTTACCATCGCGGGGTCTGGGTCTATGTGCCGAGCCAATATGTGGCGGGAACGCCGGCTCCTTTCATCGTGGCGCAGGATGGCAAAGGCTATACCAACCGCCTGCCGGTTATACTTGACAACATGATTCATGATCATCGCCTGCCGGTGATGATTGCCGTCATGATTCAAAGCGGCGGCGGCGACGGCAAGGGCAGCGAGCGCGGCCTCGAATACGACACCGTCTCGGACAAGTATTCGACCTTCATCGAGACGGAAGTGCTGCCGCGCATCGCCAAGGATTATCACGTCACGTTTACCAAAGACCCGGAAGGGCGCGCCACCATGGGCGGGAGTTCGGGGGCGGCGTGCGCGTTTACCATGGCGTGGTTTCGACCCGATCTTTACCGCCGCGTGTTGAGTTACTCGGGCACTTATGTCGATCAGGAATCGCCCGTCAATCCGGCCTCGCCGCACGGCGCGTGGGAATATCATGAGCATTTCATCCCGCAGAGCGCGCCCAAGCCAATCCGCATCTGGATGGAAGTGGGCGAAAAAGACATTGGCTACCAGCGCGACGAAGCGTCCTTGCACAATTGGGTCATGGCCAACGACCGCATGGCGGCGGCCTTGAAGGCCAAAGGCTATCAGTATCGCTATGTCTTTTGCGAAAACGCCGGCCATGTGGATCGCAAAGCTGTTGGCGAAACGTTGCCCAGTGCGCTGTCATGGCTTTGGGAAGGATACGCGCCGCGGTAAATTTAAAATAAGCGCCTCAGCCAATCATATCCGCCGAACATCCAAATGATGGCCGCCGCCGCAATATAGGGTCCGTACGGCAAGCGGCTGGACCAGGCTTGCTTTTTGCAAACGATCAGGCCGACTCCGACGATAGCGCCAATCACTGAACTGATCGCCAGCGAAAATAAAACCGCCGGCCAGCCCAGAAACGCGCCGATCGCCGCCATGAATTTAACATCGCCCAAACCCATTGCTTCGCGCGGCAGCACGATTTGCGTCGTGACCGCTTCGAGGTAAAGAACCTTGTCCGGTTCAAATTCATCCTCGCCAATTTGCAGCCGCTCCGGTTGCAGGCGGATGGCGACATCGCGATAACAGCGGTCGATTAATTCCACTCGTTGCGCTTGCAGGCGAATCGTGTCGCTGGAGCGGTAGAACAATTCTTCGTAGGCGATTTCCTCGTTGGGCAAATGCACCGCAGTCTCGGTGAAAAAAATCCGCGTGGCCTCGGGCCAGGAAATTCGATAGCGGCCAAAGAGCAATTTGCCCAGCCGCAAAATGCCATAGACCATCCCCGCTCCCACTGCCATCCCAATGACACTATCGGCCATGGCCGCGCCCGGGGTGCGCAACGGCCGGAAAAGCGGAAAGCTCAAATGCGAAGCCGGGGCCAGCAGCGCGCCGCAAAAGCCGGCCACCATTCCGCCAATGGTAATTTCGTCCGGGATGATAAAATGTTCGAAATCGATGAACGTCGCCGCAATCAATCCCGCAATCAACACCGCATACACCAGCGCCGCAGCCGGGGAGGAATGCCCGAAGCAAATCCAGCACGCGGCAAACATTATTCCCGTCAGCAGCTCCACTAGAAAGTAACGCACCGAAATCGGCGCGCCGCAATTGGCGCACCGCCCGCGCAACCACAGCCATGTGACCAGCGGAATGTTCAGATACCACGGGATGGCGTAGCCGCAATGCGGACAATGCGAAGGCGGATGCACAATGCTTTCGTTTCGCGGCATCCGATAAATGCAGACATTGAGAAAACTGCCCACCACGCACCCGAAAACAAAAAAGCACAGCGTCCAAAACGGAAAGGGGACCTGGGACCAGACAGTTCGGTCAAACATAAATATTGTGTTCCAGCGCCGCCCGCATGATTTTGACCGGCGGCGTCATCCCCGACCACAGTTTCAAAGCCGCCGCGCCCTGGTAAAGCAACATGCCCAGGCCATTGGCCGTGCGGCAGCCCGCCGTCTTGGCCGCGCGCAGGAACTCCGTTTCCATGGGTCGATAGATCATATCATACACCCGGGCCGGACGGCTGGATTGCAGCCACTTTAAATCAATGGGCAGCGCGTCGCCCTTCTTCAATCCCAGCGAAGTTGCGTTGATCACCAGATCGACCGGATCGCCTGGATACTCTCCGCTTTGCGCGTCCACGGCGGGAAAGCGCCCGCGTATTTCAGCGGCCAATTGCCGGGCGCGTTCTTCCGTCCGATTGATCAAAAACAACCGGCCAATTCCCTCCTCGGCCAGCCGCAAGGCCGTCGCCTTTGCCGCCCCGCCGGCGCCCAGCAGAAGAACGCTCGCGCCGCGCAAGTGCGGCCACTGGAAGTCTTCCTGCAGCGATTGAATAATGGCGTCGGCATCGGTATTAAAACCCCGGCTGCGGACTTCTGTTGCGTCAGCATCGGCGGCCTGCGCCAAAGGCGTCCACGCTCCACCTGCGCCGCGACTCTCGAAAACAATGGTGTTGACAGCCCCCCACGCCTTCGCCCGTTCATCGACGACATCCACCATTTCCAATGCGAGCAGCTTGTGCGGCACGGTTAAGTTGAGCCCGATAAACCCCATCGTCTTCGCGCCTTCGATCGCCGGGCGAAGTTCGTCGGGATGAACATCAAAAGCCAGATAGCGCCAGTTTAATTTCAGGGCGGCCAGACCGGCATTTTGCATGGCAGGCGAAGCGGAATGCCGAATGGGATGTCCAAAGACGGCGCAAAAACGCGTGCTGGCATCAAGTGAGGTTCCATCGGACACGGGCTGGTTATAGGCCAACGCCGCGCGAATTCAAATTGCAAACTTCGGAAGTAATTTCCCGGTAGGGACGCCGCAGCGCGGCGTCCGGGCTTCACCGGCGCCAAAAGCAAGATTGAAATCCTGCATCCGTTTAGCAACATGCGGACGCGACATGAAAACGAACCCGAAACCAGCCAGCCTAAAAGCGCGGATTTTGCTCAAAAAATTGCAAGCCCTGGCCGAGCGAGGAATCGGCGGCGAAAAAATCGCCGCCCAAAAGAAACTGGCCCGGCTCAAAGCCAGCTTGGACTTTACCGCTTCCGATCCCACCGAGGCCTCCGATCTCTTTGCCGGCCGCTTCGCTTGCGCCACCAAGGCAACCCGAATCTGGTCTTTTGGCGCGCATGAATTGGACGTGGCTAATTCCGTGAAATGGGCGATTGAATCGGCCACGCGCATTCCCTGCCTCTATCGCCATGGCGATCTGCTGGCGAACGCATCGCCCGCCACGGCCAGGCGGCTTAAGGAAATTGCCGTTTACATCGCCGGCAGCTTCGGCAAGCTCCTGGACGAATTTCGGGCGGTGGACGGCGTCAACGCGAGCGATCGGAATGTTTTTGTAATGGGTTTATACGACGGAATGATGAACGAAGTGCGGGACGTTGGGCAGCGCCTTCCCGGTCGCGCCAACGCGGCAAAAACGCGCAAGGCAAAGAAAAGCGCTGTGACTCACGCCGCCGGCCTCCACGTCCATCCCTACACCATAGGTTTAAGCCTGGGCAAACAAATCCGCTTCTCCACGCCCGTGGAACAAATTGCCGCCGAGCTGGAAGCGCTTACGCAGAAACATCTGCCTGCCGAGAAATAAGTTATTGCGTCGGAGGAACCCCCGCCTGCGCCCGGCTTCTCGCGCCCTCTTTTCGAACTGCTTGGGTACCTCCAGACATTTGGCAAACCGCTGTTTGGAACATACTCTCGCCCAACCGCTAATAAAATCCAACCATCTTTTTGCCTTTCCCACCTGCGGGAAACTAGTGTAGTGTCTCGCAATTAACTAGACATATTATCAGAGGACGGCTTCGTTGGTTCGGGCCATTTCCCTCGTAATCCACGATTTTTATATGTCTAGTCATTTCCGGGACACTACACTAGCCTAATTCAGATTCAGCGAGGGAAGATGGCGCGCCATTTTTCATTCCTTAGCCGAGGTTTGCCGCGAATTTTTTTCCATCAACTCATCAGGAATTCAGCCTGGCGGCCGCCGCGTTCATTAGAGTGAAAACTTTGCTGGTGGCGGACCGCCGCCCACTCCTCACCCAAATTGGCCTCTTCCGCAATCGCGCTCAGATTGAGGCGTTGCAGCAATTCAACCGTGACGGGCCGCTTGGAATCGTCAAATAAAAGGGACGAAATAAAACGCAGGCATGTCTCTGAGTTCAGAATATGGGCGACCACTTTGGCCTCGTTCTCGTTTTGGAACGGAAGGAAGTAACAAGTGTCGTCAAAAAATACCGGCCTGCTTTGACAAGGCCCCACCGCAACGAAACGCGGCGTCTTATGAAGTCCGGAAATAGCAACCTTCCACGGCGCAAATGAATATTCGCCAATGCCAAAGAGCGCAAATGGAATCCGGCTGGCGTAGATGGAACTTTTTCGCGCCTGGAAAAGTTTTCGATGGGATTCCAAATAATTCCATGTGCGGGGAGCGATCCTGGCAATGCCGGAAGTATCTTCGCCGACCCGCCTCTGGGTCACTAACACGCAACGCTGCGGCTCAGTCCGTCCATGGGCCAGGTCGGAACATTTCAAAAGAGGAAAGACGAAATCAGGCTCCAAGTCCATCGTTTCATTCAGTTTGTTGCGCAGCCTATTTTCCCCATCGCGCCAGAGCTCCATCACGGCAGAGCAATCGTGCTTGATCCCGGAACGCCATTGATAGGGACAAAGGCCCTCAAGGTGTTTAAGCGTTTGATAAGCGCGGACATCGGAAACCAAATCCTGGCCAGCCAGGCCAACAAACTTCGAGGGGGCCTTCGCTTCCATATCGTCAAATACGGGCGCTTCGAGCGGCCCGCCGAACCCGGTTTGGACGAGCAGCAGACACGCGTCCACTGCAACGTCAAAATGTTTCTTGGCGTCAATGCGGTAAATAGATGCTTCGGCAATTCGGCCATTCTGCCAGGCAAAGCGCAGCAATTTTCGGGCGGTGGCAGTTTTGCACAGCATGGCGATGGTGGCTGAGGCCCCTCGCAGGCAGCGCGTCAGTTCAATCAGCATCCATTCCGAAATATCGAAATTAGATTTTCCGGTGAGGGCCTCCATGCCACGAAATCCGTGCAGGTTGTGTTTCTCGGGCAGGTTGGCGCTGTCAAGACTCGACATCGCTGAGTTCGTCACCCAGGGAAGATTGCCGACGATGAGCAGTTTCCCTTGATAACCGGCGAATTCCGTTTTCCAGTCATGTTTAAAAAAATCCCGGGTGGCGACGTTGGAACGGGCGTCCGCGCCAGCCTCTTTTAGCGCCTGCCGGCTTTGCTGCGCGTAATCGTCATTGATCTCCCAACCCAGTAAACGAGCTTCGGAAAACGCTTCGGCGGCTGCAACCAGAAATGATCCGATTCCGCAAGTTGGTTCAACCACTACATCTGGAACAACTCCGCATCGGCCCAATAGCGCACAGACTTGCTGGGCAAGCGAGGGAGGCGTTTGAAAATCACCAAATTCAACTTTTGCCTTTGTTCTCATTCCAATCGCAAAACTCCCTCCACTTTTCCCGCCTGTTCAATGACCCTGGAATATTGGAGCCTCCACTGGAGCGCGTTGGAAATAGTTAAATAGCCGAGTTTTGGCGGAAGGCGGAGAATCTCTTCAGCAAGGCTTTGGGCTTCCGCACTGTCCGCTGGTAAAAGGCGCTCTTCGAAGCAGGCAAGAATATCATCTCGATTTGCCCCATTCTCGATCATCTTGCGCAACGCGACCGTCATCTGGTAATCGGCGGTGTGTTCCTTTTCGACAAAAATCGTATGCTGTAATTCGAGAGGGCTCGTTTGGGTTTTCGGGTCGTCATGCTTATCATAAACGAATATGAGCAACGAATAGCCGAGCCCATAGATCTTCTGCCGGGCATTTTTGAATGGGCACGAGGACTGAGGTTGGCGAATGCTGGTAACCTTTATGTCCACGTCCAACTCCGGAAAATCGATCCCTTTCGCTGAACTGCCCTTGGTGTATTGATATTTGACTTGCAAATACGCTTGGAACTTATGTTCCAGGTAAGTTCCGACTGCCTTTCCATCCGTGACGCCGTATAAAGAAGGTTCTGGAAATTTCGACTCCACTTTGGCGAATGCAATTGCTTCGCTGCGGAGAATTTCAAGAGTCAAAAAGCATCGGCACCCAGCAACCGTAAGGTTTTGGCCCGGAAATGAGAAGGGGAAATTGGAAGTCATAAAACCAATATTCCTCCGGCTCGATTTACTCCCCTTCGTTTCAATACTCCCTCGGACGCTTGCGCGACGGGTCTGGAAGCTGGTGCGGACCGGCTTCTCTCACTATCTTTTTGAACCGCTTGGATAGTTCAATGGAAATCATCCTTGTGCCCGGCGAACGGGGTCAATTCACCGCGCTTCCGCGCGGTTTGGAGTTCGGCAAGAATGCGCTTTTCGGCAGCTTCCATCTCTTTTGGAGTCAAACTATATTCCTGAAGCGCGTAATCGGTCGAAATAACTTCCACCGGGCGCAAGGCCACAATCTTGCCTTCAAAGACAAAGCCAATATCCTCCCCTTGGGTGGCTTTCTTGAGCCAGTAGCCCAGCCGCCCGCGTCCCTCGGTAATGGTCAAAGTCTTCATACGCTCATTGTAGCGCACAGGGCCGTTCTGCCAAGCATTGTTTCCGAGAAAAGGCTGATTATAACTAAAATAATCATTTGACTATTTTTGGTCGGTGAGATAACTTAGTTACATGGCAATACGAAATGTATTGGTGCTTGGAAGCCGCAACCAGCGGCGCGCGGTGCGCGAGGGCTGGAGTGAAGACGCCTCGGGCTGCGACTATTCCGTAGGCGAAATTAGTACAGAAAAATGGCGTCGTGTTTGCTTTAGCTTGGTGACCCAATGGTCGGCGGATGTAAGTGCGCTCGGGGCGATTTGACCAGATTAAACCAAATTAAACCTAATCCCAATGAAGAGTTCGAGTGAATTTGCGCAGTGTTTTATGTGGCAGACTTGGATCAAGATTGGCGTCCGGCTGGGACGCGGCGTTTCGATTGACGGCCCGGATTTTAATGAAAATTTAACATGATTCTTTGGCGCGGTTGTTTAGAGTGGCTTTATGGCTGAGGACATTCGTCCAGATCCAGATGCCTTGCTGGCGGCGATCCAGAAGGGCGAGGCCGAAAAGAAACGCGGCAAGTTTAAGGTGTTTCTGGGCATGGCGGCTGGTGTCGGCAAAACCTACGCGATGCTCCGCGCGGCTCAACGCGCCCATCGTGAAGCCATCAATGTGGTGGTCGGGTATGTGGAGACCCATGGGCGCAAGGAGACGGACGCGTTGCTGGCCGGGCTGCCGATTGTGCCGCGGCGCAAGGTGGATTATCGCGGCGTCGTGCTGGAGGAGATGGACCTGGATGCTTTGCTGGCGCGCCGCCCCAAGCTGGCGTTGGTGGATGAGCTGGCCCATACGAATGTTCCCGGTTCGCGCCACGCTAAACGGTATCAAGATGTGGTCGAATTGCTGGATGCGGGCATTGATGTCTTTACGACGATGAACGTGCAGCATGCCGAAAGCCGGGTGGACACGGTTCGGCAAATTACCGGTTCGACGGTGCAGGAAACGGTGCCGGATAGCTTGCTCGATGGCGCGGAAATGGAGTTGATCGACCTGCCGCCCGAAGATCTGCTCAAGCGGTTGGATGAAGGGAAGGTTTACCTGCCGGAGCGCGCGGAGCTGGCCATGATGAATTTTTTCCGCGAGGGGAATTTGACGGCCTTGCGGGAAATGGCTTTGCGTTTGGCGGCGGACCATGTGGGGCAGGATGTGCATGATTATTTGCAGGCCATGCAAATTAGCGGCCCTTGGCAATCGGGTCATCGTTTGCTGGTGGCGGTCAGCGCCAGTCCGTTTTCCTCGCAGATGATTCGGTGGACGCGCCGATTGGTGGACAATTTTGATTGCCCGTGGATTGCGGTTTATGTCGAGCAACCCAATCCATTGGCGGAAGCGGACCAGGCGCGGGTGACCCAGCATTTGGCCCTGGCTCGCGAATTGGGCGCGGAGGTCATTACGACGGCGGATTCGGATGTGGCCGGCGGAATCTTGCGGGTCGCCCATCAGCAAAATGTCACGCAAATTGTCATTGGCAAACCGGGCAGCGATCACGTCCTGGACTGGTTTCGCGGCGGAAGGTTGCTGCGGCGCCTGGTGCGGGAGAGCGGCCATATCGAGTTGCACATTGTCCGCCCGGAGCATTCCGAAAAGGATGCGCCGCCGCGCTTGCCGCCGGTCGCGTTGCAGTCCCCGCTTTGGCAATATGGCGCGGCCATAGGCGTGGTGGCGCTTTGCACGATGCTCAATGTGTTTTTCGATTCGATGGCCGGACCGCATGCCCTGGCTTTGATTTATCTGTTTGGAGTGGTGTTGCTGGCTTTCTTTGTCGGACGCGGGCCGACTTTTCTGACCGCCACGACCAGCGCTTTGCTGTGGAATTATTTTTTCCTGCCGCCGCGGCGGAGTTTTCGTTTGACGCGGGCGGAAGACGTCATGATGTTCGCCATGTATTTTGTGGTGGCGCTGGTGCTGGGGCAATTGGTCTCGCGCATTCGCGGCCAGGAACGGGCCGAACGCCGCCGCGAAGAACGTTCCACCGCGCTTTATTTGTTGACACGCGATCTGGCCGACGCCGCCGATGTCGATGAAATGGCGCAACGGCTTTTGCGCCAGGTGTCGCAGGCCTTCAAGGGAAGGGCGGCCATTTTGTTGCGCGAAGCCGACGGCGGTTTGGCGGCCACGGCCCATCCCGCCAGCACCTTCCCGGTTTCGGAGAAGGAGCAGAGCGTGGCGGCGTGGGCCTTTCGTTTTGGCAAGGCTGCGGGGCGTTTTACCGATAACCTGCCCTCGGCGGGCGCGATCTATGTTCCGATGCAGACCCGGCACGGCGCGGTCGGTGTGCTGGGCGTGGAGCTTCCCGGCGAAGAACAACCCGCTTTGGAACAGCGCGATTTGCTCGAAGCCTTTGCCCGCCAGTCCGCTCTGGTGCTGGACAGGATCAGGCTGGATGTGGAAGGGCAGCAGGCGCGTCTGGTCGCCGAGTCCGAAAAGCTGGGCAAGGCGCTGTTGAATTCCATTTCCCACGAGCTGCGCACGCCCATTGCGGCCATCACCACCGCCGTCAGCGCGCTGGCGGCCATGAAATCCGGCGACCAGCCCGCCCTGCAAAAAAATCTTACGCAGGAAATCGAGGAAAGCGCGGCGCGTTTGAATCGCCTGGTCAGCAATCTGCTTGACATGACGCGGCTGGAATCGGGCGCGATCAAGCCGCGTTTGGACTGGTGCGACGTGGCCGACTTGATCAATGTTGCCTTGCGCCACAACGAGCGGGAATTGGCCGGGCATCCGATTGAACTGTCGCTGGCCCAGCCGCTGCCGCTCGTCAAGATGGATTTTGTTTTGATGGAACAAGCGATGAACAATCTTTTGCTTAATGCCGCGGCTTACACGCCGGCCGGGAAACCGGTCCAGATCACCGCGCGGGCCGTGCCCGGTGAACTCTCTATTGCGGTGGCGGATCGCGGGCCGGGTCTTCCGCCGGAAAGTCTGGCGCATCTCTTTGAAAAGTTTTACCGCGTGCCCGGCGCTCCGGCGGGCGGCACCGGTCTCGGCCTGTCCATTGTCAAAGGATTGGTCGAGGCGCATGGCGGACGGGTCGAAGTGCAAAACCGTCCGGGCGGCGGGGCGGAGTTCACTCTTTACCTGCCGTGGGAGGGCAGTCCCGAGCCTGTTCTCGAG
>DASRLE010000395.1:0-10053 GCA_035648615.1 Saccharimonadales bacterium (SeqCode) | reverse complement strand
GACCAGATGGGTGGGAGCATGGCCGAATTTCGCTTTGAAGAAATTGGTTGCCTCGATCATTTTGGTTTTTACACGATGCGCGGTGGGACGGGGTTTTTAGGCGTCGCGGCCATGATTTGCGCGCTGGTGATCAAAGCCCATAAGAACGCAACGGCGAAAATGCCCAAACCGACCAGAGGCCACCGAATTTGGCGCCAAATGAGGGAAAGATTCTCCATCGGATTATCCGAAGGCTGGGCCAGACGCGCCCGGTTGGCCAACATCCACGTCAGAAGATGAGCGCCGGTCGCCATGCTAACAATAAGGCCGGCCAAGGCGATGATCGTTTGTCCATAACCGACCGGCTTTCCCGCCGCCAGTGAACCGGAACCGGGCCAGGCAAGGTTGGCGGTCAGACAAGCCCAGGCCTCGGCACGACTGCGGGGACCCTGCAAATTGCGCGCTAAGGTAAATTTCATACAAGCCCCAAAAGCTCACAAATAACGCCATCCATGGTGATGTCCCAGTGTGTGCGGCAGAATTCCGAAAATAAACGGCAAAAGGCAATGGCTCGTTAGCCCAAGTATTGACAAAAGCAAACCCGCCAGTGCCAGGCCGCGGCCTCGTTGCTGCGGAAATGCCTCGTGCTGGCTTAACGCGATAATCGAGAAAACAAGCCCGAGGACGCCAAAGAGGAGACCAAAGCAGCAGCAGACATTGGAGAGAATGCCCAGGACCAGCCCCGCGACGGCCATCCCATTGCCGGGCGATTGTCCGGCGACGGGCGGCATGCTAACGACCGGCGGCATAACGAATTCGGGGGCCGACGACAAGGGCCGCCATTCATTGCCGCCCTCGGCCAGAATCAACGTGGCTTGGTTGAGCCGTCCTTCCGCCTGCCATTGCCGGACTTGATCGGCCGAAATGGGACCGTAGATCTTTTGATCGCTGCCAATGACTTTGTACATAAGAATTGCAATTTAGTGGAACAAGGGGACATTGCGAAAAATTCCAAAGAGCACCAAGCCGGCGACTGTAATCCATCCATACACTGGGCGCGTCACCAAGCCGGGCAGCGTTTTGCCCGTGGTGAATCGGATCGCCTCGCGCGCACCCAGCCAAAGCCCGACCGGCGACAGGGTCACAAAAAAAGGATTCAGCCGCCAGGCTTCCGCCAGATGGCCATGGGTCAATTGATGGGCCGCTCGCAGCGAACCGCAACCTGGGCACCACAATCCTGTCGCCGCATGAAATGGGCAGAGGGGGTAAAATCCCGCAGTCGATGGGTCGAACAAAAACAAAACCACCAGGGCCAGCGCGCCGACCGTCAACGCAGTCATGGCCAGAAAAACCTGCCAGGGCGGTGCTGCCAGCAAACGGTTCATATTTCAATGAGGGAGCAAGTTCTGCAAGTTCGGCATGAGGTCGGGCGAATTGGCAAAGGCGATAATGCCGATGATCATCATAATGATGGCCACAATCCCCAGCACAATTCCCGCAATCGCAAAGGCCGATCCCGTCTGCTGCGGATTATTTTTCAATTGCGCCAGCGCAATGATGCCAAGCACGAGGCTGACCGGCCCTAAAATATTGCAACAGCAGAGCACGGAGACCAAACCGGTCACGAGCGCCCAAACTGCCATCTGGCTGTTTTTCGGCGCGTTCACCGGCATCGAGATCGGGGCCGGAGGAGGAACGGGCGCCATGGCGGCGAACTCGGGCAGTTGCGAGACTGTTCTCCAAACGCCCGAGCCTTCGACCAGCACGCGGGTTTGACCGTTGACTCGTCCTTCGGAAATCCACTGGCGAAGCTGATCGACAGAGATGGGACCGTATTCCTTTTGATCCGCTCCGATTATCTTGTACATGGCGCCAAGATGCCTTTAATCGGTTTGCGCAGTCAAGCGCGGGCCGTGTTTAAAACGCCTCGATCAATTCGCGCAATTTCGATTGCGCCCGCCCGGAATCGATCAATTCGGCCGCGCGGTTCCAGCCTTCGGCGAGGGTCGCGCTGGCTCCGGCCAGCAACAACGCGGCGGCGCTGTTGAGCAGCACCACATCGCGCTTGGGGCCGCGGTCTTCGCCGTGCAAGAGGCGGCGGACGATCTCAGCATTGGCCTGGCGGTTTCCTCCCGCCCAATCGGCCAGGGTGGCGGGTTGAATAGGGAACTCGCCGGGCGAGAGAGTGCGGGAGAAAACTTCGCCTTCGCAAAATTCCACCACATGATTGTCGCCCAAAGTGGAAAGCTCGTCCAAATAGCGCTCGCCTTCACTGTCACTCACAGAACCGCACACGACCATGCCGCGCCGCACGCCAAGGCCCGGCAAAACGGCGGCCAGCGGCGCGCACAGTGGCGGACGCGGCACGCCGATAAGCTGGCGGTCGGGACGCGCGGGGTTGAGCAGGGGACCGACGAAATTGAAGATCGTCCGCTGTCCTCGCTCCCCGCACAAACGGCGGGCGGGCCCAATCTGCCGGAAAGCAGGATGATAATTGGGCGCGAAAAAAAAGGCGAAATGATGGTCGCGCAGCGAGGCGACGGCCAGGGCCGGAGTCAAGTCGATCTTTACGCCCAGCGCCTCCAGCACGTCGGCGCTCCCGGCTTGCGAGGTGATGGCGCGGTTGCCGTGCTTGGCCACATTCACCCCCGCCGAAGCCACCACCAGCGCGACGGTCGTCGAGATGTTGAAGGTGTTGAGACGATCTCCGCCGGTGCCGCAAACGTCGAGGATGGGACGGGCGCGGGTTTCCGCATCCAGCGGAGGCACGATGGCCATGTCGCGCAGGGCGCCGGCGAAGGCGGCAATTTCGGCGGCGGTTTCCCCTTTGCGCGCCAGCGCGGTCAGGAATTCCGCTTTGATTTCCGCGCTGGCCGCTTCACCCGCCAACTCACGGACGGCATCGGCAACCTGTTCGCCGGTCAAAGCGATTTCCTGGGCGAGTTGTTGAGTCAGCGCGACGAGCACGCTGGAAAGTGTAGGAAGGGAGGGCAAAGTTTGCTAGCGTTCAGTTTTTGATGTTGTGAATTCGGAAGTATTGCCAACCCATACGGCCGCCTTGTTCAAGCAGGCGGTTGCCCGCGCGGCGGAGTTGCTGTGCGCCGGCGAGTTGGTCGCGTTGCCGACCGAAACGGTCTATGGATTGGCTGCCAACGCCTGGGACGCCGCCGCAGTTCGGCGCATCTTCGAGATCAAGGGACGCCCCGCCCAGAACCCCATCATTGTCCATGTCGCCAGTCTCGAACTGGCGCGCCGTTGCGTTTCCAATTGGCCGCCGCTGGCGGGCAAACTGGCGGCGGCATTTTGGCCCGGCCCCCTGACGCTGGTCCTGCCGCGCTCGGCGGAAATTTCCGACGTGGTAACGGCGGGCGGAACCACGGTGGGAGTCCGCTGGCCAAGCCATCCTTTTATGCAGGCGGTTATTCGGGAGTGCGGTTTTCCTTTGGCCGCGCCGAGCGCCAACCAGGCGAATCAAATTTCCCCCACCAACTTCGAGCATGTGCTCAAGGATTTGGAGGGCCAGATTCCGCTCATTGTTGACGGCGGCCAGTCGCAAGTGGGGATTGAATCGACGGTAGTGGATCTCACCTCGTCCTCGCCGCGCTTGTTGCGACCGGGGATGATTCACGCGGAAGCGTTGCTCGTCATCATGGGCGGCGAGTTGTTGAACGGCGCGCCGGGCGGCGAAGCGGTTTTGCGCAGTCCGGGTCTCTTGCCGAAACATTATGCGCCCAAAGCCAAGCTGGTTCTTTGGCAATGGCGCGATGAAAACGAACTCATGACGCGCGTCAACACGGTTAAATATCCCCGCGAAAAAATTCATGTCATCGCCTATAATTGCATTCCATTGCGCCAGCAATTTGGGCGCGTGTCCGTCATCCCGCACGATGCCGAAGCCTTTGCCCGCGCCCTTTACGCCGAACTGCATCAATGCGACGAAGCCGGGGCGGAGCTGATCGTGGTGGAAACGCCGCCCGCCGGGGAGCAATGGCGCGCCATCGCTGATCGATTGGCCCGCGCTGCCAGTTGACGAAAAAAGTGAAGTCAGCCACTATCCCCCGCGTCAAAAGCGAGAAAATGAAATGCGTAGGTCTTGCCTGGCTGTTGTGGTGCCTCATCGTATGCGCCGCGCAGGCCCAAGGTGTCACCAATAAAGTTCAATCCATTCATTTGGACGAAGCCATCCAAATGGCTTTGCAGCACAATTTGAATGTCCAAATCCAGCGCTACTCGCCTTTGCTCGACAAATTTGCGCTGGAGGCCGATTACGGCGTGGCTTATGACCCGCAGTTTGTTTCGACAGTCAAAGATACTTTCATCGCCCAGCCCGGCCAGTTGATCAACGGCATCCAGGCGCCGCAGGTCAACGAGGACGATCACAGTTACGCCGTCGGCATCGGCAGCGGCAACGGCGGCAATGTGCTGACGCCTTGGGGCTTGCAATACAGCCTGGGCACGACCTTGGACCGGACTGCCTATACCCGCCTGGGGGTGGATACCAACGGCCTTCCCTTTCCCGTGTTTACCCAGAGCAAAACCTTTGCGGGTTTGACTCTCGATCAGCCGCTCCTGAAGAATTCTTGGATTGACAGCGCGCGCGCCAACATCCTCATGGCCAAGAAGACCATCCAGTACGACGAACTGGCCTTTCGCCAGCTCGTCATGACCAACATTAGTTTGACAGAACAAACTTTTGACGAGCTGAATTACGCCCTGGGTAATGTCAAGGTGCAGGAGGACGCCGTGGGCCTGGCCGCTCAACTGGTCGGGGAGAACAAACGAAAAGTGCAGGCCGGCGTGTTGACGGCGCTGGACGTCGCCCAGTCGCAATCCCAGCTTGCCTCGGCCCGGGCCGCGCTGCTGGCCGCCCGGCAATTAGTGGTCACCGACGAAAACGCCTTGAAAAGCCTGATCACCGACAAATACCGCCGATGGTTTGACATCCAACTCATCCCGGTGGAGAAACTTTTGCCCGTCCCCGAAAGGTTTGACCTCGAGGAAAGCTGGCAAACCGCCCTGGCCAAGCGGCCCGATATTTTGCAGGCTCGCGTCAATGTGGAACGGCTCGATGTCAACCGCCGCTTCCAGAAAAACCAACTCTTTCCGCAATTGGATGTGACCGGCAGTTACGGGCGCACTGGTTTGAGCACCGACTTGGGCACGGCCTATGACCAGATTCCCGGCAACAATTTTCCCAGTTATTCCTATGGCATGATTTTAAGTTTCCCGCTGGGCAACAGGGCGGCGCGCAACAACTACAAGGCGGCCAAGGCCTACCTGCAGCAGGCCCAACTCCAATATCAACTCGTGGAGCAAAACATGTTGATCCAGGTGCAAAACACCATCGAAACCGCCCGGAGTGATTTCGAGCAAATCAATGCCACCCGCGACGCGCGCGTCTATGCCGAGGAAGCTCTCAACGCCGAACAACGCAAATTGGAAGTCGGCACCAGCACGCCTTTTGTCGTGCTGCAATTGCAAAGCAACCTGACCGCCGCGCGCTCGGCGGAAATTCGCGCCCTGGCCGATTACAACGAAGCTCTGGTCCAATTGTCCCAATATGAGGGCACGATTTTGGAGAGGCATCATTTGACGGTGAAAATTTATTAGAAGCGCATGTTGCCCGCCATGAACACGCCCCAGACGCCCAGTTCATATCCCCGGCCCACCGTCAGCGGAAAGTTCTTTCGGCTCAATCACGGTAAATTTTATGCCAAAGGGGTCACTTACGGCCCGTTTGCTCCGAATAGCGACGGTGATCCTTTCGCCAGCCGGCCGCAAACCGTGCGCGACTTTGACCTGATCCGTCTTCTGGGCGCAAACCTGTTGCGGGTCTATCATGTCCCGCCGCGATGGGTGCTGGATATGGCCGAGGGTTATCGGCTTAAAGTCTTGATCGATATTCCGTGGAGCAAGCACGTTTGTTTTCTGGATTCGCCCGCGCTTCAGGAGGAAGCATGCCGCGCCGTGCGTCAAGCGGTGCAAAACTGCGCCCGGCATCCCGCCGTTTTCGCCTACAGTGTGGTCAACGAACTGCCGCCCGACATTGTGCGCTGGAGCGGGGCGCGAGCCGTCGAGAATTTTTTGGACGAACTGGTGCAAGTGGCCAAGTCCGTCGATCCCGAATGCCTTTGCACTTTCGGCAATTATCCGCCGACCGAATTTCTCCACCCGCAGAACATCGATTTTTATTGTTTCAACGTCTATCTGCACCAGCAGCGGCCTTTTGAAAATTACCTGGCCCGTTTGCAGATGCTGGCTGACGCCAAGCCGCTCATCCTGGGTGAAATTGGGTTTGACAGCTTGAGCGAGGGCGAGGCCGCGAAGTGCGCAATGCTCGACTGGCAAATCGAATCCGCCTTCCGCGCCGGGCTGGCTGGCGCGGTTGTTTACAGCTTCACCGATGACTGGCATAAGGATGGGAGAAATATCCTGGACTGGAATTTCGGCTTGACCACCCGCGAACGGCAGCCCAAGGAATCCTTCGCCGTGGCCCAGCGAAAATTTGCCGCGGCGCCTTATTTTCCGCTGCCCCGCGCCCCGCGCGTTTCGGTGGTGCTGGCCTGTTACAATGGCGGGCGCACTTTGCAACCCTGTTTGGATTCGTTGACCCATCTTAATTATCCTTCCTACGAAGTCATTGTGGTCGATGACGGCTCGACCGACATTACTGCGCAAGTGTCGTCGCTCTACAAAAGCTTTCGCTATATTCGCCAAACCCATCAGGGTTTAAGCGTGGCGCGGAACGCGGGCATTTTTGCGGCGGAGGGAGAAATCATCGCCTTCACTGATGCCGATTGCCGGGCGGACGAGGACTGGCTTTATTATGTGGTGGCGGATTTGTTGAAGGATTCTTTCGTCGGGGTGGGTGGGCATAATTTTCTGCCGCCGGACGACTCCGCCGTCGCCGCCGCCGTCATGGTTTCGCCGGGAGGTCCGGCCCATGTCATGCTGACCGACCGGGTGGCGGAGCATATTCCGGGTTGTAATATGGCGTTCTACAAATGGGCGTTGTTGGAGGTCGGCGGGTTCGATCCGATTTTCCACCGGGCCGGCGATGACGTGGATATTTGCTGGCGTTTGCAGCAGCGCGGCTTTGCCATCGGGTTCAGTCCGCCGGGGTTTGTCTGGCATTACCGGCGCTCGACGGTGCAGGCGTATCTGGGCCAGCAAAGCGGCTACGGCGAAGCGGAAACCATGCTGGTGCGGCGGCATCCGGAATACTTCAACACTTTTGGCGGCAGCATCTGGCAGGGCCGGATTTACGCCGCGTCGAAATTTGGCCTGACCATCCGCCGTCCGATCATTTATCACGGTCTCTTCGCGACCGGTTTTTTCCAAAGCGTGTATTGCGCGGACCCGGCCACCGGCCTGATGTTTTGCACCAGCCTCGAGTACCATGCCCTGGTCAATCTGCCTTTGCTGGCGCTCTCCGTGCCGTTCCGGGACCTGTTGCCGTTCGCCGTGACAAGTATAATGATTTCCCTGGGTGTTTGCGTGGCGGCGGCGGTCCAGGCGGATTTGCCGCGCAACAAACGCCGCGTCTGGTCGCGCCCGCTCGTCGCGCTGCTTTTTTTCCTGCAACCCATCGTGCGGGGTTGGGCGCGTTACCAGGGCCGCCTCAATCTGGCCCCCACGCCGCAGGCCGCCTTGGAAAGCCTCGAATCCATGACCATGCGCGACCGTCCGGGCGAATTGGACCAGGTCGAATATTGGGCCAGCGCCGCCATGGACCGGGTGGGGTTCGTGCGCCACATTTTGCGGCGGCTGGACGAGCAAGGCTGGGAAATCAAGGCGGACATGGGCTGGAGCGATTACGACGTGGAAATTTTCGGCAGCCGTTGGGCGCACCTGCAAATCACCACGGTGGCCGAGCCCTACGCCGGCGGAAAACAGCTTCTGCGCTGCCGTCTGCGCACCGCCTGGTCTCTCGCCTCCAAAGTGGCGCTCTGCTCGATGCTCGGCTTCGAACTCGTCGTCATCGGCTTCATCTGGTACACCCTCTGGCAGATATGGTTTTTGCTCCTGACCGTCCCGGCCTTCGCCTGGTACGTCAAACGCGACCAGCGCGATTTGCAAAGCCTCATCTCCGTCCTGCTCGATGCCATTGCGGAAAAAAACGGACTGATTAAACTCAAGGGCGAAAACAAAAAGTGAAACAATACCTCGATCTTTTGCAAAACATCCTTGATCACGGCGTCACCCGGGGGGACCGGACCGGCACCGGCACCAAAAGCATTTTCGGCGCGCAACTGCGTTTTGATTTGTCCAAAGGTTTCCCGCTCGTCACCACCCGGAAAGTGTTTTTCAAGGGCGTCATCCGCGAGCTTCTCTGGTTTCTGGCCGGCGACACCAACATCAAATACTTGACAGACCACAACGTCCACATTTGGGATGCCTGGGCGGATGAAAAGGGAGACTTGGGCCCCGTCTATGGCGCGCAATGGCGGGCCTGGGAAGGTCCCGATGGCAAAAAAATCGACCAAATCACCCAGCTCATCCACCAACTCCGCGCCAAACCAGAATCCCGCCGGCATCTCGTCACCGCCTGGAATCCCACCGTCCTCCCCGACGAAAGCATCAGCCCGCAAGACAACGTTCGCGCGGGCGTCGCCGCGCTGGCCTCCTGCCACGCCCTCTTTCAATTCTACGTGGCTGCGGGGCGGCTCTCCTGCCAGCTCTACCAGCGTTCAGTGGACTGCCCGGTCGGCATGGTCTTCAACGTCCCGCAATATTCATTATTGACACACCTGATCGCCCAGCAATGCGACTTGGAACCGGGCGATTTCGTGTGGACCGGCGGCGATTGCCACATCTACCTAAACCAAATCGAAGGCGTCCAAGAGCAACTCGAGCGCGACCCGCGCCCCCTCCCCAAGCTCATCCTCAAGCGCAAACCCGCCTCGATCTTCGAGTATCAATTCGAGGACATCGAAATCACCGGCTACGACCCGCACCCGGCGATTAAGTATCCAGTGGCGGTGTGAAACCGTACGCATAATGACGGACGCCAGCGGAAAAGCGGCGCTGGCGCGCACGCACTCCAAAAGCTGCCGCTTTTTCGGCGGCGGGAGTGCGCGCGAAGCGTCTTGGAGCGCGGCGCGCCAGCGCCGCTTTGGCCAGGAAACAGGCCTCACGGCGATTGAAGAACTTTCTCTTACCCCCGGCTCGATTCTTCGTGGAAGCCGAGAAGGTAGTTGTGATAACGGTTTATACGTATTATTTTTGATTCGTGAAAATCGGTTATGATGCCGAAGTGGAGGCGTTGAGCATCACCTTTTGCGAAGCCACGGTGACGACCAAACATTTGGCGGAGGGCATTGCGGCGGATTATGATAGCGAGGGCCGTCTCATCGGCTTGGAAATCCTTGACGCGCAAAAGCGTTTCGGCGGCGTTGAAACCATGCGGCAGGTTGAATTGGAGGGGGTCGGCGGCTAAGGTGAAAACGACCGTTGAACTCGACGCTTCCAACCGGATCGTGCTTTCGCGGGAACTGCGGCGGGCCGCCGGAATTTCCCGAAGGCAAAAACTGACCGTATCCGCGACACCGGGGCGCATCGTTTTGGAAATAGAGGCCAACGCTTCCGGCCGCCTCATCAAACGCGGCAAGCTCAAGATCTGAACCGTCGCCGTTCCGGCCACGCCGATCGAGGAGGCTGTGGCGCAATCGCGCCACTACACTCGCTGACCTTCCTTGATACCGGGATTTTGATTGGGCAGTTTTGAAGCTGCACTCGGCCGTTGACGAATGCCCATGCGACTTCTAAGGCGAGCGTATCTTGTAAAACTGTTGCACGTTGTTTGTCGTGGGTTGCGAGCTAAATTGGAAAAGTTCGGGCGCGGTGTTCGAAGCGGTGCCGGCCACGGTCCAGTTGCTCAGCGGAATTGAAAGGTTGGTGGTGGTCAGCACGGTGAAGGACGTGTTCGTGGCGCTGCCAAACGCAAACTGAATCGGCCCTCCCGGCTGCATGGGCAAAGCGGTCAGAATTTCCGGCGGGCCGAGTGACACTTGCACAATTGGAATGATTTGGCCCAGCAGCGTAATATGCGCCGTCCGGGGCAAGCCCGGATTG
>DASRLE010000394.1:0-16364 GCA_035648615.1 Saccharimonadales bacterium (SeqCode) | reverse complement strand
CCCCGAGAACGATTTGATCGTGACCAATTACGCGCTGCTGCGGCGCGATCTCGAAGCGTTGCAAAAATTTGCTTTCCGCGTCGTCATTTTGGACGAGGCGCAGTTCATCAAAAATCCCGACGCGCAAATCACCCAGTCGGTCAAACAATTGCGGGCCGAGCAACATCTGGCCCTGACCGGCACGCCGCTGGAGAACCGGCTGCTCGACCTGTGGAGCATTGTCGATTTCATTCAGCCTTCGTATTTGGGCAACCAGCAAAAGTTCAAGGAGAAATACGAGCCGCGGGGCGAACATGTCGTGGACGAACAGCGCATCGCCCGCCGCCGGCTCTCGGCCAAGCTCAGGCCGCTCATGTTGCGCCGTTTGAAAAGCGAGGTGGCCCACGATTTGCCGGACCGGATCGAGCAACGGCGGGATTGCGAACTGGGCGAAGCGCAACGAAAACTGTACCTGGCCGAATTGCGGCGCAGTCGCGAGCAGGTCATGAATTCAGTGGCCGAGCGCGGCCTGAATCGCAGTTCGATCCATGTCCTCGCGGCCTTGACGCGCTTGCGCCAGATCTGCTGCCACCCTGAATTGGTGGGCAACGATTCCGCTTCCGGCAAGACCGAAACGCTCTTCGAGTTGATCGAACCTCTCATCGCTGACCAGCAGAAAGTTCTTCTTTTCAGCCAATTTGTGCAGATGCTCAAAATCCTGGAAAAGGAATGCGCCGTGCGCGGCATTCGCACGCACATCCTCACGGGCGAAACCAAGGACCGGCAGGAAGTGACGCAATCCTTCCAAAACGACACCGAGGGCGCTGTTTTTCTTCTCAGTCTGCGCGCGGCGGGCACCGGCCTGAACCTGACCACGGCCAGCTATGTGGTGCTTTACGATCCATGGTGGAACCCGGCGGTCGAGGCGCAAGCGATTGATCGGTCTCATCGCATTGGCCAGACGGACACCGTCAATGCCTTTCGTTTGATTGCTCCCGGCACGGTGGAGGAAAAAATCTGGGAATTGCAGCAGCGCAAGGCCCAAACCATTGCCGACGTTTTGGGAGAGCAAGGTTTTGCCTCCAATCTTTCGCAATCGGAACTGGAATACTTGTTTGCCGAGGATTAGGATTTGAAGGTGCGAGTTGCGACACTTCTTCTTTTGGCCGGTTTGCTGATAAGCGCCGGAGCGCGAGCGGAGTCCCCGGCCAGCGAGGCGGCCGCGTTGCGGGACCAGGGCGATTTCAAAGGCGCGGCGGCGGTGCTGGCCGAGGCTCTCAAGTCGCACGATCTCTCCACCGAGCAACGCAAAGACCTGGCTTTTCAAGCCGACGTCCTCGAACGCATCAAGCAAGACTACCCGTTCAGCAAAGACGGTCTTTTCAAGAAACTTTCCGCCTCGGTCAAGGACCTGACCCGGCCGGAGTTTGACCGCTGGATGGCGGAGGGACGCTTCGACAGCAAAACGATCGACGGCCAGACTTTGTATGTGAGCACCAGCGTGGCCAATCTTTATTTTCGAGATCCCTCGCTGAACAGCCGGCGGCTGGATAAGAAGGACGACGTCCTGGAGCAAAAGGGCCGGCTGGAAATCAGCCGTGACATCAAGAGAGCCGTGCAGGCCGGGCGCACCCCGTATGTGCTGCCGCATCACTTTGTTTGCACCATGAAAACAACCGTGGCCGAGGACGCCGTGCCCGCCGGAGAAGTCGTTCGCGCCTGGTTGCCCATTCCGCGCCAATACCCGTTCCAGGATCAATTCAAGCTGATTGCCAGTTCTTCCCCGGTCAAGGAACTTGGACTTGACAGCAGCCCAATCCGGTCCGCCTACCTGGAGCAACCGGCGGTGGAAGGAAAGCCGGACGAGTTTACGGTCACCTACAGTTTCACGCGAGATGGAATTTATTTTGACCTCAAGCCGCAGGACAGCCGGCCGGCCGATTTGTCGGATCCCATCTTGAAAAAATTCGCCAGCGAAGCGCCTCATGTTGTTTTCACGGACAGGATTAAAAGATTGGCCAATCAAATCGCCGGAACCGAAACGAACCAGGTGCTGGAAGCGCGCGCCTTTTACAATTGGGTCACCGGCAACATCCTCTACAGTTTTTCCCGCGAGTATTCCACTCTGGCCAACCTGAGCGATTATTGCCTGACCAACCGTTATGGCGATTGCGGGCAGGAGGCCATGCTCTTTATCACCTTGTGCCGTTCGCGGGGAATCCCGGCGCGCTGGCAGACCGGCTGGGACCTTTTCCCCAACGCAAAAAATATGCACGACTGGAGCGAAATTTACCTCGCGCCCTACGGCTGGGTGCCGGTCGATGCCTGGGCCGGTCTCTACGCCACGCGCTATTGCTCCGCCTTAACCGGGCCGGAGCGGCAGGAACTGCGCGACTTCTATTTCGGCGGGCTGGATTACTATCGCATGGCCGCCAACGGCGATCATAGCCAGGAACTGGTTCCGCCCAAAAAAACCATGCGCTCGGACGACGTGGATTTCCAGCGGGGCGAAGTGGAATGGGGCAATTCCAATCTTTATTTTGACAAGTATTCCTTCGGCTTAAACGTGGAAGAACTCAAGTGACCACCCACGCGATGCACCAGGCCCTGGCGGGCGCGGTCGAGGCGGCGCGGGGCGCGGGAGCGTTGATGCGCCGCAACGACCACACCGTCAAAAAAATCAACCAGCAATCCCGCCACGATATAAAACTGGAACTGGATGTGCGCTGCCAAAAACAGATCGAGCGCAAATTGCTGGCCACGCTGCCCGCTTCAGCCGTGTTGGGCGAGGAGGGCGTGGCCGGGAAGGAAGGGGCCAATCTTCGCTGGGTGGTCGATCCGATTGACGGCACGGTCAACTTCACGTACGGCGTGCCTCACGCCTGCGTTTCCATCGCCTTGCAGGAACGCGAGAACGAATCAGCCGAATTCTTGACAATCATCGGAGTGGTCTATGATCCGTTTTGCGATGAGCTTTGGAGTGGCACACGGGGCGGCCCGGCCAAGCTGAACGGCCGCACCATTCGCGCCAGCCGCCGCAGCGATCTGGGCGAGGCCATCGTCGCCATCGGTTTCGCCAAGGACGCCGAAAGCCTGCGCGAGAACTTGCCGGTCTTCAACGCCTTGGTCAGCCGAGTCCGCAAGATGCGAATGATGGGCGCCGCCGCCCTTTCCCTGGCCTACGTAGCCAGCGGGCGCTTCGACGCCTACATCGAATCCGGCATCCAACTGTGGGACATCGCGGCAGCAGGTTTAATCCTGGAATGCGCTGGCGGGGAGTTCTGGCATCAGCTTGTTGACAACGGCCCAAAGTATCGAATGATTGCGAACAACGGCCTCTTGCGCCGGAAACTGGAAACCATCGCCCGCAACGCCCGCCGGGCTTCCAAAACAGTTCCAGTGACTGTTGGGCATCGCAGAGTCGGGATGGCAAGAAAAAGGAATAAATTTAAAATAGACGGTTGACATATTTTAATTACTTGCGTAAGTTAGTTACAAGATGAGCAAAAACGTTGAATTAAGCCGCCAGCCGGGAATCCGGCAAAAGGGCCTTTCTGAGCCTCAGTCAAACCCAGTCAAAGTCAGTCAAACCAATCACCCTGTTTTTTGGACTCTCTCTAAGCCTTTCCCCTATGGCTGAATCAGGGTTATGGCCGCCGGCAGGGGCTTATCCCAAAAAAAACTCGCGCGGGGGTGAATCTTGCTTCAACCTTGCCGCGTGCTGCGCGAGACCGCGCGATTTTATTGATTGACATGAAAGCCAGAATAATCGTCACGCCCAAAAAAGCCGTTCTCGACCCGCAGGGCAAAACGGTGCAAAACGCCCTCGAACACATGGGCTACCAGGGCGTCGGCGCGGTTCATGTGGGCAAGTATTTGGAAATCGACCTCCCTGGGGCCGACAAGGAGGCTTGGCGGAAACAGATTGACGACGCCTGCCACAAGATTCTCAGCAACCCGGTCATTGAAGATTACCGGTTCGAGATTGAATGAAATGAATTTTGCCGTCTTGCAATTCCCCGCCTCCAATTGCGACCAGGATGCGCTCCATGTGGTCAAGGACGTTCTTGGGCAATCCGCCCGCTTTGTCTGGCACAAGGAGAATTCGCTGGCGGGCATCGACGCCGTCATTATTCCCGGGGGATTCAGCTACGGCGATTATTTGCGCACCGGCGCCATTGCGCGCTTCAGTCCTATTATGGAGGCGGTGCAAGCCTTCGCGGCCCATGGCGGGGCGGTGCTCGGTATATGCAACGGATTTCAAATTCTGTGTGAAGCGGGGTTGTTGCCGGGCGCGCTGATTCGCAATCGCTCCCTCCAGTTCCGGTGCGAATCCGTTTTTCTTAAGACCACCGGCCAGGATTCCCCTTTTACCAATAAGATTCCAAACGGGAAAATTATGCGATTGCCGATTGCGCATGGCGAGGGGTGTTATTTCGCTGACGAAACCACCTTGGAAAAGCTCAAGGTCAATGGCCAAATACTTTGGCAATACGCCGATGCCCAGGGCGAATTGACGCCGTCGAGCAACCCCAACGGCTCCCTCTGGAACATCGCCGGAATTCGCAATGAAGCCGGCAATGTCGCCGGCCTGATGCCGCATCCTGAACGCGCCAGCGAAGCCATTTTGGGCGGCGCCGATGGACGGTTGATTTTTGAAAGTTTGATTTTCTGGCTCGAAAATAAAATGGCCAGGGCGGCATAACGATGACCCAAGACCCCGCCATTACCCCCGAGTTGGTCAAAAAGCATAACCTCACCTCCGAGGAGTTCGAGAAGATCAAAGGCATCCTGGGCCGCGAACCCAATTACACCGAGTTGGGGATTTTCTCGGTCATGTGGAGCGAGCACTGTTCCTACAAAAACACCCGGCCATTGCTGAAAACTTTCCCCACCAAATCGCCGCGCATTTTGGTCGGAGCAGGGGAGGAAAACGCCGGGATTGTTGACATCGGCGACGGGCTGGCCATCGCCTTTAAAATCGAATCGCACAATCATCCCAGCGCGGTCGAACCTTTTCAAGGGGCCGCCACCGGGGTCGGCGGGATCATTCGCGATATTTTTACGATGGGGGCGCGTCCGGTTTGCGCGCTCAACTCCTTGCGCTTCGGGCCGATCACCGCCGCTCCCGGCCAAGCCCCCGATGATGCGGCGCTGGCCAATAATCGCCGCCTCTTTGCCGGGGTGGTCAGCGGCATTGCGCATTACGGCAATTGCTTTGGCATTCCGACTATCGCGGGCGAGGTTTATTTTGACAAATCTTACGAGGGCAACCCGCTGGTCAACGCTTTTTGCCTGGGCGTTTTGCGCCATGAACAAATCGCGCGCGGCGCGGCCCACGGCATCGGCAATCCCGTCTTTTATGTGGGGCCGGCCACGGGACGGGACGGTTTGGCCGGCGCCGCTTTTGCCTCGCAAGACTTGACCCAGGAATCGGCGGACAAGCAGCGCGGCGCTGTCCAAGTGGGCGACCCGTTCATGGAAAAACTGGTTTGCGAAGCGTGTCTCGAACTCCTGGCCACCGGCGCGGTGGCTGGCATTCAGGACATGGGCGCGGCGGGCTTGACCTGCTCGACCTGCGAAACCGCCGCCCGCGCCGGCACCGGCATCGAAATCGAACTCAACCAAGTTCCGCAACGCGCCCCGAACATGACCCCCTACGAAATCATGTTGAGCGAATCGCAGGAGCGAATGTTGATCATCGTCAAGGCCGGTCGCGAGGAAGAGGTTAAACGTATATTTGACAAGTGGGACCTGCCTTGGGCGCATGTGGGTCATGTCACCGGCACCGGCCAAATGGTGGTGACGTTCAATGGCGCGATCGTCGCGGATATTCCAGCCAAGAAACTCGCCGATGAAGCGCCCGTTTATTATCGGGAATCGCAAGAGCCTGCTTACTTAAAAGCAGTCCGCGAATTTTCCGTCGCCCAGATTCCAGAGGCGCCAGACCTGGCCGGAGTGTTGCCACAATTGCTGGCCTGGCCCACCATCGCTTCGAAGAACTGGGTTTACCGGCAATACGATTACATGGTGCGCGACGGTTCGGTGGTTTGTCCCGGCTCGGATGCCGCCGTGCTTCGGATTAAAGGCGATTCGCTTCCGGGCGGCTTGAAGGAAAAGGAAATTCTCGCTGAAAAATACATTGCCTTGACCGTCGATTGCAATGCGGCCTACGTCTATCTGGACCCCTACGAAGGCGCCAAGGTCGTTGTCGCTGAAGCGGCGCGCAACCTGGCCTGTGCCGGCGCGACGCCGCTCGGCGCGACGGATAACCTCAACTTTGCCAATCCCCATGCGCCCGAATTATTCTGGCAATTACAAGAATCGGTGCGCGGCCTGGCCGAGGCTTGCCGGGCGTTTAATGCGCCGGTCACAGGCGGCAATTGTAGTCTTTACAACCAAAGTCCCAACGGCCCCATCGATCCCACTCCGACGGTGGCGCTGGTTGGGTTGATCGAAAACCGCGCGCATATTACGACGCAATGGTTCAAAGACGAAGGCGACGCCATTCTCTTGCTGGGCGAAATTGTGGACCAGGCCGATCCGCTGCTCGGCCTGGGCGGTTCGGCTTATTTGCAATGTGTTCATGGGATGAAGACGGGCCGTCCGCCCCGTTGCGATTTGGAAAAAGAATTAATCCTGCACAATGCGCTGCGCGGTTTTATCGCCAGCGGATTGATCAAGAGCGCGCACGATTGCAGCGAAGGAGGGCTGGCGGTGGCGCTGGCGGAGTCCTGCATTTCGCGGCAGATTGCGCGGGATACCCCCCGGCTGATGGGCGCAACAATAGACTTGACTGAAGTGGCCGGCCTGACTCGTCCCGAGGCGCTTCTTTTCGGCGAAACGCAAACCCGTATTGTTGTTTCCGTCGCGCCCATGGATGTGGTCAAGGTGGTGGAGCGAGCCAGGATCATGGGGCTGGCCGCAGTCAAACTAGGAATGACCGGCGGCGGCGAATTAACAGTCAAATACAAGGATCGGGAGTTGAAATGGCCGCTGGCCGCCTTGCACGACCTCTGGTGGAACAGCATCGCCCGCGCCATGCACTAGCGGGGGCTATCGGATCTTCATCGTCTGCAGGAGGCTCAAGGCGCGGTTCTCCAGCCAGGTTTCCCGGTCACGTTGGGAGGCCTCGTCAGTCTGGGCCAGCAGTTGCACCCCCGGCAGAAGATCGGTCGCCACCCAGTAAATTCGGTCGCCGGAGAGAAAGGCCGCCACCCCGGTTTTTGGCCCCACCGGTTTTAAGAAGATAAACGAGATGGCGCCCTCGCGAATCTCGGGATGATAATGCGGCACAATTAAATCGCCATATTCCGCCTTGGCGAAGGCCTCAAGGGCTTGGGCGCGCCCTTGCGCGCGCAGGACGGAAGTCATCGAACTTTGGGCGTTGAACGCGGCCGAATAAAAGCTGATCTGGCTGCCCCAGTTGTCGCGGAAGGAGACGCTTTCCGCGTTGTCGCGCCGCACCCGGCCGCCGACTTCCGGGCTGACGGGAAAGGGCACCGAGAAATTGCCCTGGGCCGAGGTGTATTCCCCGCCGCTGACCGAACCGGAAAGGCGCAGGCTGGCGCAACCGCAGGCCAGCAGAACCCCGGACAACAAACCGCAAAGCGACAGAAATTTTCGCATGTTCCCTTACTCTTTAACGCCGCGGACCCGGCAAAGTTGCACGCCATCTCCAATCGA
This sequence comes from Saccharimonadales bacterium (SeqCode), assembly GCA_035648615.1. Taxonomy (GTDB): domain Bacteria; phylum Verrucomicrobiota; class Verrucomicrobiia; order Limisphaerales; family Palsa-1400; genus DASRLE01. The sequence continues at coordinate 8,699 of DASRLE010000394.1, read as the reverse complement.
GAGCAAAACCGATTCGACCCGCCGTTCCCGGGCTAGTTTGCGGTTGAGCCGCTCAATAGCCCGGCCATTGGGGTGTTTGATTTTCCCGGCTTTGCCCAGCCGCCCGCCCCATAGCATGTTGTCAAATAGAATCAATCCATTCGGCCGCATCCGTGGGAGGACAAGTTCGTAATAAGTGTCGTAGTGCGGTTTGTCCGCGTCGATGAAAGCGAAGTCAAAGGTCCGTCCCGCCTCCAGTTTTTTCAAGCTGTCCGCCGCCGGGCCGAGGCGCAGTTCGATTTTTTTCTCCAGGCCCGCCCGGCGCCAATATTTTCGGGCGATGGCCGTCCATTCCTCGCTGGCGTCCAGGCACAACAACCGGCCCTTCTCCGGCAATCCGCGAGCGATGCAAATGGAACTGTAGCCGGTGAACGATCCCACTTCGATGGCCTGGCGCGCGCCGATGGCCGCGACGAGCAGCGTCATCATCGACCCTTGGTCTGCGCCGATCTGCATTTCGGCGATCTCGCCCAAAGCCGCTGTTTCCTTGCGCAAAGCGTCCAGCACGCGGTCCGCCGCATGGCTGCGGCGCTCGCACAGATAACGGTAGAGGCGGTCGTTCAGCGGCGTGTACTTGAGAATCGATTTTGGCTTTTTCATGATTTCCGGCGCAGTTTTTATAGCCGAACCAAGCCTTCGTTTCCAGTCCAATAAAGGGAGTGGCCAGTCCCGCTTGCTGGATGGGGTAAAGTCCCCATGGGTGTACCCCCCAATAGCGAACGTTCTTATCGCAGGGTAAAGTAATCCTCTTGATAAAAATTATGACACAAACCCTCCGCTTGGTTCTTGGGGCCGCCCTCTTTTTGCAGCTCGACCTCACTGCCGGCCAGGCCCCGGTCAACCTTGCCACGGTCGGCCGTTTCGCCGTTCTGGCTGCAACTGACATTACTAGCATTCCGACGTGCGCTGTTATCGGCAATGTCGGACTAACCCCCGCAGCCCGCTCTTCGATCAGTGGATTAACCGCCGTCGAAGTAACCGGGACGATCTACGCGGCCAGTGATGGCGGCGCGGTGGCCGCTATGTTAAGCGAAGCGCAGAGCGACTTGGGCGCTGCTTTTATCAACACAAGCCCGGCGGTTCGTCCCAATGGCATCGATGTCTCCATCTACGGCGGCGGCGCAGGCGAACTGGGAGGACGGACCCTTGCTCCCGGCCTCTACCAATCTGCCCAAGGTTCCTACAGCATTACCTCGCTGGATCTTACTCTCGATGCCGGAGGCAATGCGGGTGCGATCTGGATCTTTCAAACGGCGAATACACTGCAAATCCTAAACAGTCGCAAAGTGATTCTTGCCGGTGGCGCACAAGCAGGCAACATCTTCTGGCAGGTCGGCACTTCAGCCACCCTTTATACCTATTCAACGTTCCAGGGAACCATCATGGCCGCCCAATCCATCACGCTTCAAACGGGAGCCACCCTAAACGGGCGGGCCTTGGCGCAAAATGGCGCGGTGACGTTGGATGCGAACCCTATCACTGATCCCAATGTGAACCCCGGGGCGATCACCTTCGGCCCCACGTCCTACGCGTCTAACGGGTCAGTGACTCTCACCATCACCAACACGCCGGGCCTGACCCTCACCTTGCAAACATCAACAAACCTCACGTCGTGGAGCTTTCTCGCTACTGCAACCCCAAGCGTCAACCCGTATATTTACATCGACAATCTAACCTCGGGCCAAACCACGCGGTTCTATCGGGCATTTTATCCTTAAGGTGTTTATCCCTTTCCCCTGAAAGAAAAATTATATGTTATACACGATTGCGGTAGTATTGATCATCCTCTGGCTGCTCGGCTTGGTGAGCAGCTACACAATGGGTGGTTTTATTCATATTCTATTGGTGGTTGCCATCATCATGATCCTGGTCAACCTCATTTCTGGCCGCAAGCGCACTTGACCGGGGGACACCTCCTCCATTCGACGCTTGCCAAAACCTCCTGTTGCAGGATAGGTAAAGGGCAACCGTCGTGAAAATCATTCTGTCCATACTTTTCGCTGTGGCGATCACCCGCTGCGGCGCGAGCCCGGCAAGCAATGACTTCAACGCGAACACCGAAGCCGCTGTTTCCGCCCTGCAAAGGTGGTACAACAGCAACGGCTTGTGGGACACAACCGGTTGGTGGAATGCGGCTAATTGTGTGGACGCCCTCGCTGACGCGATCGCCGTGAATAACGATCGCAATTATATCCCCGTCTTACAAAATACTTTTAACTTGAACTCGGGCGGCGACTTTTTGAATGACTACTATGACGACGAGGGCTGGTGGGTCGAGGCCTGGCTTCGAGCCTACGATCTCACGGGCAACGTCCAATATTTAAAAATGGCGAAAACCATTTTTAGCGATATGACCAACGCCTGGGACAGCCACTGTGAGGGCGGAATATGGTGGAGCACATCCCGCACTTACAAAAATGCCATTCCCAACGAATTGTTTCTGCTTGACGCAATCCGGCTGCATCAACGCACCCCCGGCGATGGCGGCGCCGGCAGTTACTATGAGTGGGCGGTCAAAGAATGGACTTGGTTTAAGAACAGCGGAATGATTAACTCGCGAAATCTGGTGAACGATGGATTAACTTACGATTGTTCTAACAATGGGAGAACGACATGGAGTTATAATCAGGGAGTTATCCTCGGCGCCCTCACTGATTTCTTCAAAGTCACTGGGAACACTAACTACCTGACCCAGGCGGAGACGATCGCTACGGCGACACTCGCCAGCTTGGTTGACCAAACTGGGGTGTTGCAGGAATTCTGTCGGGGACGCCGCTGCGGCGGAAGGGATGTCCCTCAGTTTAAGGGAATTTTTATTCGCAATCTGGCTTATCTTTATGATGTCGATCATAAACCAGATTATTTTAACTTTCTTTTTCTTAACGCTCGAGCTGTGTGGCTTAATGATCGGAACAGCTCCAATCAATTCGGATTCAAGTGGGGTGGACCTTTTGACGTCGCGGACGCCGCTTGCCAAAGCTCGGCGGTAATGCCGTTGAGTGTGCTGGCCGAACCCGCGACAGCGCTGCTGTCTTTTGCCAAGGGTGCTGCTGATTGCGCATTCAGTCATTCCGCCGGTTCACCAGCCGGAAACTTACGATGGACTTGCGGACCTATGACGCCCGCCGGTCTTATTCAATACGGCCCCTCTATGGCTTCTTTGCCGACTGGATTGCATTCCATTCATTTCCGACTGACCGTGAGCGCTCTCAGCAATGCCAACTCGAATCTGGTCCAGTTGAGTGTCACTGAAAACAATCATGGGACGACGCTGGCCGTTCGCGACGTTCCATGGAATTTATTTGTGGCGACTAATGAGGCGCAGGATTTCTCACTGGATTTTACCAACGCGGTCGCGGGCGACCCACTGGAGTTCCGCATTTATTAGAACCAAGTCCAGAACGCTCCCATTTTGACGGCCAGCGATACTACTCTGGATGGCGGGCACAATTGGATTGCGGCCAATCTGCCTCACGATATCGGCCGTCTGGACGGGCTCAATGGTTGGGAGGCCGATCCTGTGCGGGACACGGCTTCGGGTTATCTTACTAAAGGACCGGGCACCGTCGAACTGGCTGCGGCTAACTACACGGCACAATTCGAGTTGAAGGTGGATAACTTTAACTGGGATAATTCCGTCGTGGCGGCCTTGTCAGTCGTCAATCTGGATTCGAGCACCGTCATCGCTTCGCGCTCTGTGGCGCGCTCTGACTTTCCAGACATCCTTTATCGTCCTTTTGCGCTCAACTTCCAAGCTGTCGGAGGAACCCATTACGACTTTCGCGTCTATTGGGTCTATGCTGCCAATGCGCCGCGCTTGACTCAGCGGAGCGTGGTAGTCAAACCTTCCCCATGACGATGCTTGACCCTCGATGCCTGTCTAATATGCTTTGAGCAGTGCGATTCCAAATCTTGCTTGTTTTCGTGTGCAGTATTGCGTCCGCCTTTGGCGATGTCGCGACCAATCTTCCGATGCCTGCGTCTGAAGTGGCCAGCCATATCATCGCGCCCCCGGGTTTTCACGCCACCCTTTTTGCGGGGGAACCAGATGTCTGCCAGCCTATTGCCATGGCTTTCGATGATCGGGGGCGCTTGTGGGTGGTGGAATGTTACAGCTATCGAGGAGGACCGGATCCGGCCTTCGATCCCGACCAGCGCGATCGCATTCTTATTTTTGAAGACTCAAAGGGCGCGGGGCGCTTTGACAAACGAACTGTTTTTTGGGACCAGGGCGTGCGGTTGACAAGTATTGCTTTGGGTTTTGGCGGTGTGTTTTGTCTGTCCGCGCCGAATTTGCTTTTTATTCCAGTGGCTGAGGGCGGCGATAAGCCGGCTGGGCCGCCCGAAATTCTTCTCGACGGTTGGAATTACGCCGAAGTCCACCATAACATCGTCAACGGATTGAAATGGGGTCCCGACGGCTGGCTCTATGGGCGGCACGGGATTTCCGCCACCTCCTCAGTGGGCCGGCCCGGCACTCCGGAAGCCGAACGAACGAAGTTGAACGTTTCCATCTGGCGCTATCATCCCACGCGCAAGGTCTTCGAGGTCTTTTGCCAGGGCGGGACCAATCCCTGGGGCCACGATTGGGATCAATACGGCGAGCTGTTTTTTATCAACACCGTCATCGGCCATTTGTGGCACGGCATTCCCGGCGCTTTTTATCAGCGCATGTTTGGAGAGCCTTTAACTCCCTATCGCTACGGTCTGATCGAACAGACGGCGGATCATTACCATTGGAACACCCAAAAAAGCTGGGGATATTCGCGAAGCGATCCCGGCGCCGATGCTCTGGGCGGCGGACACGCCCATTCCGGCTTGATGATTTACCAAGGCGACAATTGGCCGGAGGAATATTACGGCCATCTTTTCACTTTGAATTATCACGGACGCCGCATCAACCAGGATTTGCTCGAACCGCGCGGTTCCGGCTACGTCGGACGGCATGGCTCGGACCTTGTCAAGTTTGGCGATCCTTGGTTTCGCGGCATCGACTTGGATTATGGACCCGATGGCGGCGTCTTTGTTTTGGATTGGTCGGACACCGGGGAGTGCCACGGCGATACAGGTGTCCATCGTGCGACCGGCCGGATTTACAAACTGACCTACAACGACATTCACAGTTCGCAATCATTATCATTGTTGACTAACTCCCTGGCCAATTTTTCCAATGCCCAATTACTGGAATTGCAATTCCATACCAACGAATGGTACGCCCGGCACGCGTGCCGCATTTTGCAGGAACGCGCGGCTATTCTCCCCGTCTCATTCAGCGGGAAAATTTTGGCTCTCTACAGCGCGCAAACTGAAATTCCAAAGAAGCTGCGATTATTTTTTACTCTTCACGCCATCGGAGCGGATTCCAAAGACTGGCTGGAGGAACAACTCAAAGACAGCAACGAACACATTCGCTCGTGGGCGGTGAGATTTCTGGGCGAAGACCCTTCAGCGGATTGGCAGGAATTGGATCCAATCTTCAGCGCACTGGCCACCAGCGAGGCCTCGCCTGTGGTGCGGTTGTCGCTCGCCTCCGCTTTGCAGCGCATGTCGGCGGGCGCGCGCGCGCCGCTCGCGGCGGCCCTTCTCAAACACGGTGAAGACGCCACCGACCATAATTTGCCGCTGATGCTTTGGTACGGCGTCGAACCGATTGCCGCGCAATATCCGTCCAGCGCCATTCGCCTCGCTTTGGCCAGCAGGATTCCGCTCGTCCGCCAATACATTGCCCGGCGCCTGGGCGAAGAAATCACTAAGGACGCCAAGTCAGTTGACAGCCTGCTGGTCGCTGCCGCTGGCGCAACCCAAGAGTCGCAACGCGATATACTTGACGGCCTGGCTGCGGCGCTGCAAGGCCGCTGCGGCTTGCCGCCTCTTTCGGCGTGGCCGGCGTTGCGCGATAGCATCGCAAACTCGGCCAATCGCGATCTTCTTCGCCTGGCTCAAAACATCGGCGCGGCCATGGGCGACTCATGGGCATTGCGCCGGCTGAGCGAGATGGCCCTCAATCCTGCGACGGCGACGGAAACCCGCCAGGATGCGTTACGACAGCTCATCGACGCGCGTCCGCCGGGGTTGGCCGGAACGCTGCAAAAGCTGCTCAACGATCCCGCGACCGTCGGCCAGGCCGCGCATGGCTTGCTTTTGCTGAACGATCCGAACGCCGCCGCCTTTGCGTTGCAACAATGGAAAACCATGGAAGCTGGCGACCGCGCGGTTTTAGTGGGACTGATGGTTTCGCGCGCCTCTTCCGCTGCGCTGCTGCTCGACGCGGTGGCCAGCGACACCGTTCCGCGCAACGCTCTCAACGCCTTCCACGCCCGGCAGATTCGCAATTTCAAAAACGACGCCCTCAATGCCAAACTCAGCCAGGTTTGGGGCGAAGTGCGGTCGAGCGACGCGGACAAGATGAAGTTGATCGCGCGTTATCGGGAATTGTTGACTCCCGATCGAATGAAGCAAACAGACCTTTCGCAAGGCCGGGCCCTGTTCAACCACACCTGCGCCATCTGTCACAAGCTTTACGGCGAAGGCGCGGCGATTGGGCCGGACTTGACCGGCGGCGGACGGGCCAATCTGGATTATCTGCTGGAAAACATTGTTGACCCAAGCGCCATTGTTCCCGCTGACTATCGTGTCACCGACTTGGAACTCAAAGACGGACGTTCCTTGACCGCGCTGATCGTGTCCCAAACCAGCCACAGCATGACGGTGCAAACGCCGACCGAAAAATTGACTCTACAGCGAGCCGAAATCGCCAGTCTCCGCCAGACGCAAACGTCGCTCATGCCGGAAGGCTTGCTGCAAGGAATGAAAGACGAGGATATTTGCAACCTGATCGCTTACCTCATGTCTCCGAACCAGGCGCCTTTGCCGCCGGTCAAAAAATAGATTCAAAGTTTGGTTTTGCGCGCGATGCTGCTGTACCAAATCCCGGAAGCGATCAGCGCCACCGCGCAGCCCGCGGTGAAGTAGATCAAAAACGGCGACGGCAGCATGTAATACGCGGCGACGGACGCCCCGGCCGACAAAGCTCCGCAAAGGTAACAATAAAACGCGCTGGCTCGCACGCTTTGCAGGCTTTTTTGCAGGATCATTTCCAAGGCCCCTTCCGATCGCTCTGAGGCGGCGGCGCATTCGACCGAACAGGCCAGCCGGCGGCGAGGCGGCGCGGGGAGGCATTGGACGCAGACGGCGCGTCCGCAATAGGCGCAAACTCCCAATGCTTCCGCTTGGTGTGGCAGGCATTTCATGGACGTAAGAATCCCATTGCTTCGTGATTTATTCCACTCCTAATCCTAGCTCGTAATCATAATCTTAATCTTAATCTCTGAAGTGATATTGGGATTAGGATTAAGATTAGGAAAAGATTTCAGTTGTGGGCGGAGTTGCATTCGCCGTCGCTAATGGATAAGTTGCCGTTTTATCGAAAAGATGATTAAACTAATTTCCACCGATTTTGATGGGACGCTCTTTGCTGAGTTTGAAGACCCGCCGGTCCCGGTCAAATTGCAGAATCTGATCGCCCGCCTGCAAGGGCAGGGGGCCAAATGGGTTATCAATACGGGGCGCGATTTGTCCAGTTTGATGGAGACGGTGGGACGCGCGCATTTGCCGATCAAACCGGATTATCTCGTGCTGGTCGAACGGGAGATCTACCGCCATCACAATTCGGAGTATGTCGAAGACATGCCGTGGAACGGGGCGTGTCACAAGGCGCATGCCGAATTATTCCGCCGGGTGCGGGCGGACGTGCCTCGTTTGCGCGCCTGGGTCGAGGAGCGTTTTGCCGCCACGATTTATGAGGATATTTATTCGCCCTTTTGCCTGATCGCGGAACGGAACGCGGACGCGGATGTCATTCACGAATTTCTGGTCGAGTATTGTCGCACCGTGCCGGATTTATCGGTCGTGCGCAATGACATCTACTCCCGCTTCAGCCACGAAGCGTTCAACAAGGGCACGGCCTTGACCGAAATCGCGCGGCAGTTGGGAGTCAAGCCCGAGGAAACTTTTGCGGCGGGCGATCATCTGAATGATTGGCCCATGCTCTCGCGCGAACACGCCTGGTGGCTGGCCGCGCCGGGCAATGCGGTCCTCTCCGTCAAGGCGCGCGTGCGTGAGCAACGAGGTTTTGTCAGCGAATTGAATCAGGGGCATGGCGTCGCCGAGGGATTGGAGTTTCATTTGAATTTCATGGCCAGCCTTTGAAGATGCATCGCGAATTACTTAAAAGCGCCAGTCGCATCGTGGTCAAATTCGGCACTGGCGTTCTGACCGACAGCCGCAAGCAGCCGGACTTGGCGCAAATGAAACAACTGACCAGCCAAGTCGCGGCCTTGTGCGCGCAGGGCAAACAGGTGGTCATTGTCACTTCGGGCGCGGTCGGGGCCGGCATGGGCGTGCTCGGCTACGAAAAAAGGCCGGTCCAACTTTCTGATTTACAGGCTTGCGCCGCCGTTGGGCAATCGCGGCTCATGACGACCTATGAAAATCTTTTGGGAGAAGCAGGCTGCCGCGTCGCGCAAGTGCTGCTGACCCACGACGACCTCGAACATCACGAGCGCCATCTCAACGCCCGCAATACGCTGGTCACGCTCTTGCGGCACGGCGTGGTGCCGATCATCAATGAGAACGACGCCATTTCCTTTACCGAATTAAAA
>DASRLE010000393.1:0-3180 GCA_035648615.1 Saccharimonadales bacterium (SeqCode) | reverse complement strand
TGCTCAACTGTCGAGCGTTGGAAGGCTTCATCGTAGCGTTTATATTTACGGGTCGGGGTGGTCTCTTCGTTTGTGTTCATGTGCGTTGTCCCCAGCTCACACAATCACACATCTCCTGTCCACACAATCGGGGCAAGGCCAAGATTCAAAAATCCGGCATTCAAGGCCGCGTGTCGCGATGAAGAATTGTTCCGCTTGCATCATCACGGCAGGCACTTGATCAATGTCGGGCACAGGTTCTTCGAACATATTATTCATAAATTGCCAGTAACAGTCATTGGCAGCTTGAGCCGGATGTCGTCCGATGCCGCGCCAATGAGGAATTCATATTTTCCCGGCTCAACCATGTATTGCTTTTTCTCGGTGTCCCAGTAGCGCAGGCGTTCGGCAGGGACTTCAATCGTAACGCGGCTTGATTTGCCGCTCTTCAGATGCACGCGGACAAAACCGCACAGCGCCAATTTCGGCTGTGGAACCGTCGTGCTGATATGGCGGAAATAAACCTGCGCCACCTCGTCGCCATCTAGTTTGCCGGTGTTTTTCAACGTGAACGTCACTTTCGCCGCGCCATTGGCGGCCAATTTCTTTGACCCCAGCTTGCCGTGGAGGAAATTGAACTTGGTGTAATTCAGGCCATGACCGAACGCATAGAGCGGTTTGCTGTTGAAGTAACGGTAGGTGCGGTTGCTCATTGAGTAATCTGTGAAAGCCGGCAGGTCCGCCGTAGCCCGATACAACGTGATCGGTAAATGTCCGCTCGGATTGACGTCGCCGAACAAGACCTCGGCGACAGCACGCCCGCCTTCCTCGCCGGGATACCATGCCTGTAGAATCGCCGGCAGGTGCTCCGCCTCCCACAGTAGTGCTATCGCCGAACCGCTACAGTTAACCATGATGACCGGTTTGGCGGTGGCATAGAGCATCTGGATGAGTTTTTGCTGCACTGCGGGCAGTTCAATCGAATCGCGATCAAACCCTTCGCCTTCCTGCGCCGGAGTGATGCCACCGACATAAATGATGATATCCGCATTGGCCGCATTGCGGAGAGCTTCTGCGTAGAGATCTGACACCGGACGGGTCGTATCGTTATCCTGGCGGCTCCACGCGGCAATTGCCGTGTTGGTGGTGACCGGACTTCCTGGAGCAAAAGTGACTTCGATGTTCGGCCCGGCCAATTGCTTGATGCCGTTCAGAATTGAGACCGGATGCGACGCCGTCCCGTGGTAATTGCCATACAACATGGATACAGAGTTGGCATTCGGTCCGATGACGGCGATGTGTTTGGTCTTCGAGCGGTCAAGCGGAAGGATGCCGTCATTCTTCAGCAGCACCAGGGATTCTTCGGCAATTTTGAGCGCCAAGGTGCGGCTCGCAGGCGTGTCGTTTTGGTCCATGCCGATGTGTGAATACGGGTCTTTGTCCGGCGGATCGAACAGACCGAGTTTGAAACGTGTCCAGAGCGTGTAATACAAGGCCTGGTCAATTTCCTTTTCGGTGATTAGCTTTTGTTGGACCGCGCGCACCAAGGCGTTATAATCTCCGCCGCAACAGAGATCGCAGCCGGCCTTGACCGCGTCGGCGGCGGCTTCTTCAGGCGTGTTCACGTAATGATGCTGCCCTCGGCCCCAAATGTCGCCAATGGCGCCGCAATCCGACACGACGTAACCGTCAAACCCCCATTGCTTGCGCAACAGGTCCGTCAGCAGAAACGAGCTGGCGCAGTCCGGCACGCCGTAAAGCGCACTGTAAGCGCCCATGACTCCCCCCACTCGTCCCTTCCGCACCGCCATCTCAAACTGCGGCAGATACGTCTCATACAAATCGCGTTGCGACGGCTCGGCATTGAAACGATGACGCTCCGATTCCGGACCGTTGTGGACCGCGTAATGTTTAGCGCAAGCCATCGCCAGCATGTAATTCGGGTCGTCACCTTGTATGCCTTTGATGAACGACACGGCGAGCGTGCCCGTCAGGAACGGGTCTTCTCCATAGGTTTCCTGGCCGCGGCCCCATCGCGGGTCGCGGAAAATGTTAATGTTCGGCGTCCAAAACGTCAGGCCGGTCCACCATTTCGAGTCGCCATTATGTTTCGAGGCGTAATCATTGAACTTCGCGCGGCCTTCAACGCCGATCACATGTCCTTCCTGGTGAAGTAACGAAGGATCCCAAGTGGACGCCATGCCAATGGGCTCCGGAAAGACGGTGGCGATGCCGTCGTTGGCGACGCCGTGCAACGCCTCGTTCCAGTAATTATACGCCTGCAGGCCGAGCTGCGGAATCGCCGGCGCGTCGTTTTGCAACTGCGCGACTTTTTCAGCCAACGATATGCGGCGGATCAAATCATGCTCGCGGGCCGGCAACGGCTGCGAAGGATCCCTCCAGATCGGTGGGGCACTAATGTTCGGAATGCGTGTCGCCGCAGATGAGAAGGCATCCGCCAACTCTGAAGCACTGAAAGCGATGACCGACGCGCCCGAGGCGTCCTTTACTTCAAAAGTGTTGAACTTCGCGTCGCCCTTGCTTGCGAGGAACGACACTTTCAGCGGGCCAAGGATCGCGTCGTCTTCATGCTTGACCGTTCCGTTGATGTAACAGACTTTTCGCGCGCCGCCGGCGGTGGTGAAGATGTCAAAATTCTTCACCAGCGTGACATCGCCGGAGGTCACGTCGAACCGTCTTTCGCCCGACGCATTCACACGCGTTTCCACTTCACCGATGGTGATGGTGTATTTACCCGCGGGCAAATGCTCGATGGTGACGGTGAAATGTGTCCCGTTGATCTCCTCCTGAAACGCCGCCGGATCGGTGACAGCTCCTTCGATGGCCACCGCTGGCCGCTCCTTGCGATGCACAAAACTCCCGCTCACGCTCACCTGCTGTTCACAGGAAGCGCAGACTTCGTCAGCCGCAAAAATACCAGGCGCGGAAAGCAACATGGCCGCAACCAGGATGCCCAAAGCCGTCCGACTTCCCCGTTTTGTCCTGCCAGGGAACTTCAATTGCAATTGTCTTCCGAAATTAGATGCAGTGAATGTTGAATGGGTTTGGGGTATTTTCATTTTATGGAATGTCAGCTGATAACAGCGGGTAAATTGACGGGAAGTTTGATGGTTGAAGTGGAATCATTTTCTGCAATGGACAATCACTTGCTTGCCGGTATAATGAAGGATGGTGTCAGCG
>DASRLE010000392.1:0-20288 GCA_035648615.1 Saccharimonadales bacterium (SeqCode) | reverse complement strand
GGCTTATCTCTTTTTAGCAGCTAACCTTCATCCAATCCAATGTGAACACGGTCGTGGCGGAAAAAACCCAAATCAAGGTCGCGCTGGTCGATGACGACGACGGCATTCGCACCAGTCTGGCCGCGCTCATCCGGCGCGCGGATGCCCTCAAGCTGACCGGCGACTATGCCGATGGCGAAACGGCCTTGAAGGAGATTCCGCGCCGGCCCCCGGACGTGGTGTTGATGGACATCAATTTGCCGGGCATGAATGGCGTCGAATGCGTGCGGCAATTGAAAACGATCTTGCCCAGCGCGCAGTTTCTGATGTTGACAGTGTACGAGGACAGCGATTCGCTTTTTAATTCATTGAAAGCGGGGGCCAGCGGCTACCTCCTCAAACGCACCGCTTCGGCCCGATTGCTCGAAGCGATCCATGACGTGCATGTCGGCGGGTCGCCGATGACCCCGCAATTGGCGCGCCGGGTGGTGCAGCTTTTTTCGCGGCCGGCGGACAACAGTTCGTCGATGGCGCGGCTGACGCCGGGCGAGCGGGAATTCCTGGACCAATTAGCCAAAGGCTACGCCTATAAGGAGATTGCCGACCGGATGAAGATAAGTATTGACACTGTCCGCAGCTACGTTCGCACGGTTTATGAAAAGCTGCACGTTCACTCCCGCACCGAGGCGGTGGTAAAGTATTTGCGCGGTTGAAATCACCTTCTCCTCATTCCGGCCGCCGCTGGCTTTTTCGCCTGGCCGCTTTGCTGCTCGGCCCGCTTCTCGTGCTGGGCGGTTTGGAAGGGGTCTTGCGTCTGTCAGGCTATGGTTATTCCACAGCGCTTTTCGAGAAAGTGCGGGTGAGGGGCGAGGATTTCCTGATGAACAACGAGACGTTCAGTCTCCGATTTTTCCCCCCGGAACTGGCGCGCTGGCCCAGCCCGATCATGATGCCTGCCAAAAAGCCGCCTGGCGCCTATCGCATTTTTATTTTCGGCGAGTCGGCAGCCCAGGGCGATCCCAGCCCTCCTTACGGCGCCGGACGCTACCTTGAAGCGCTGTTGCGCGAACGTTATCCGGGGCAAAATTTCGAAGTGGTGAATGTGGCGATCACCGCGATCAATTCCCACGTCATACTGCCGATTGCGCGGGAATGTGCTCGCCAGGAGGGGGACCTTTGGATCATTTACATGGGCAATAATGAAATGATTGGGCCTTTTGGCGCGGCCAGTGTTTTTGGGGCGCAAGCGCCGCCCTGGCCGCTCGTCCGGCTGGGGCTTGCGGTGCAACAAACGCGCGCCGGCCAATGGATGATGAACCTCGCCCGCCGGCTGAAAGCAAAAAGTTCCGGCCCGCAGGTGTGGGGAGGATTGGCGATGTTTCTCGGCCATCAACTCCCGCCGGACGACCCTCGCAAAGAAGTTGTCTATAAAAACTTTGAGCGCAATGTGCGCGACATTGTGCGGGCCGGCCTGGATTCAGGCGCGAAGATTTTGCTTAACACCGTGGCTGTCAATCTAAAGGATTGCCCTCCCTTTGCGTCCATTGCGCCGGCCAATCTTCCCCCCGTGGAGCGCGAGACTTGCGACCGTCTTTACGCCGAAGGTTTGGCGGCGGAAGATCGAGGCGATTTTCCCCATGCGGCGGAACTATTTCGAGAGGCCGCTGGCCTTGCGCCGCAGCGGGCTGATGCGGAATTTCATCTCGCCGAAAGTCTTTGGCAATCCACCCAGAGCGCTGAGGCGCGCGCCCATTTTCAAAAGGCCTGCGACAACGATGCGCTGCCCTTTCGGGCGGACTCGCGCATTAACCACATTATCGAGGAAACCGCCCATCGCCTGGCGGGTCCTGATTTAAAATTGTGCGACACGCTGGCCCTCGGCAGCCCGCTGGGGCAGGAAACCTTTTATGAGCACGTCCATTTTAACTTCGATGGGAATTATCGTCTGGCGCGGCTCTGGGCCGGGGAGATCGAGCCGTTTCTACCCTCCCCGGCCCGAAGCAATCCGCCGCCAGAGTGGGCCTCGCAGGAAGTCTGCGAGCAAAGGTTAGGTTTGACAGACTGGAACCGCTGCGACGTCTTCCACGAAGTCCTGCAACGGATGGAAAAGGCGCCTTTGGACAGCCAATCCAATAACCGCTGGCGGATGGGCCTTCTTCAGGCGCAACTTGACCGGATTAGGCCGCATCTGGACGCCTCCGCCGCCCAGAAGGCGCGTGAAGTTTATCTCGGCGCCATGGCGCGGGCTCCGCGCGACTACTACCTGGCCGAAAATTACGGCGAATTTCTGCAATTGAGAAACGATGTTCCAGAGGCGGTAGCTGCGTGGCGCAAGGCGCTGGAATTGATGCCGCGCAATCCCTTCGCTTGTTTGGTCCTGGGCCGTTTATTGGAGGAGGAAGGACAGTTGGACGCTGCGCGCTCCGCTCTGCGAGAAGCGATTGCGCTCCATGCCGATTACTCGGAGGCGTGGTTTGAGCTGGGCAAAGTGGACGCCATTCAGAGAGCTTATGCCGCAGCCTTGGAAAACTATCAACACGCCGGCCGGCTTCAACCCAATAATCCCGAGACCTGTCTTTATGCCGGCAAAGCGCTCTCGTTGCTCAAGCGCTCCGCCGAGGCCGTGCAAAATTTTCGACGAGCCATTGAGTTGAACCCGGGCTATTGGGAGGCGCACTATGCGCTGGGCGGGGAACTCGGCATGCACGACCAGATTGCCGGCGCAAAAACCGAATTTGAACAAGTCGTGCGCGCGCAACCAGACTTGGCCAAAGGCCATTTAAACCTTGGGGTGGCGCTCTTAAAACTCAATGACTTCGCTGGCGCCGAGCAACAATTCACCGAAACACTTCGGCTTGATCCGTCTGACCCAAGCGCAAAGAAATACCTTGCCGTTGTCGCCTCGGCAAAAAAGCAGCCCAGGCCGCAGACGCCCTAATGCAGCCATCCGCGACTGAGATAATCGCTCAAGCCAAGGACAAACAAAATACCCATCCAGAAGAAACCCGCCGCCGCGAACAGCCAGGTCAGGCGCGTGCTGTAGCGCGCATGCATAAAATAAATAATGACGACGAGCATCTGCGCGAAAGCGATGGTGATGGCCGCCGGGATATTAAAGCCGCCCAAATTGAAGCGCGACAAAACGAGCGTCAGGAGGAAACCTGTCATCAAGAATAACCAGGCCAGCACGTATGCTTTCACAGAAATTGTTTTGCTGTTCATGGATGCCGATCAATCAGGTAAAGGAGCGGATATAAAAAGATCCAAATCAAATCAACGAAGCCCCAGTAAATTCCAATCAATTCCACCGGGTTATGGTACTCGACCGAAAACCGGTTGCGTGAAGTGAGAAATGCAATGATCGCCAGTAACACGATTCCGACAATTAAATGGATGGCGTGCAATCCGGTCATCGCCCAATAGAGGTGAAAGAAAATTTGCGCGCCTGGATGGCTGGGGAAGGCAAACGAGCCGCCCGGAACCAGATGTTGGTGGATATCATCCGCGTATTCCATCCCCTTGACCCCCAGAAACCCGGCGCCTAGCAATATCGTCAACCATAGCATTCGAACGCAGGTTTTGGCGTTGCCCTTTTGAATGGCATGCACGGCCAAAGACATAACCAACCCACTGGTCAGAAGAAGGGCAGTGTTGAGCGATCCGTAGAGCAAGTTAGTATGCTTGCCCGCGAAAGCGAATTCGGCCGGGTAAACAAGATGATAGACGGCAAAGGCCATAAACAAGCCGCCAAAAAATAGAACCTCCGTCGCCAGGAACAGCCACAATCCGAGACGCGAAGTCTCTCGTTGCTGATCGAGATCGTCGAACTGTTCCTGGAGCGCTGGATGAGTGGCAGCCATAACTTAATTCGTCAGAGGCGGATAGTTGTAGGCGGGTTCGGTGACGATAGGCGTCTCCTCGAAATTATGCTTCGGCGGAGGCGAGGGCACTTTCCATTCCAAGCCGGTGGCGCCCCAGGGGTTGGCCGGCGCCCGCCTTCCATTGCGCAATGACCAAAACAAATAGATGACTGGCAAGAGGTAGCCGACCGCCAGGACGGACGCGCCCGCGGTGGAAAGAACGTTGTAAATCTGAAACTCGGGCGGATAAGCGTGATAACGGCGTGGCATGCCAAGGTAGCCGAGGATGTATTGCGGAAAGAAGGTCATGTTAAAGCCCACAAAGAGTATAACAGCGGCCAGTTGGGCCAGCTTTTCGGGATAGAGACGGCCGGTAATTTTCGGCCACCAAAAATGCAACCCAGCCATGAAGGTCGTTACCATTCCTCCGACCATAATGTAATGAAAATGCGCAATGACAAAGTAGGTGTCATGCAAGTGGACATCGACCGCGAGCGACGCCAGAAAAACGCCTGTTAACCCGCCGACGGTGAACAGTCCCATAAAGCCAAGGACAAAGAGCATGGGCGCTTCAAAGGAAATCGAGCCGCGGTACATGGTCGCCGTCCAGTTAAACACTTTGACCGCCGACGGGATCGCCACCAGAAAGCTCATCAGCGAAAAAATCATTCCCGCATAGATAGACATGCTGCTGACAAACATGTGATGGCCCCAGACCAAAAACCCCAGCACGGCAATGGCCAGACTGGAAAAGGCGACATACAAGTAGCCAAACATAGGCTTGCGGGAAAAGCAGGGGATGATCTCACTCGTCACCCCCATGCCTGGAAGAATCATAATATAAACCGCCGGATGCGAATAAAACCAAAACAAATGCTGAAACAAAATAGGATCGCCGCCCAAAGCCGGATTAAAGATGCCGATGCCCCAAATACGTTCCATCGCCATCAACGCCAGAGTGATTGCCAGGACTGGTGTGGCCAGCACCAAAATCAAGCTGGTCGAGTACATGGACCAGACAAATAACGGCAAACGAAACCACGTAAGGCCAGGCGCGCGCATTTTATGAATGGTGATGATAAAATTCAGGCCGGTCAGAATCGAGCTAAAGCCGGCGGTAAAAATCCCCGCCGCCAGTTCCAGCACGTGGGTATTCGAGTAAGTGGTGCTATAAGGCGTGTAAAATGTCCAACCGGTATCAACCCCGCCTACAATAATGGCGTGAAGAGCCATGCAGCCGCCGATGATAAACAAATACCAACTCAGCAAGTTCAGTTTTGGAAAAGCCAAGTCGCGGGCGCCGACCATCAAAGGAATCAAAAAGTTTCCGAGCACGCTCGGGATCGAGGGAATCAGAAAAAACCAAACCATCAGCACGCCATGCAAGGTAAACATTTTGTTGTAGTCAGTGGACAACAACAAGTCACCTTGCGGGGTCAGCAGGTTAATGCGCATCAGCGCCGCCGCAAATGCCGCCAGGGTAAAGAAGATCAGTATAGTATAAAGGTAAAGGATGCCGATCCGTTTGTGGTCGGTGGTTAAGAGCCAGTTTTTGACCTCATGGGAGGCCGTCAAATAATTCACTTCTGTCTCTGCCGCCTTCGGCGAAGGGATTTCCTGGATCGGGATCACGGGGTTCCTCCTTCGACTTTTAGGTTCGCCAGGCTTTTAATGTAAGCGATCAACTGAAGCAAATCCTCTTCGCTGACGTGTCCCTGAAAAGTAGGCATGAGAGGCAGGTAACCACCGGGAACGCGCAACGTCGGAGTAAGGATGCAATCACGCAGGTAGGTTTCATCAGCGACCACCACTTGCCCGGTTTGCAACGGGACCGGCTTGCCAAAAACACCTTCGAGGCGCGGCGCGCGAATAACCGAACTTCCCATGTGGCATCCGCTGCATCCCAGGTCCCGAAAGCGCCGCGCGCCCTGCTGCACCAGCGTTGCGCCGGGAGAGGTGGTGCCAAGCCATTTTTCGTAATCGGCGGGCTGCATGACGATCAATTGGCCAATCATCTGCGCATGGCTGGCTCCGCAATATTGCGAGCAAAAAATATGATAGCTGCCCGGCTTTTTTGCCTCGAACCATTCAGTGGTATAACGGCCCGGAACTACGTCTTGCTTGATGCGAAAGTCCGGCAGAAAAAAGCTGTGAATCACATCCTGGGAGGCCAGCGTTAGCTTGACCGCCCGCCCGAGGGGGACATGCAACTCATTGATCTCCGCATTTCCCTCCGCGTGTTCCATTTTCCACACCCACTGCTTGCCGAGCACATTGATTTCAATCGCATGGGCCGGCGGCCTTTCCTCATCGAAATAGACCTCCGACGCCCATGCGTAAAATCCGAGGCAAAGCAGCAAAGGAATAACCATCCAGGTAACTTCAATCAGATTATGGGGTAACTTCGGCATCGTCCGATCCACCTTTCTACTCCGCCGATACTTGATGAGAATAAAGATCAACGGGATGAAGATGACCGCGATAAAAAACACACTCATGCAGACCAGCGAAAAGAAAATTGAATTGGTTTGGTCGGCCACGTCCGACGCCCCGGCGGGTAAAAAGGAGAATTTCACGCGACGGGCCTTTCCTTGGCGGCCAAGGGACGCCACGGGATAAAAATAAGGCAAACCAAACCCACTAACGTGCCCGCTCCCCCAATGCGAACCACGTTCATGATAATGGCCCCGTATTTCCCATGAATCGGATTATAGTGAAAACATAAATAAACAAACTGGCGCACTTCGGAACCGATTTGATGAGATGAGGCTTCCTGCAACGACTTATCCAGATCGCGCGCCACGAAGTTAATTCCGAAGAAATAACGCGAAACTTTTCCGTCTGGGGTAAGAATAACAACCCCGCTCGGATGGGCGAATTGCTTGCTCGCCGGATCATAAAGATAACGGTAACCAACCTCCTCGGCTAGAAGGGCGATTGATTCTTTGGAGCCAGTCAGAAAATGCCAGCCGGGCGCTAAACTCTTGCGGCCGTATAACTTGAGATAATTTTTCTTCTTCGCCGCCGCCAAGTCAGGCGTTTCGGAAGGATTGATGCTGACGAAAATGACGGAAAATTTGTCGCCCACGGACGGTTTCAAATCCTGTAACGTCGAGATAAGCCCATTCAACACCAGGGTGCAGAGCATGGGACAGCCATAATAGCCTAGAACAAGCATGGCTGGCTTTTGGCCGAGGCAATCACCCAGCCGTATCTGCCGGCCGTTCTCGTCCACAAAGGGCAGGTCCAACGAAATTTGCTGTCCGAGATTTTGTTTGAATTCGATGTCTTTGAGTTCGCTATCGGTCACCGCCCCGAAAGACGGTTGTAAAAGAACGAAGGCCAGTAAAATAAAGGCAACGGCGCGTTTCATTTCGCCTCCTTTATCGGCGCCAATTGCCGGTCCTGGCTCCGTTGTTTGACTAGCTCAAGTTCGGAGGGGCCGAGGCTGTTCACATTGGTTCCTCGCACCGGCAAGCCGCGAGCGGCCACTAACTCCATGGCGCGACCGATTGGAATGCGAACGAATTGATGCGCCGCGTCCGCCCAACCGTAATTGTTTAGTTCCGACTCTTCTTTCGTGCGAAACTGACGAAGTTGTTCGCCCGAGATGTTTTGCAGGCGAGGCGGAGGGAATGCCGTAGTAGGCACGCTCTGGGAAGCCACGATGGAGGGACCGGCCAGCCCCGCGTAGCGCGCTTGCGCCAGGGAGCGATATTGCAGCCAAATAAAGACCAGGATAACTGGCACAGTCACAGCCAGCGCGACGGCGGTGAACATGACCCATCCTTCACGAATGTCATTTCCTTCGTGTCCACGTTGAACAGCGGCTTTCAGTGATGAGTCAGGTGGCATGAGATAACGCTAGGTATCTGATCCGCGGATCATTCCGCAACAAAAGCGGATGCCGTTTCACGTTGGTAATAAACAGGGCAATCCAAATGCCGCCCAGCGCCAGAAAAGCGGCAAAGTCCAGCCAATGAAGCTCGAAGCCATGGGGGAAAAAGGTTGGCTTGATTTCCCAAAAGACAACAGCCGGGCCGGTAAAGAAAATAATCGCGGCAATCAGGGACAGAGAACGCGGGTTTTTCTTTAACGGACGAAACAAAAGCAAATAAAACGGAATAAAGAAATGAAAAGCGGCAATGCCCACGATAAGCCATTTCCAACCGCCGGCAATGCGATGCAAATACCAACTGATTTCAGGCGGAAGATTGCCAGAATAGATTATCAATAGCTGACCAAACGCGACGTAAGTCCAAAATAACACAAAGGCCAGCATTAAATTTCCCAGTTGATATAAATTCATTCCGCCCACCACGTCGCGCAAAGGCTCAAATTTCTTAAACCAGACCATGACGATCACAGAAAACGTCAGAGCGGAAAGAATCTGTCCGGCGAAAATAATAATAGGGAACATGGTAGAAAACCAGTGAGGCTCGAGGGATAAAACCCAATCCACGTATGCAAAGGTGCCGGTAATTGGATAAATCACCACGCCAGCTCCGCTCAACGCCCGGGCCTTGCGGGTGGGAGTCAGGTCTTCGGTGTGATCTTGCAGCAAGGACCACCGCCGCAGACGCGAGGCTATCCAGCTCCACAAGCCGAGCAGAACAATTGTCCGCGCAACATAGCCGGGAACGTTTGAATAAGCGTGTCTCTTTTGCAATATTACATCGCGCGCCACCTCATCGGGTCGCGCCCACGGATACAAGTGATGCAACCCGAAAAAAATGGGGAGAAACAACAGTGCCATTACGGGGAGCGCCATATAGCCAGCTTCCAGAAAACGCCTTGTTACATCTCCCCAGCGTCCGCCCGTCAAATGGTGGATCATGGCGAGTAAAAGGCTGCCCATCGACAATCCCAGCCAAAACAAATAGGCAAACAGATAGGAGATAAAGAAATGAGCCGAATTTGTGACAAGCCCCACCAGACAGGCCACACCGCCGGCCAGCGCGCAGCCGATAGCGATGCGCTGGAAACGGTTCAGGCATTGCAGCAGGTTATCGTTCATCGAATGGCCGCCTCCAGTTTGGTCTGCTCCGACTTCGGGACATCGTTCGTCGTCGCGCGCTGGCTGAGTTGCAAAGCGCGAATGTAGGCGGCGATGGCCCATCGATCCGAGGGTTCAACACGCTGGGCATAGGAATACATAATGCCGTAGCCGTGAGTCATAACGTCAAAGAAATGGCCGGACGGCGCGTCGCGCAGGCGGTCGATGTTGAAAGAAGGTGGCGCGGGAAAACCGCGTTGCACCACCATCCCATCGCCGTTTCCTGTTCGACCGTGGCAAGGCGCGCAATAAATATCGAAACGTTCCCGGCCGCGCTCCAAAATGGTTGCGGTGATGGGATTGGGAAATGTTGTTACTAAATTCGTCCCGATTTTTCCGGTGTAGTATTGCTCGTCCAAATCCAAATGCCCGCGAGCTACCGTATGCGCGGGCAGGGGACGGGACGCGCCTCCGTCCGAAAAAAAATCGCTTGCCTTGAGCGGGTCCGATTTTGGTTGGACAAACATATCACGCCGGCAGCCACTCAATAGCAACCCCGCGCCAAAGGCAATAATTGTCCAACCCAGGCATTTCATAAATTGACCTCCGCGACATGGACGGGACGCAGTTCTTGCAGAAAATTCCTAGTCCTCTCCAAGTCAAACTTAGGATCCGTCGCTTCGATGCATAGAAAAAAACGATCTTGCGAGGCCCGCTCAAAATGGGCCGCGTTAAAAACCGGGTGGTAGGGCTGAGGCAGGCGATTGAGCGCAATCATCGCAATGACGGCGGACAAAGCGGCGCCGAGGATTGTCATCTCGAACATTACCGGAATATAGGCCGGCCAACTCATAAAGGGGCGGCCTCCCACGTTGAGAGGATAGGCAATCGCCATCGAATACCATTCCATAAAAAATCCGCCCAGCCCCCAAATCGTCCCGCCAAGCAGAGTGATGATTGGAACCGCCGTCCATGTGCTGCCGAGGGCGGGCGCCAACTCTTCGATGGGAAAGGGCGTGTAAGCATCCATGCGCCGATACCCTGCCGCGTAGGCGCGATGCGCGGCCTGGAGAATTTCCTCCTTTTCGACAAACTCCGCCGATAACCCATAAATTGAACTGAGCGCGCTCACATCCGTTCAAACTCCTTTTCCCCGACGAGTTCGCGCACCTCGGTCATTGAAATCATGGGCAGATAGCGGATAAACAGAAAGAGCAACGTTAGAAACAAACCGACGCTGCCGAAGAGTGTCATCCAATCCCAGCGCGTTGGATAGTACATGCGCCAGCTTGCCGGCACGAAATCGCGATGCAGACTTACAATGATAATAACAAATCGTTCGAGCCACATTCCAATATTCACCGAAAGCGCGACCAGCCAGAGGGCAAGCATATTGGTGCGAACACGGCGGACCCAGAGTAACTGCGGGATGACAACATTGACCCCCATCAAAACCCAAAAAAGCCATCCGTAGGGGCCAAAGGCGCGGTTGAACATCATGTAGCGTTCGAAGACATCGCCGCTGTACCATGACATAAAGGCTTCGATAAAATAGCCGTAAGCCACCATCATCCCGGTCGCGAGCATGACGTTGGCCATGTTGTTCATGTAACGCATCGGGATGATTTTTTCCAAGTGATACAATTTGCGCAAGGGGATGAGGATGTTCAACACCATGGCGAATCCGGAGTAAATCGCGCCGGCCACAAAATAGGGGGGGAAGATAGTGGAATGCCATCCCGGCAGCATTGTTACCGCGAAGTCAAAGCTAACCACGCTATGGACGGACAACACCAGTGGAGTAGCCAACCCGGCGAGAATCAAATAAGCGTCCTGATGGCGTTGCCAATGGAGGGCCGAGCCGCGCCAGCCAAAGGAGAGCATTCCATAAATGAGCTTTTGCCATTTGCCGGGAGCCCGATCGCGCAGCGTGGCCAAATCCGGCATCAGCCCGATATACCAAAACAGCAGGGAGACCGTGAAATAGGTGCTGACCGCAAAAACGTCCCAAACCAACGGACTGCGAAACTGCGGCCATAATCCCATCGTATCGGGGTAGGGCAAAAGGAAATAAAATATCCATGGCCGTCCGAGATGCAGGAGAGGGAACATCCCGGCGCACATGACCGCGAAGAGGGTCATAGCTTCAGTCAGCCGGTTAATGGCGGTCCGCCACTTTTGCATCAGTAACAATAGGATGGCCGATATAAAGGTCCCGGCGTGGCCGATGCCAATCCACCAGACAAAGTTAACAATGGCAAACCCCCAGGCGACGGGGATGTTAACGCCCCAGATACCGACGCCTTTGTAAACCAGGTAGGTAACGGCTACGACAAACATCAATAACAGCAGACACGCCACTCCCAGGCCAATCATCCAGGTGGTGGGCGGCCGGCGCGTCAGAATAGGGGCGGAAATCGTTTGGTTGACAGACTCATAAGTCTGATCAGGCTCGAGGATTCGCGCGGGATAACCCAAGGGAGTTTTAGGAAACTCCTTGTCCTGCCTGGCCGGGGGACCGAACAATTCCCGGCGAATGTCGTTAATCAATTTCAAGACAGCCCGCCCTCCGTCAGCCCGGGGTTTGGATTGGTTAACTTGGCCAGGTAAGTCGTGCGCGGGCGCGTGTTCAATTCGCCGAGCATGGAGAAATTCAGCGGCTGGCGGCGTTGCTGGGAAACCTGGCTGTTGGCATCACTAATATCTCCAAAGACGATGGCGCGCGCCGGACAGGCTTGAGCGCAGGCCGGGGTGATTTCTCCATCGCGAATGCGGCGATTTTCCTTCTCGGAGGCAATGCGCGCGGCGCTGATGCGTTGCGTGCAGTAAGTGCATTTTTCCATGACACCGCGCCAGCGCACCGTGACTTCCGGATTGAGCATGGCCTTCAAACTGGGGGTGTGATAATCCTTCTCGGCGTAAAAGAGAAAGTTAAAGCGGCGCACTTTATAGGGGCAGTTGTTGGAACAAAAGCGCGTCCCGACGCAGCGATTGTAAACTTGCACATTCAACCCTTCGTGGTCGTGGAGCGTCGCTCCGACCGGACAGACCAATTCGCAGGGAGCATTTTCGCAGTGCATGCAAGGCACGGGCATGTGCGCGACCGAGGGGTTTTCAAGATGGCCTTTGAAATAGCTGTCAATGCGAATCCATTGCATGGAGCGCCCGAGTCCAACCTGGGTTTTGCCGACGATGGGAATATTGTTTTCGGATTGACAGGCCAGGATGCACGCATTGCAACCGATGCAGGTGGTAAGATCAATGGCCATGGCCCATTTATATCCCGCGTAGGCGTGCTCGCCGGGATTGAAAAGGGTTTCCTCCGCCGGTGGAACTTCGACCGTTTTCTGGACGAACTGCGAATCGTTTTTATATTCCGCCAGCGTGCCTTCCCGCAAAACCTGCCGTTCGGGGCTTTCCACGTTATGAAAAAGCTGCGTGCTGACCAGGGGAACGGTCTGGGTTGTTTTATGGAGTGCCACGCCTTCGCCAGTCCAAAAACCTTCCGAGGTGCGCAATGCGTAAGTATTGAAGCCCACGTCCGTTCCTACTCGCCCCACTTGGGCGCGGCCATTTCCAAGGTATAAAGTGGCACATCCGTCGGCGTGACCCGGCGTAATCCAAACTGGAATCCGCAATACCTTCCCGCTGCCGCGCAACTCGACCACGTCGCCATTTTGCAAGTGATACTGTTCGGCGAGCGCGGGGCTCACTTGCGCCGGGTTGTCCCACGCCACTTTGGTGAATGGTTTAGCAAGCTCCTGCAGCCATCCGTTATTGGCAAATCGCCCGTCCCATAACGTCGGGTCCGCGCGAAAATTCACCGTGAGTTGATTCGCGGAGGACGAAGGTTTCGCTTTCTGTAACTCACGGACGATTTCCTCGCGGTTCATCTGGACGTTGATTTTTGGCAACTGCGTTCCCGCCACCCAACCGTCGTGGATGGCCGTGCGCCATGAGCGTTCGTGTTCCGGCCACGAATTTTGTTTTCGCCAGTACTCGCGCACGATGTCATAAGCGCTCGGCACGGGCTGTTGCGTCAGGGCGGCGACCATTTCGTGGGAGGAAATGCCATTGTAAAGCGGCTCGATCAAAGGCTGGCAAATGGAAACAGTGCCATCGTAGGCGCGGGCATCGCTCCATGTTTCCAGAAAGTGAGTTTCCGGGATATGCCAGTGGCAGGCGGCGGAGGTTTCGTTGATTTCGCTGCTGAGGTGCGCCGTCAACGGGACGCGCTGCGAATTTTTGGCGAATTCAAAGTCCGCTGGCGCGGCAAAGACAGGATTGCCGCCGAGAATGAGCAAAAAATCGACCGCGCCCGTTGACATTTCGTGCGTTAACTGTCGCAACGACTCCAGTTGATTGCGCGGCTCAAATTCCACCGGCGCGGTAAACGAGATTGTTTTGCCGAAATTACCCAAGGCCTCATTCATCGCGTGCGCCAAGGCATGAATGGACGGCGGTTGACTTTCGCCGGCGATCACAATGCTGGCCCCCGCATGCTGCCGCAAATCAGCGGCCACAGCAGATACCCACGAGCCATGAGCGGACTTAGGCTGGGCGCTGCCAGTGGAAATCCCGAGAGCGCCGGCGATTGCCAAAGCCAGGGTCTGCACTTCTCTGGGAGGAACGGCCAGGCGATGCTCCGCCATTGCGCCCGTGATGGTCGGAGCGCTCTCAATCGCGTAGAGCCGATTCATTTTGCGCGATCCGCCGCTAAGCCTGCGGCCATCGGCGAATTTTCGGGCGTACTGCAAACTGGCCGGATGCGAAAACAGAAAATCGGAGTCCAGCGCGAGAATTATTTCGGCTTGCTCGAAAGCATAGTGAGTCTCGACCGGCTGGCCCATCGCCAACTGCGCGCCTTCATAAACATTATCGCGATTAATCGGCTGGTAGCGATGCCAGCGAGCTTCAGGCAACTCTTTTAAGACCGCCCGAAGTTGGCTAATCAAGGTGGGCGAGGACGGCGTTTCACTGAGAATCCTAAGCCCTGCGCCGCGCTTGGCCTTTTGCTTTTGCATCGCATCGTTGAGCACGGAAAGGAACCGGCCCCAACTGCTGACTTCCATCCCATGGGTCACCGCCTGAGCGCGGTCTGGATCGTAAAGGTCCAGCAAAGAAGCCTGCATGAAAACATTGGTCGCGCCCAAACTGACGGGGTGTTGGTCATTGCCTTCAATCTTGGTCGGATGCCCTTCCCAACTCGTTACCAGAATGCCTTGCGCGAAACCGTTATGCGGCATCGCGGTGGCATAATACAACGGCGTTCCCAAAACGACCTCCTCGGGCTGGTTGATGTAGGGAACAATTTTCTGGAGCGGCTGGCGCGTGCATGCGGTCACCCCCGCCAGCGCGAGCGAGGCGCCCATCAATTTCAAAAATTCCCGCCGTCCCAATTCATCCCGAAACTCCGAGGCGTTCTGGGAAAATTCGCGGTGCAGAAAATCCTTAAACTCCTTGGTTTCTCCCACCTCTTCCAGGCTGCGCCAATATTTTTGACCGCGAAGATTTTTTAATTTCTCCCGGATGGAAGACAAATCCAGCGCTGCGGATGAAGTCATCGGTTTCATCGGTGGCACATGCTGCAATCGGTCAATTGCGTGGTGTGAACATGGTAGGCATTGACCAGTTGTTTTCCCACGATGTCCTGATTTTTTGGCTGCCAATCCATATTGAAGACTTGCGCCTTGGGACGGATGAACCGTGCGGGATCCGAATGGCAATCCAGGCACCATTTCATATAGAGAGATTCCTGCTT
The DNA here is from genome assembly GCA_035648615.1 of Saccharimonadales bacterium (SeqCode). Lineage (GTDB taxonomy): Bacteria > Verrucomicrobiota > Verrucomicrobiia > Limisphaerales > Palsa-1400 > DASRLE01. The sequence goes on along the minus strand of DASRLE010000392.1, from coordinate 5,692 downwards.
GAAGACCAGCGGCATCTCATCGACGCGCCCGTGACAAGTGGAGCAGCCGACGCCCTTGGCCACATGAATGCTATGATTGAAAAAAACGAAATCCGGCAGATCATGAACGCGGTTCCAACGCAGGCGGGTGCCCGTGGCCAGGCTGTGGCGCACCGGTTCGAGCAGCGACGCTTCCCTCCATAATTGCGAATGGCACGTCATACAAGTTTCGGTGGGAGGAATCCCGGCAAACCCGGACTTCTCGACGGAGGTATGGCAATAGCGGCAATCGATTCCATCATCCTGCACATGATGCTTATGACTGAAAGGCACCGGCTGCTCGATGGCCACCCCCACGCGGGTTGTCCACGGCGCCCAGTAAGCCGCATAAGTCGCCCAGACGAGCCCAAACAAAGCGCCTGCGCCCCCGATCAGCGTCGTTCGGGCCAGTGTATTACTACTGCGTCGAAAGATTTGGGGCATCCCATTGTCCTTCTTCTAATTACTTCAGTGTCAACCACGTCCCCGATTCCGGGGGATTCAGCATGAACGGCCAAGAGGAGGATGCCATCAGGCAAACGCTGAATTTCCTTGCAGGCATTGGATGAAGGGCTGCTGAATAACCCGAAAAATCAAAGCCCAGTGGGAGGTCGCGTTTCTTAGGCAGGATCTCGGCATACCCTGGCCCCGAGAAAAAAATCATGACAAAAATGTCGGGTTGAAGGATGCTAAAAACCGGAAGGGCAGGTATCCGTTGAAAATAAAAGTCTCATGGTCGTGTGCGCTTTCGCTTTTGACGGCGGGGATGGCCGGCGCAGCAGTCGAAAGTCCTGCCGGCCCCGGCGCACTTTCCAGTTCCGGCCAGCCCCAAGTCATCCAATTGAGCGACGGCACTACGCTTACCTTCCTCGGCCTCACGTATGGCACGCATCACGTTGCGCCGCAGTACGAAAACCTTCGCACCGGCAATTGGATTTACACTCGCGATGGCGCGACCGTGGCCTGGGTTGAAGCGCGGCATGATCCCAGCCAGTGGCCGAACTACGAATTGCTGGTTTCCGACCAGGCGAATACCGGCTGTGTCAACCTGGAGAAAGACACTTCGTCCCATGTTAAAAATGGCGTCGATGTTCAAGGCTTCGTGTTAAAGGCCTTTCCGCGCTGGGACAAAGAAACGATCCTGCGTGTCAGGCCGTTTCGCGGTCCCATTGCCGACGGACACTTCGTCGTCTCCAATGCCGATCCCGTTTCGCTCGCTAATTGGATGCCTGAACCCATGCCGGACACAAAATCCGACGGTGATTTTGCAGTGACGCTGACCAACTTAATGGCCGGCGCGCCACTGCCGTATTGGCGCGGAGGCCGAGTGCCGGAAAACGATCCGGCCACCCAATGTGTCCGAATCGCTTTTGGTTTGCAACAAAATGGACAGTCAGTCACGAACTGGCGTCCGTGGCTGGTGCAAACTTCTGACCCGGCTGGCAACCGCGTTGAAGGCGTAATTCGTGATTACCCCCAGGAAGGCATTTACGTTTATCCAGACCCCGGCAATCCTCAAGTTAGCCAGACGGACGGCTATTTTTATCGCCCCGGCTTGTGGCCCGGCGAGGCGGGGTGGAGGGTGCGTTTGGAATTCACCCGCACCTCCGGTTTCAGTGACGATGAGATTTTGACGCTCACAAATCTTCCTGTCCGCGCCGGCAGCCAGCAGGACGCGGATGCCGAGTGGACCTGGGATGTCGGCAAAACGAATTTCACTTTTATCGAGGCCGGAGTTAATGGAGTGCAACTGAAATTGCTGGAACCATTGCTGGTTCCAGAAAGATTCCAACCGGATCAAAAACACATCAGCGTCATCATTTACGCCGAACCCAATCCAACGTTGCAAGGAATGCGTCTAACCCTGCTGCAAGCGACCGATGATCAAGGCCAGGCGGTGCGGAGTCCGTTTTCGCCCTCGTGGTCCGGCCATTTTTCCCTCGATTTTCCACATACCCGCGAAATCAAAACGTTGAACCTCAAGTTGGCATTGCACAAAAGCCGGTTTGTGGAATTTACGGTAAAGCCGGCTATGCCATAAGAACGAAGTTGTGCCGTCGGAAAAAAGGCAAAAAGATGGGGGCAAAAAAATTCTGATTCCAATTTTTTTGCCCCCCCCCATTTTTTTGCCTTCCTTTCCGGTGGTTCCGGGAAGGACTCTTCTTTCTTGCCAGTCCTTCAAGAGTCCTGTTAGTCTTTCGGCCACTTAGACGGTAATTATTTGGTTTTTTGTGTGATGAGGTATTGTTCCTATTGCGGCGCAGAATACTCAGACGAGAGCGTTGAGTGCCCCATTGACCATAACACGCTGGTAGGCCGCTCTATTTCCCCACATACCCAAGATCCGAGCGCAGTCAAGCGTGACATTCCCCTCCTTCCGCCCGCAGCGACAAGGGATGGCTGGGTAACCATCCGGACAACACGCAGTGATATTGAGGCCAATATTGTAATTGGCAGGCTTCGAGCTTCTAGAATTCAGACGAGACCCTATAATTCGGTAATTGGTCAATTATTTTCGACAGATAGGATGATCTTTGTGCAAGTGCGGAGTCAAGACTATAACGCGGCTAGAGACTTGCTTGAATGACGCATAACTCCGTCACGCGCGCTGTGTCAAACCGTACATTTGCGCCAGTCATCCGTGCCCGTGCTGAAGCGGATTGGTTTCCCACTGGTGGCAAAGGCAAAAAGATGGGGCGAAAAGATGGGGAACGGAATTTTTTTGCCCCATCTTTTTGCCATTCATTCCGAGGGTTGGATTTTTATTATGGATTGGGCGCGGACTGCGGGTGGTTCGGACGACCGGTTTAAGCCCTCATCAGAATCCAAACGACGGTTCAAGCCAGAAGCAAAAAATATCAGGGACACATTATTTTCAGTTCCATTATTATGCGAGATTAGATGTGCTGTGGCGGGACTAATATGGATTCCTACAATCAAACCAGGCGGAAGGCCTTAACGATAGGGGCAGCGATCCTGATCGTGGGGGGACTGCTGGACTATGCTTACTACACCCGCGCTGTGAATCGATGGCCAAAGTCTTTCACGCAACGGTTAACCGATCTCAAGGCGGCGGGAGTGCCAACCTCTCTGGCTGAATGTGACCGGCATTACCGCGCCCTGCCTAGCGATCGGGGTGCCGTCGAGCATTTTCGCAAAGCATTCGCAGCGATGTCCAAAGAACAGCTCCCTCTGATGGGGCTTCCTCACTTAGCGCCACTCGAGCCTCGTCCGCCTTTGCCGAGATTTTCCGAAATAGCGTCGCTCAACGTGACCTGGCGTTAGTCTCGGCTCGATTGCGGGAGGCCCTGGAGGCGAGCGAAAAGGGTTTGCAAACTGCGCTGATCAGCGAGCGCTGTCAGGGTCTCTCAATCTTTCAAGGGTCGGATCGTCAAATCGTCGATTTTTTGCAAGACGGGGACGGCGTTGTCCTACGAGCAAGTATTGAACTCATGCGGGTTGACGGAATTCTGCAGCGTGATGCGGGGTATTATTTGAATGCCTTGGATCGAATCGTAGCCGCCAGCACAAACGCATCCCGTGACCAGGCGGTAGCGCAATTTGCACAGGTTGCATCCGAGGTGGAGCAAAATCGACATTTGGCCGGAACCAAGAGTAAAGATCTCAACATCATCTCCTGCTTGGTTTTCCCTGGAATCATACGCGCTATTCAGATTGACCTTTGGTCCCAGACGCTGGGTGAGGTGACGATGGCGGCACTGGCCATGGAACGTTACCGGCAAGAAACTGGCCATCTACCCCCTGGCTTACAGGCATTGGTCCCCCATTACTTGCCGAATATTTCGCAAAACCCGTACACCGGCCAGCCGATCTGTTTCTCTCTTTTGCCGAAAGGTTACGAGGTTTATGCCCCAAATCGCCATGCCAACCAGGCGCGGTTGGGAAAAATCTCGGAGTCCGAATCCGATGAAATTGCCTTTAGGGTCGAGCGCTGAAAGAGCAAGTTTTCTCAGCCGCGCCTATCGTGGTTGCGAGGCGGTGGTTTTAAGGGAAAAACGGAGATGGATTTGCGGAGCGTTGCCTATTTTCAGAACCACCAAACCCGCCCATCTTTGCAAGTCGAAAAAACTTACAAATCTAAAACTTATGAAAAACTTAAAAGAATTATTCCTGGATGAACTGGCCGACGCTTATAGCGCGGAACAGCAATTGATCAAGGCCCTCCCGGCGACTGCGGACGCTGCCCATGCTGAGGACCTCAAGGAAGCCTTCGAGAGCCACCTGCAAGAGACCGAGGAACACGCTCGCCGCCTCGAACAAGTTTTCGAGCTTTTCGGGGAAAAGGCCAAGGCCAAGAAATGCAAAGCCATGGCCGGGTTGATCGCTGAGGTCGAGGACACCATCGATGAAGACCTTGAGGACGCGGTCAAGGATGCCGGCATTATCGCCGGCGCCCAGAAGATTGAGCATTATGAAATCTCGCTCTACGGGACTCTTCGGACCTGGGCTGAACTCCTGGGCAATCAGGAGGCCGCCGCGCTTCTGGAAGAAACCGAAAACGAGGAAAAGGAAGCGGACGAGAAGCTGAACGGCATCGCGGAATCGATCAATATCGAGGCCAACGAAGGGGAAGAGGAAGACGAAACTGCCGAAGCCCCTGCCGGACGCGGGAAAAACTCGAAGTAAGACTTCGAGCCAAGGTTAAATTTATAAAACGGGGACGCTGGATTGCAGCGTCCCTGTTCTATTATGCTTTGGGCAGATAGTAACGCTTCGTGTAGTCCTGCACCATGCGCCAAGTGTTGAATTGCGGGACCAGAGTGACCATGGCGCGGCGGATTTTTTGTATCCACTGGCGCGGCACTCCACGGTCATCCCGGTTGAAAAAGGCGGGAATCACTTCTTCCGTCAAGGCCTTGTAGAGGTTGGCGCTGTCGCGGAGGTCTTGTTCCTGGACCGAGGCGGGGTGGTCGTCGCCGCCGATGGCAAAGCCGTTGGTGCCGTCGTAGCCTTCGCGCCACCAGCCGTCCATGATGCTCAGGTTCAGGCATCCATGGCAGCCCGCCTTTTGGCCGCTGGTGCCCGAAGCTTCGAGGGGCCGACGCGGGTTGTTCAGCCAGACGTCGCAGCCCGAGACCATTTGCCGCGCGACGTGAACGTCGTAATTTTCAATGAAAACCAAATGGCCTTTCAAGTCGCTGTATTTGCTGAGATGGATGATTCGCTGGATATACTTTTTGCCGTCGTCGTCGCGCGGATGAGCCTTGCCCGCGAAAATGAATTGCACCGGACGGTTGCGATCCTTAATTAGTTTGACAACGTTGTCGAACTGGTCAAAGATCAGCGGGGCGCGTTTATAAGTGGCAAACCGCCGCGCAAATCCAATGGTCAGGGCGTCTGGATCCAGCAGTTCGTCGAACGCGATGAAGTCCGCCTGGACATGGCGCTCGCCCAGGCGGCGGCGGGCGAACTCAATCAATTCCCGGCGCAATCGGTAGCGCAAGGCCCACAGTTCTTCGTCCCCGATAAACGCGGGGTCGGCCATCTTTTCCCAGAACTCATTGGAATTGACCTCCTTCTCCAGCGAAAGCGACGGCTTGTTCCTCCAAAAAGTGGTCGATTCGCCCATCGACGGCTCCGCCAAGGCGCCCGCCCCCGAGAGTTTGCGCTGCCAGAATTTACGCACCGGCCCTTTCATCCAGCCCATTAAATG
>DASRLE010000391.1:0-4632 GCA_035648615.1 Saccharimonadales bacterium (SeqCode) | reverse complement strand
CCAGGAGCAGGACGAGCCGGATCATACGGTCAATGTTTTCCGGCGAAAAACCGCCCAGGCCGCTCCCAGCAAAAAGCCGGAATAAAGAATTCCATACAAAATGGCTCCAGCCCATGCGCCCCATGGAACCCGGCCCCAATCGTGAATGATCAGATCGCGCAGGTCGTACCATTCCAAGTGCGGGATCATATAATAAATAGCATAAATGATCTTCCCGCTCATTCCAGGAACCAGCGCCATCTTGTTCAGATGTCCTCCGACAAACATCAGCCCGATCACGATAATGAAACAGATCGTGGCGTTGGAGGAAGGCGCGGTGAAAACGACCGACCCAAACAAAACAAGCGCAATCACGATGCCCAAGGCAATCCAGTGCATCGAGATCGCCTGAAAATAACTTGCCATGGGCCAGGCGTGCTCGCGCGAAGCCGTGATGACGCCGAAAAAAAGGTAAAACACAATCAAAGCCAGTCCACAGGCCAGCCAGCATCCAAAAAATTTGCCGGCGATCAATTGCGCGCGGCTGACTGGTTTGGCCAGCAAAGGAAAAATCGTGCGGCTTTCGCGCTCGGCCGGTATCTGCCGCGCGGTCGTGCTGATGGCGATTACCAGGGAGGAAATCCAAATGAGCAGCAGGCACACTTCCTTGAGGTACCGCACGATCATGTCGTTGTCGAAAAATCTCATCGAACCCAGAATGAGCGTGATCAGTGCCGTCATGACGAAGAGCACGTAAAAATCCTTGCGGCGATACATCTCCATGATGACCACGCCGGACAATGCCATTACGTTGTTCATGTCAGAATTGCGGCTGGCCGCCCACGACTTTCAGAAAAATATGTTCCAGGTTGCATTGGTATTGTTGGATTAAATCATCGACCCGCCCCTCGACCCGCAGTTTGCCCTGGTGCAGAATCGCCACCCGATCGCAGACCGTTTCGACTTCGCCCAGTTCGTGCGAGGAAAAGAACACCGTCTTCCCCTGCTCTTTCAACCGCTGGATGATTTCGCGGACTTTCATCCGGCCCAGCGGATCCAGCCCGCTGGTCGGTTCGTCGAGGATCAGCAGGTCGGGGTTGTTGATCAACGCCTGGGCCAGGCCGACCCGCTGCTGCATCCCTTTAGAGTAGGTTTTGATCAAGCGCTTGCGGGCCGATTCCAGTTCCACCAGCTTTAACACGGCATCAATCCGCTTCTCGCGCTCCGCCGGCGGAATGCGGAAAATGCGGGAGTAAAACCGGAGCAGTTCCTCCGTGTTGAGAAATTTGTAATAGTAAGTCAGCTCGGGCAAGTAGCCGATGCGCTGCCGGGCGATGGGCTGGCGGACATCGACTCCAAAAATGGAAGCGGAGCCGCTGCTGGCGTTGACGAACCCGAGCAGGACGTTCATGGTCGTTGTTTTGCCCGCGCCGTTGGGGCCGAGAAAACCGAAGACTTCGCCCGCACGGACTTGCAGGTTCAAACCATCCACGGCCAGTTTCGCCTCGCCGCGCAATTCGCGGCTGGGGAACACCACGCGCAAATCGTTGATTTCAACTACCGTGTTCAATGGGCCAAGCATACAAAGGACGGGCAATTTTTAGCTAGGATTTTTACGAGGCTGATTTCACAATCCGCGCCATGAAGTTGGACGCACGAATTTATGTGGCCGGTCATCGCGGCATGGCGGGCAGCGCCATTTGGCGGGAGCTTGAGCGCCACGGCTTTACCGGACTGATTGGCAAACGACACTCGGAACTTGATCTGCTGGATGGCGCGGCGGTCGAAAAATTTTTTGCGCAAGCGAGGCCCGAGTATGTCTTCGTGGCCGCAGCGCGGGTCGGGGGAATTTTAGCCAATAATAATTTTCCCGCCGAGTTTCTTTACGACAATTTGCAGATTCAAAACAACCTGCTGCACCACGCCCAGCGTTCAGGCGTCAAGAAGCTGTTGTTTCTCGGCAGCTCGTGCATTTATCCCAAACTCGCGCCGCAACCGATCCAGGAAGACTCCCTGCTCAGCGGCCCGCTCGAACCGACCAACCAATGGTACGCCGTGGCGAAAATCGCCGGGATAAAATTGTGCCAGGCTTTCCGGCGTCAATATGGTTCTGATTTCATTTGCGCCATGCCGACCAACCTTTACGGCGCCAATGACAACTATGATTTGAACACCTCGCACGTCCTGCCCGCGCTGATTCGCAAATTTCACGAGGCCAAAATCAGCGGCGCGCCCACCGTCACTTGTTGGGGCACCGGCGCGCCTTTCCGCGAATTTCTGCATGCCGACGACCTGGCTTCAGCCTGTCTTTTTCTGATGCGCCATTACAGTGACGAGAAAATCATCAATGTCGGCTCGGGCACGGACTTGACCATCAAAGCGCTGGCGGAGCAAGTGCAACGCATCGTTGGGTTTGAAGGCGAAATTATTTGGGACCCCAGCAAACCGGACGGCACGCCCCGCAAATTGATGGACAGCGGACGATTGTTCGCCCTGGGTTGGAAGCCGTCCATTCCGTTGGAGAACGGGATTCGGCGAGCTTATGAAGATTTTTTACGCACCGCTCCCGAACTGGTCGGCTCGTAAGCGCTCCTCTGCGACGCAAGTTTTCCCCTATTGCCTTTTCGTCTAATATCTGGTGAATTTTACGTATGCGTAAAATTCTTCTAACACTCACTGGATTAGCTGTCGCCGGTTTTGGCGGTTTCATTTCTCAATCCCCAGCCGAGGCGGTCCTGGGCTACACCGACACGCCGATGCTTCCCTCCGGCAAATGGCATGTTCACGATCCGGCGCGTCCTGTCCCCCCAGTCGTGACGCCTGGCGCCACCTTCAGCGATGGCGCGCGTCCGCCGGCCGATGCGATTGTCTTATTCTCCGGCCACGACCTTTCCCAATGGGAGAGTGATAAAGTCGCGAAAGGCGAGAAGGAAAAGGGCGAAGCGAAATGGAAAGTCCGCGACGGCTATATGGAAGTGGCGCCGAAAGCAGGAGGCATCCAGACCAAGGAAACGTTTGGCGATTTCCAACTTCATCTCGAATGGGCCGAACCGGCCAAAGTGCGGGGCAATAGCCAGGAACGCGGCAACAGCGGCGTTTTTCTGCAAGGCATCTACGAAGTGCAAGTCCTCGATTGTTACAACAATCCCACCTACCCCGACGGGCAATGCGGCGCCATCTACGGGCAATCGCCTCCCCTGGTCAACGCCTGCCGCAAACCCGGCCAATGGCAAACCTATGACATCTTTTTCCAAGCGGCGAAATTTGACGACGACCACAAACTGACCCGCCCCGCCAGCGTCACCGTCATTCAGAACGGGATGTTGCTCCATCACAAGCAAGCCATTCTCGGGCCGACCGGTCACAGGACACTGGCCAACTACAACAAAGAAACGCCCGCGCGCGGCCCCATCGGCCTGCAAGACCACGGCAACCCCGTCCGCTTCCGCAACATCTGGATTCGCAACATCAACGAAGAGGAGACGCCTTGAAAACCGGCAAGCGGATTGGCGGGTTAAGCGCCCAGCGCAAGCGGTCCAATCGCAAGAAGGACTGGCGCCGAACCCTCGGGATATTTCGCAAAGACCCGGACTTTGAGGAAGCTGTCCGGCTGGGACAGGAATATCGCGATAAGCAAACCTGCGCTAAAGAAATTGCTGGTTCTTGACTGGCATCCGCTCATCGCGCGGTCATTGAGTAGTTTTACTCGGTCATTGAGTATTTATTGACAGGGGTGTAAAGGCCCGGCATCATCCAAGCCATGGATTTTGTTCGTCCTCAATTGATTGAACTTGAGAAGGCGATGACGGCAACGAACCGGCCGCCGCTCCTCCAGGTGGTCGTTGGCCCCCGTCAGGTCGGCAAAAGCACGGCGGCAGAGCAGTTGATTGCCCGGCTCGGGTGGCCGCACATCATGGAATCGGCCGACGCGGCGTTACAGCCGCCGCCCGAGTGGATTGAAACGCAGTGGCGGCGCGCGAGGCTGCTCTCCAACCGCGGCGCCAAGCGCATACTCCTGGTGTTGGATGCAGTCCAAAAAATCCGGGGCTGGAGCGAAGTGGTCAAGAGATTGTGGGATGAGGAACGGCGTCAGAGAGGACCGGTGCGCCCGCTGTTGCTCGGTTCATCCGCCCTCATGATGCAGCACGGCCTGCGCGAGAGCCTGGCCGGGCGGTTCTTGCTCCACCGTTTTCCCCACTGGTCGTGGACAGAGTGCCAGGGCGCTTTTGGATGGAGCTTGGAGCAATGGATTTATTTTGGCGGCTACCCAGGCGCTACGCCCTTCATCGACGAGGAGCGGCTCTGGAAACGATATGTCACTGATTCTTTGATTGAAACAGTGGTGGCGCGTGACGTCCTTCAACTTCAAACCGTCAACAAGCCCGCCTTGTTGCGACAACTTTTCGCCCTGGCTGCCACACGCCCGGCGCAAATTGTCTCCTATAGTAAAATGTTGGGCCAGCTAACCGACGCCGGTAACACCACCACCCTCGCCCATTACCTCGACCTGTTGGAAACCGCCTTCCTGGCCTCCGGCCTGGAGGCTTACTCGAAGGGAAAACTCCGGCGGCGTGGCAGTAGTCCGAAACTTATCCTTTGGAATAATGCTCTCATTAACGCATCGTCATCGCTGTCGTTCGAGCAGGCTTCGAA
>DASRLE010000390.1:0-7291 GCA_035648615.1 Saccharimonadales bacterium (SeqCode) | reverse complement strand
GCGGATAACGAATGTTGGCCAGCGCGGTTTGGGTCTGGACGGCCAGTTCGAGCTTGCCGGGAAGCGGCACGAGCGAAATGGAACCCCGCCATTCCTTGGAATTATATTGCGGAGCGCCCGTCGCCCGATTGGTCTTGCCGAGGGTCAAGCCGCGGATATTGGCTGTGTCAATCAACCGGTGCCGCGCGTCATAAACGATGGCGCCCGGAAACCAGCCGACCGGAATCAAGCCCAGCAATTCGGAATGGCCCGGCTCGAAACGAAGGACAGCGACCGCGTTTTGTGTTCCATTGGCCACGAACAGCGTCTTGCCCGACTTGTCGAAAGCGACCGCATTGGGTTGCGCGCCAAATAAATCTCCCGGGCTTTCGCGCGCGGAAATGGTCTCGATGATTTTTTCCGACTTCACCTCGAGCACGGTCACCGTATCGCTGCCGGCATTGGCGACCGCCAGATAATGGCCATTGGGTGTGACGGCCATGGCGCAAGTGTGCAGGCCGGCCAGAATTTCCCTGGGCTTTGTACCGCCCTCGAGGTCCACCACCGAAACCGACCCTTCGCTGGCCACGAAATGCACCGGGTCCACCCGCACCCGCATTCCGCGCCCGGCGGTTCCGGTCAGGCTGTCCTTGTCCGGGCGTCGTCCGCCCCAATTGCTCACCCAGACCTTGCCGCCCGCGAGCGCTACGCCAAAAGGCTCCACGCCGACGTCCCATAACCGCAGGACCTTGCCCGTGGTTGCGTCCAGTTCAATGAGTCGATTGGAAAGATTCGCCGCCACATAAATGCGCCGGCCATCCCGCGAAACAGCAATCCCCGCCGGGATTTCCGACTTGCGCGCGGGCGCGTTGGCGTTGGGCAGCGCAAAAGCGGTCAAAGCTCGCGCCATCCCTTTCTCGACCACAAAGACCTTGATGTCGCCATTGACGTTGGCCATATAAATGCGCGAGCCGTCCGGCGAAAAAGCCAGCCCGGTAAAACTGAGTTGCGCCTTCAAATCCGGCTCAAGGATCGTCTCGGAAACAGGAGCCGCGCCAAGGTCATTGCCGGCATCTTGGGGAAAGGGGACATATTGCAAAATTTTGCCGCTCACCGAATCGAGCACCACCAAGTTGTGAGTCATCCCGGCTGTGACCAGCAACCGTCCATCGGGGCTGAGAGCGAGCGCCTGGGGCCGCATATCGGCCAGTTCCACCAGCGTGCCCGCTGGAATCAGCCGTTGATTGACCGGCGTTTCAAATTGATTAGCGCCCGTGCGGCCGACGGTTAAAGAGGTGGAGCCGAACGTTTGTGGAGGAGGCATGAGCGCAACTAATGGCGGCGTGCTCACCATCGCCAAAACCAGACAGAAAACCCGGCGAAATCGCAGAATCAAATTCATCAGAACGATAAAATACCAAAGCGCCGTCAAAAAACACCGCAAAAACTTTGTCCAACGAAGGAAATATAGAACGGGTGGTCTCCCCGGTCTCTGGGAAAAGGATAAGATTAGTGGCTCGGTACCCGGATAAAATGGCGGACGCCTGCGGGAAAGCGGCGCTAACGCGCACGCAGTCCAAAACCTGCCGGTTCTTCGGCGGCGGCCGCGCGCGAGGCGTCTTGGAGCGCGGAGCGCCAGCGCCGCTTTGGCCCCGAAACAGGTCTCACAGCTATTGAAGAATCTTGTCTCACCTCCACCGGGCGCCAAGAGTCGATTGCCTTCTTCCCATCGCCCCATCTTTTTGTTAAGCTAAACCCGTGAGCGAAATTGTGTTTCAAATCACCGAGGACGACACCGACGGCGGTTTCATCGCACGGGCGCTTGGACATTCCATCGTCACCGAAGCTGATACATGGGAGGAGCTTCGCGCCAACGTCCGCGAGGCCGTCCTTTGTCACTTTGACGAAGGCAAAACCCCCGCCGTCATTCGCCTGCACAGACTCGCGCCGTAGTTGCCAAATGTTTGCGAGGATCGGCATCATCGGGATGCTTCCCGTCGAAACAGCCCGCCAGAAAAAAGATTGTCCCCTTTGTCCGACCGGCGGCATTTACAAGTAGATGCAGGAACTGGATGACATCGCCCTCTTGCGGGAATACGCCGCGCACGATTCCGAGGAAGCCTTTGCCACGCTCGTCACCAGGCACGTCAACAAGGTCTATTCGGTGGCGTTGCGGCAGACGCGCAACCCGCATCAGGCTGAGGAAATTACCCAGGCGGTTTTTGTTATTTTGGCGAAGAAATCCCGGCAGTTGGACAAACGGGTCATTCTTTCCGGCTGGCTGTATCAAGCCGCGCGCCTGACGGCGGTGACTTTTATTCGCGGCGAAATCCGGCGGACCCGTCGCGAAGAGGAGGCGCACATGCAATCGAGGTTGGATGAAAATGAAGCCGCTGCCTGGACGCAAATCGCTCCATTGTTGGACGCGGCCATGGCTGGGTTGAATGAAACGGACCGCCAAGCGGTGGTGCTGCGATTTTTCGATGGCAAAAGCATAAGAGAGGTGGGCGCGGCCTTGGGCGCGAATGAAGACGCTGCCAAAAAACGTGTCAGCCGGGCCTTGGAAAAGCTGCGAGTTTTTTTCGCGAAGCGGGGCGTTTCCTCGACGGCGGCCATTATTGCGGGGGCGATTTCCACCAATTCCGTTCTCGTTGCGCCGGCAACGCTGGCAAAATCCGTGACAGCGGTAGCCATGGCGAAAGGCGCGTCGGCATCAGGCTCAATTCCAATCCTCATCAAAGGAGCATTGAAAGTTATGGCATGGACAAAAGCAAAAACGGCGATCCTGACAGGCGCGGCGGTTATTCTGGCCGCGACTTCAACAACGGTAATCGGAATCAAATTGGTCAAGGCACATCGTGCGAAACTAGAGCGCGCGTCACCCGGACCATTTACGCGGATCGGTGGAAATGAGGAGCAATTTACTGGCGGCATTGCCTTTATCAAGAGTCTAAAAATGAGCGGCCAATTGCCTGGAGTTTCGCAAGATGACCATGGAATGATCATTGACGGCGATACGCCCACGACGCCACTGACAAGCTCCTATTTTTTATCCAACACGCTCCATTTTAGGACAAATGAATCCCCGCCTCGGCACTTTTATTATGTGATTGTGAAGCAATCCCACGACAGCCAGTGGGAATTAAAGAAAGCATGGCGAGCGGATTCTTCCAGAAACGTTCTGGAAGAATATCCGGTTATGTGAGATGGCCGTTAAACGGCCCTCGGGATTGATTCCGCTGTTAATGGACAAACCTCACTACACCACTCTTCAATCCTGGTTTTGATGGCGTCGCGCACTTCCCGGGTCCTGGCCAGTTTTTCGTCATGCGTCCCTGAAAAGCTGGCCGGATCAGGAAAGCTCCAATGCAAGCGCGTGGTGACGCCGGGGAAAATCGGACAACGTTCCGCGCTTGTTTCGTCGCACACCGTAATGACATAGGCGAACATTTTGCCGGGCGTGACCATGTCGGAAACGGCTTTCGTCTGGTTGCGCGAGATGTCCAAGCCGATCTCTCCCATTGCCTCAACGACGAAAGGATTGATCTCTCCGGGTTCAAGTCCAGCGCTGTGCGCTTCAAATTCGGCGGCGCAAACCTGGTTCAGGAATGCTTCCGCCATTTGGCTGCGAGCGCTGTTATGAATGCATACAAACAACACTGGTTTTTTCATAATCTGCTTTCGTGATGCGCTACAACTTCTCGGTTCCTCCACAGCAACTGGAGGAGGGCTGTCCCGCGCTGAAATTAGTTTTTAAAAGGTCGAAAGTGGTGAGGGGCACCGATCCAGCGGGCAGGCATTTTTCCGGGGCCAGGCAAGCGGTATGGCGCACGGTCAAATGCAGGACGATTTCCTCCGGTGAAATTTCGACCCTTTCCACCGGAAATTGGCTGATGAAATCGATTTCATGCTCGACGTCCACTTCCAGATCGTCCGAAGCGAGAAAAGGGTTTGCCTTCTCGAGTATCTTTAGGAGTTTGCCCGCCGTCAGGCGATGGTCCACATCATCGGAAAACCAGGTTTGCAAGCGGCATAAAGAGTCGTTGCGCAATGTGCCGCCGCAATCCACAAATCGTTTGTCAATGCGCGCCACTTCCGTGACATGAGCATGGACAGGAATAAACTTTCCATTCGGCAAACGAAAACGGATGTTTGCCTCGGGCAGTTTGTTTAAATTTGTCTTCAGGTCAACGAGTGTCATAAAGATCAGGAACTTTTCGGTGAGATAGAGCAGCAGCCGGATTCCCGAAAAGCGCAGCAGGCTGGGACGGCTAGCGTGGCGCCGAGAAGAGGCGCCAAAAGGTATATCCATAGGAACCGGAGGTGGCCGCTGACTACGGCGGGGGCCAGAGAACGGGCAGGATTCATCGAAGCGCCGCAGATGGGTCCGGCAAACATCGCTTCCAATCCGATGATTGCGCCAATGGCAATCCCCGCCGTGATTCCTTTTTCCTTTGAGCCCGTGGAAACACTTAATATGACGAGCATCAAAAGGAAAGTGAGGACGGTTTCGAGAACGAAACTTTGCCCGACAGCCCCGGCGGGTAAAGTCGCGCCGAGTTTGTCATCCGCCGGAAACAGAAATCGGAGCAAACCGCTGGCAGCGAAGGCCCCGGCGAGTTGCGCCACGATGTAGCCTGGCGTTTCTTTCCAGGAAAATCGGCGGGCCACCGCGAAGCCCATGGTGACCGCGGGATTAAGGTGCGCCCCGCTGACATCGCCGAAGGTATAAATCATGGCCAGAACAATCAGGCCGAAGGTAAGGGAAATGCCAACGTGGGTGATCGCGCCGTTGCTGGCGCCATTGATGACAATTGCGCCCGTCCCGGCGAAGACCAGCCCGAACGTTCCGAAAAACTCCGCCAGCAGCTTCTTAATATCGCCTCTCATCACCGAACTATATTCGCATAGGCGAATATACAATGGCAATAAGAAATCAACCGCATCGCCCTGACCGCTTCAACTTGGCCCGCATCGCTTTGTCCTTTCGAAGTTCAGCCATGTCCTCGAAACAGGGCGCCAGAGAGGCCAGCAATTTTCTGTGAAAGGCGGTTTTGGGCGGGACGAGCGAATAATACATCCAAAGTCCCCTTTTTTCCCCCGCGACCAAACCGGCTTTGCGCAAATAGGCAAGATGACGGGAGGCGGCGGGCTGTGGCACCTTGATAATCTCGACCAAGTCGCAGACGCACATCTCGCCCGCCATGAGAAGATGCAGAAGACGCAGCCGTGTCCGATCCGAAACAGCTCGAAATTTCAATTCAGCCTGAGAAGAGGGTTCCGGCATATTATTTGTTGACAATAGCTTCGTAGAGACGGAATTAGGCGCGCGGATGCGCGGCGTCGTAGGCGCGTTTTAATCGCTCGGTGGTGATGTGGGTGTAAACCTGGGTGGTCACTAAATGCGCGTGACCCAGCAGTTCCTGGACGCTCCGCAGGTCGGCCCCCGCATCCAAAAGGTGAGTGGCAAAACTATGCCGCAGTTTATGGGGCGTGATGTGGGGGTCCAGGCCGGCGGCGCTGAGATATTTTTTGAGGAGGATTTGCACCGTCCGGGGATTGAGGGCCGCGCCGCTGTTGGAGCGGGCGGAAAAGACGGCGGCATGTCCAACGGGCGCAATGCTGCGGTGCTGCCAATAATCGTGGACAGCTCGCAAGGCGGGCGCCCCGATAGGCACCAGCCGTTCTTTTTTCCCTTTGCCGCGCACGCGCACGATCGCCTCCGGCCAGTCCAGATCAGCCGCCTCAAGCTGGCAAAGTTCGCTGACGCGCAAGCCGCAGGAATAAATGACTTCCAGAATCGCTGCGTCGCGAAAATAAGGGCCGGCGTCCACTTCTTCACTTTGGGAGGCGCGTTTTAATTCCTCGGCGGGCGCCTTTAACAAAGCGAGCAGTTGCTCCACTGTCAAGAATAGGGGCAGGCGTTTTTCCGGTTTGGGGAGCGAGATCTTTTTGATCGGTGAGGCGGCCGCCACTCCGTTTTGGACGAGAAATTTATAAAATGAGCGCAAGGCGGAAAAGCGAAGTTGAATGGCGGCGCGGCTTAGTTTGCCGCGTCCCAGGTGCCGGACAAAATCGCGAAAATCGTCGCGTTGCAAGGCAGCCCAGTCCGGCGCAACGCCTCGCCGTTTTTTTGACCATGCGAAAAATTCATGTAACGCCTGGCGATAGTTTCGTTGCGTGTAAATGGACGCGCCCTTGTCCGTGGCGAGGTGGCGCAGAAATTCCTGAATCCAGGAATCGACCGGCTTGGCCTCGGTATCTGTAGGGGCTTCGCTATTCAATGAAAATAGCTTCGTTGGTCTGGAGGAGGGCATGGGCGTACTTGACCCATGAGCCGATGGGCCGGATTTGGCCAGGTCCGAGGCTGACCATGGTCATGGCTCGTCCGCCTTTTTTCTTGTCGGGATTTCTGCGTTCGCTGCGCAACTCTTTGACGTGTTGGCGAGCGTCCGCGCTGATCATTTCGGGCGCGGGCGATTCGTCGATGAAATCCAGGCCAAGCTTCATTTCCACCGCAGTCGGATCGCGTTGGAAAATGTGCTCGTAAAGGAATTTCATTTTGGCTTCCTCGCCGACCAGGGTTTGAAAAGCGCTTTCGTTGACCAGCTTGCGCGCCAGTTCCACGACGAGCGGGTTATTCATCATGAAGAGCGCCTGTTGCGGGACGGTGGTCTCGTAACGTTTGCCTGTCGTAATGTCGGGATTGGCAAAATCGAATTGACTATAGACTTCCGGCAGATTGCGCCGGTCCACAAAACCGTAAATGGTGCGGCGATGGGAGTAGCCGCCCTCGCCCACCTCCAATTGCACGGGCCGGCCGCCTACGGTCAAGTCCAGTTGTCCGCCGAGGGCGAGGATAGAATCGCGCACCGCCTCGAATTCCAGCCGATGGATATTGGCCCGCCAGAGCAGGCGGTTTTGCGGGTCGATCTGGGCGTAGCGCGGATTGGTCTCGCTGCTTTGCTGGTAAGTGCTCGAAAGCATGATGAGGCGGTGCAGCTTTTTGATCGACCAGCCGTCCTGCATGAAATGCAGCGCCAGATAATCCAACAACTCGGGATGACTCGGCGGCTCGGACTGATTGCCAAAGTCATCGGGCGTCGTGACAAAGCCCTCTCCAAAATGATGCTGCCACACGCGATTCACCAGCACGCGGGAGGTCAAAGGATTGGCTGGATTGATAATGGCGTTGGCCAATTCCAGGCGGCCGCTGCCACTGCGAAAGATGGGGCGGTTCGGTCCCGACAAAATTTCCAAAAACCGGCGCGGAGCGATGCCGCCTTTGTTTTCCGCCTCGCCGCGCAGGAAG
>DASRLE010000389.1:0-3938 GCA_035648615.1 Saccharimonadales bacterium (SeqCode) | reverse complement strand
GGCGCTGTTTCGCGATTTGCCCGATGCGGTGGAAATCACCGGACGGCTGGCCGCCCGGCTGCAATTCACTTTGGCGGACCTGGGTTATGAATTTCCGCGCTTCCATGTGGGCGCAGGCGAGACGATGGACGGGGTTTTGCGCGAACAAACTTTGGCGGGGGCGCGCCATCGTTACCACGGCGTGATTCCGGCAAAAGTGGCCGGACAAATCGAGCGGGAACTGGCCATTATTCAAAAGTTGGGCTTTGCCGGCTATTTTTTGATTGTGGCGGACTTGACCCGGTTCTGCCGCGAAAACGATATCATGGCCCAGGGACGCGGCAGCGCGGCCAACAGCACGGTTTGCTTTTGCCTGTCCATCACCGCAGTCGATCCCCTCAAATACCATACCCTCTTCGAGCGTTTCCTGAGCGAAGGCCGCAAAGGATGGCCTGATATTGATATTGACCTGCCCAGCGGCGACCGCCGCGAAAGGCTCATCCAGGAAGTTTACCGCCGCTACGGCCAACATGGCGCGGCCATGACCGCCAACGTCATCACCTACCGCGGACGAAGCGCGGCGCGCGAAATCGGCAAGGCCCTCCATCTTTCGCCGGCATTGCTCGATCGCTTTTCCCATCTTTTCGCCAATGGCGATTTTCCGCACACGCTGGATTTGCCGGGGCAAATGGCGCAAGCCGGCCTGGAGCGGGAACACCCGCGCGCGGCGGCGTTTGCGGGGCTGTATGCGCAAATCTACGGGCTGCCCCGGCACCTGGGCCAGCATTCCGGCGGAATGATTATCTGCCAGGGCCAACTGGATTCCATCATGCCGCTGGAAAACGCCTCGATGCCGGGCCGCGTCGTGGCGCAATGGGACAAGGACGATTGCGAAGACCTGGGCATCATCAAAGTGGATTTGCTTGGGCTGGGGATGATGTCGGTTTTGCAGGACGCCATTCGTTTGACAGGACAACGCGGCGAGGCGGTCGATCTGGCCCACATCCCCGCCGACGATCCGGCCACCTTTAAAATGATGCAGGAGGCCGACACCATCGGCGTTTTCCAAATCGAAAGCCGCGCGCAAATGGCGACCTTGCCGCGGTTGAAACCAACCTGTTTTTACGATCTGGTCATCGAAGTGGCCATCATCCGCCCGGGGCCGATTCAGGGCAACATGGTGCATCCCTACCTGGCGCGGCGGGCCGGGACCGAGCCGGTGATTTACTACGACGAGCGATTGCGGCCGGTGCTGGAACGCACTTTGGGCGTGCCGCTTTTCCAGGAGCAGCTTTTGCAAATCGCCATGGTCATGGCCGATTTTTCGGGCGGCGAAGCGGAAGACTTGCGCCGCGCCTTGAGCTTTCATCGCTCGGAAGAACGCATGCAAAAAGTCACCGCCAAAATGCGCGGGCACATGGCGGCCAAAGGCATCAAGCCGGAGGTCATCGAAAGCATTTTGCAATCGGTCAGTTCGTTTGCGCTTTATGGATTTCCCGAATCGCACGCCATCAGTTTTGCCATTCTGGCCTATGGCAGCGCGTGGTTGAAAACGCATCGCGCGCCGGAATTTTACACGGCGCTGTTGAACAATCAGCCCATGGGTTTTTATTCCTCCGCCACTTTGGTCAAGGACGCCAAACGGCATGGGGTCCAAATTCGCCCGGTCTGCGCGAGGCGCTCGGAGTGGCTTTGCGTCATCGAAGCGGATGCTTCCATCCGGCTCGGCTTTTGTGTCGTGCAAGGAATGCGCCAGGCCCAAGTGATTCCGCTGCTGGCCAACCGCCGCGCGCAGCCGTTTGTTGCGATGGAGGATTTCAAAAGGCGCGCCGGGCTGAATCGAAACGAGTTGCGCTCGCTGGCGGAAATTGGCGCGCTGAATTGTTTCGCCGCCCACCGCCGCGACGCCTTGTGGCAAGTGGAAACGCTCGCGCTCGAGGACGATTTATTTTCCTGGAAGACGCCCGGCGAGGAATCGCCCCTGATGATGATGGACGCGGTGGAGCGGTTGCGGGCGGATTACAAAGGAACGCGCCTGACCACCGGGCCGCATCCGATGGCGCTCTGGCGCGAGCAATTGCCGGATGTCTGGCGCGCCTCCGATTTGCCACAAACGCAGAATGGCCAGATCGTCCGAATCGCCGGCAATGTTATATGCCGGCAACGTCCCGGCACCGCCAAAGGCTTTGTTTTCATCAGCCTCGAAGACGAGACAGGCGTGAGCAATGCCATTGTCACTCCCAGACTTTTCGAGGAACTTCGCCTGCTCATTACGCAAGAATCTTTCCTGGTCATCCAAGGCACGGCCCAAAATACCGGCAAGGTCGTCTTGATCAAAGCGCAACGCATCGAAGCGCTGGCTCAGAACAATTTGGCGGCAGGGCCGTCGCATGATTTTCGATAGCTGGGTTCCGTCAATTACAAAAAACGGCAGAAATTATGCTGGCGGTTTGACCTGGAAAGGAGTTTCCTCCTCAACTAAATGAAACCAAAAATTTCGAGATATTTCGACCTGGCGCTTTCTTTAGTCCTGCTCGCCCTTTTCTGCGGCTGCAACAAGCAATCGCAAACCTCGGGTGATCCGGCTCCTCTAGCGTCCACGGCGAAACCCGCCCTGGTCTCCGCCGAGAAAACCAGCTTCGATCAAGTTGCCGCCAAGCTGAATCCGGGCGGGAATTTTTATCTCTATCTCAGCACGGAACAAGCTCTCGCCGGGTTGTCCGGCAAAGTGGGATCGTTCAGCAATTTCCTCGGATCGCTTCCCAATGTCCCTCCCGATGGGCAGCAGAACATCGGCAAAATTTTGACCTTCGCTAATACATGGATCAAGGACAGCGGCGTCGAAGAAATCAGCGGCGTGGGCATGAGTTCGATTGCCCGTGAGAAGGGCCTCTATTACACCAAGACCGTGCTGCACCATTATTCTGGCCAGGACTCCGGCCTGCTCTGGTCTGTGTTTGGCCAAAAACCGCATCCGTTGCAGGACTTGGACTTGCTGCCCGAAACGACCGCGCTGGCTTTCTTTTCGGACCTCAACCTGCCGCTGGCCTGGACCAACGTGCAACAGCAAATCAATCAGCTCGACATGGTGCAGTTTTCCACCGCATTGCAACAGTGGCCCGCCCAATTTCGCAAACTTACCGGCCTGGACTTTAACGACGTGCTGGCCTCGCTGGGAGGCGACTACGGACTAATCTTGACTCTCGACGAGCAGAAACAAATCTCGATCCCTGTCGGAGGGCAAACCATGGAAATCGCCAGTCCCGCCCTGGTTCTGGTCTTCAAAGTCAATTCGGACGTCATTTTCAACCGGGTGGACGAAGCCATGAAGGGCAACCCTCTCGTCGTCCGCGTCGATAAGCCCGGCCTGAAAATGCGCACCGTGACCATTCCCCTGCCCTTGCCCTTGGACTTGCATCCGTGCATCGCCCGCAGCGGCGATTACCTGCTGTTGTCGAGTTCCGATTCCGTGGTGCAAGACATCCTGGCGGTGAAAGCCGGGCAAAAGAACGGCTTCAAATCCACCGAGGCCTTTAAAAGACTCGCCCAAGGCATTCCGGACGCCGGCAACAATTTTTCGATCATGGCTCCATCCTTCAGCACCGTCTTGAGGCAAATTCAAGGACAGATGTTAGCCAATAAAAGCGGCGTCACCGCCAGCCAGGGAGCCTCCATGCAACAGTTATTCAGCGCCGGAACCAACGCCGCGTCCTACGCCGTGGGTGTCAACGGCACAGAAGGATGGGAAGGATTCGCCAACGGCACCCAAAGCATGCAATCCATCCTGGTGCCCGCGGTGGCGGGCGCCGCCGGCATGATGGCGGCGATTGCCATTCCAAATTTCACCAAAGCCCGCGACACCGCCCAATACAATCGAATCATCAACAACCTGCGGATGGTGGACGCCGCCAAGCAACAATGGACCTTGGAAAAGCAAAAAGAAATCGGCAACACCGTGT
>DASRLE010000388.1:0-4051 GCA_035648615.1 Saccharimonadales bacterium (SeqCode) | reverse complement strand
GGTGGCATGTGCCTTTCTCGTCATCGTCGACGCGTCCATAAGCACCGCTCAAGTGCAGCTTAACCTTCAACTCGGGGTTGAGATAAGCTGGCCCACCACCAATAATTACACCTACCAGCCGGAATGGTCGTCTGACCCTGTTTCCACATGGACAGATCTCGGTGAACTAATGCCCGGCGATGGAACGACTAACTCACTTTATGATCCAGTTCCAAGTGGAGCACGGAGCTATCAGGTTTTGGAAATGATTCCCGGCGCCGCTCCGCTTTCCACAATCCTTACCAATGGCGGGTTTGAATCGGGAAGCGCAAATACCGCCAATAATTGGACGGTGGATACGGCCGCCGGCGGGCCTGTCTATGCGATGCGAACAAATGACAATCCGCATAGCGGCTCATTTAACTTTGAAGTTCATCTGGCCAGTGCCGACGCCGGTCCAGTAGTCCAATTTAATCAAGCCGGAGCGCCTGTAACCGGAGGAACAACTTACCCCTTCGTCTTCTATGCGAATGCTTTGAGTGGCAGTGCTGGCTATAATGCCCAGTGGCGAATTGTGTGGAACTCTGGCGGAGACACGGGTTACCAGACTTTTATTCCCGGAAATAACTCTTATGTCATGATCAGTAACTCAATTACTGCTCCGGTTGGCGCAACCTCGGCAACCATCTATTTCCATTTTGCGGGCGCAGCGAGTCCAAGTCAGTCGGCCACCATTGATCTTGACGATGTCGCGCTTGATTCAGGCGGCGGCTCCGCGAGTCCCGGCCTTACCAACATCTTGCCCGTTGTAAGTCAGCCGGTCGCCACCATAATTTGGCCTACAACTGCCGGCACTCAATACCAACCAGAAATTACCACCAATCTGGCAGGGATATGGAACACCAATTTCCCCATGATGGTGGGAGATGGCAATACTAGCTCAATGATATTTCCGATGACGAACAATCCCTTGTTTTTTCGTTTGTATATTCCTCCAGTCGTTATTCTGCCGCCATCAAACGTGCAACAAATCATATCTGGACTCACGAACGCCATCGGCTTGGCTTGGACGGCCAGTTCCACGCCCGGCGTAACCGGCTACCGTATTCTCTATGGATTAACTAGCGATAGTCTGACCAATTCGATGGACGTTGGGAATGTCAACTCCGCCACTATCGCGAACTTGACTTCGGACCAAACCTACTACATCGCGATCATTACCCTCACGTCCAGCGGCCAAAGTCTTTCTACAAGTGACACCATCATGGCGCAGCCTGATACAACTGTCGGAGTCGTTCCACTCTTCGATGCCAGCACGCCGCTGGAACCGGACACGATCTCTAACACGCCGACGGCGCTCATCACCCGGATCGCCGACCGGCCGCGCGGCCGTCATGCCCGTGAGAACGGTCCCATGTATAGCTTATATGATACCTATTTGATTTTCTATTGGGAGCAGCGTATGACCACCATCGAAATTGACGATACCATTGGCAAGGGTGGGAACAGCATTACGTTCCACATGCAGTCACTTAATGGATTGGATACGCCAAACATCCGTTTCTTTTTTCAAGGCCAGACCACGGTGGCGCAATACGGTGATAATGAGTATTCAGTCCAGGCAGATTCAAGCTTGACCAACTGGATGTTTAATCTCACCCATAATGCTACTGGCGGTTCCTTGCAGGTGGGTGATAAAATTGAGTTTGAATTCAGCCCGTTTATGATCTCGGCCACGAACGGACAAGATAATTACTATGGAGGCGTAATCCTCTATGTGGCCGGGCAAGGTATTGTTCCGTGGCAAACTTATATGACCAACATTGACCTGAACCCAGCCAACGACGGTCCCCTTGTTGCTGGTATCAGGACGAACATAGACTCATATCCCATTCCCACCAACGGTTGGCTCGGCGGCGGCGATACGATGCCATATCAATATTCTGGCGAAACAAATCACGTCTTCAATCAACTGGCACCGAACGCATCACCCGCGACCG
Organism: Saccharimonadales bacterium (SeqCode); assembly: GCA_035648615.1. Taxonomy (GTDB): domain Bacteria; phylum Verrucomicrobiota; class Verrucomicrobiia; order Limisphaerales; family Palsa-1400; genus DASRLE01. The sequence continues at coordinate 2,072 of DASRLE010000388.1, read as the reverse complement.
GAGAGCCGTTTCTCCTGGGGCGGCGGTTGCATGAGACGGACTTTGCGGACGGCACCCATGCCGAGCCGGGCAACTCGGTCTATACCGAGCAAATAGGCAAGGTGGGACCGAAATTTATCAACCACAGTTGCGTCGCGTGTCACGTCAACAACGGTCGCGCGCTTCCGCCCGCCATCGGCGCCCCGATGCTACAATCGGTTGTGCGAGTAGGCAGCGACGCAAATGGAAGGCCTGATCCGCTTCTTGGTTCCATCCTACAACCGCAATCCACGAGTGGGTCACCCGAGGACACTGTAACGATTTCCAGTTACACAATCATCAATGGTCAATACGGCGACGGCACACCCTACACTTTGCAAAAACCGAACTATTCCTTCGGAAACCATACTCCAGCTTTCTATTCCGTGCGTCTTGCGCCCCAACTCGTAGGCATGGGCCTACTCGAAGCGGTCAGCGAAAGCACCATTCAAGCTTTGGCGGACACCGACAATGGCGGCACCAACGGTATAGCCGGGCGTATCCAAACCGTCACCGATCCGCAAACCGGCCAACCGCGCCTGGGACGCTTCGGTTATAAAGCAGGAAAGGCGCGCGTCAATGAACAAATCGCCGGCGCTCTCAACACCGACATGGGAGTGACCACTTCAATTTTCCCGATCCTCGACGGCGATACCACCAGCGGTCCCGTCGAACTCTCTGATAATGACCTCACGAATTGGACACGCTACATTTCTTCACTTGGGGTCAACGCCCGCCGCAACCTGACTGACCCGCAATGTCTGCAAGGCGAACAGTTATTTGCCAGCGCCAATTGTATGCAATGCCATACACCCACTCTCCAAACCAGCCGCTATGCTCCCATTGCCGAACTCCGCAACCAGACTATTCATCCCTACACCGATTTGCTTTTGCACGATATGGGGCCGGGTTTGGCGGATGACATGGGTGAAGGGAATGCCAGCGGTTCGCAATGGCGCACTTCACCGCTTTGGAGCATTGGCCTGACGGCGGGGGCTAGCGGCGGCGAAGCCTATCTTCACGATGGCCGCGCGCGCACTCTCGAAGAAGCCATTCTCTGGCACGGCGGCGAAGCCGAAGCGTCGCAGGAAGCTTTCCGCAATATGTCCGCCCCGGATCGGGCAGCGCTCATCGCTTTTTTGAAATCGCTTTAATAAAACTGGCGAGTTTTATCAGGCATTCACAGTTTTCAGATAATTTGAAAAAGCGTCCTGGGCCGTTTGCAACCTGCAACTATAAATCCATTCAAGTTTGCGCGATGCAATTTGAATTGCCCCAAAATTCCTCTTCTTTTCTTATTTCCTTTTGTTTCGAGAGTTTTCATTGTCGGCATGTTCACTGCTTGAACGAGTCTGCAAGTTGGATCCGACGGGTTCGCTGAATGGCGCGCCGCAAATCGAAAAACATTAACGAGCAAATAAAAAATTTTATGAAAACTCTTGAAGATCTCTTTTTAGATTCACTGGCGGACATGTATTACGCTGAAAACCAACTCATAAAAGCGCTCCCCAAAATGGCCAAAGTCGCGACGCATGATAATTTGCGCGAGGCGTTTGAAGCTCATTTGGTGGAAACGGAAGGACATGTGCAAAAATTGGAGCGGGTGTTTGAAGCCTTTGGCAAGGATGCGAAAAGCAAAAAATGCCCGGCGATCTTGGGCATCATCGAGGAAGCAGAGGAAATGATTTCGGAAAATAAAAAGTCGCCGACCATCAATGCCGCGCTGATTTTTGCCGGGCAAAAGGCGGAACATTATGAAATCGCTTCCTATGGCGGCCTGCGCGATTGGGCGCGGCTCCTGGGCAAAGAAGATGCCGCCGACATTTTGGATGAAATTTTGGATGAAGAAAAAGCGGCGGACGACAAATTGACTGAACTGGCCGAGGAAGGTTGCAACGAATCCGCCAACAGCGGGGAAGAACCTGAATCCGCCGGTCGCTCCGCGCGTGGCAAAGCCGCCACCCTGTAACAATCTCGCCGGCACCCCGCCCCGGGCGCCTCCTATCCCCCGAAAAGCCGGATCTGCCTGGATCCGGTTTTTTTATGTCTTGGTA
>DASRLE010000387.1:0-8675 GCA_035648615.1 Saccharimonadales bacterium (SeqCode) | reverse complement strand
GATACGGCCCGGTGATCGTCGTGCTCCGCCCGATGCGGATGTTGTAAGTGCTCTTGGGCCCCTGACAGCAAGAACCCCAGTTCACAAAAAGATAATAGAAGTCATCGTGCTTGCACAGATAGGACGCCTCGATTGATTCGTTGTAGGCCAGTGGATATATCTCCGAATCCGGCGCGATGCGTTTGCCGGTCTTGGGATCGAGCTGAATCAGTTTGATGCCGCTCCAATACGAACCAAACGTCAACCACAAGCTGCCGTCGGTGCCTTGAAAAACGGTTGGATCAATCGCATTGTAGTTGTCACCTTCATGCGTCCGCACCACGACACCTTCATCAGTCCAATGATACGCTGGGTCGCTCGGGTCCAAGGTGGAATTTGTGGCGAGGCCAATGGCGGAGGTCATTTTTCCCATCGAAGAAACGGCATAATAAAGCAGATACCGGTCGCCGACTTTCATGATGTCAGGCGCCCAGTAGGACATGTTGCGGTTTTCGGGAACCGTGCTGGCGATCCATTCCGGCGCCGTTTTGAAAACCGCCGACCCGCGTTCCCATTTCACCAAATTCTTGGAATGATAAGACGGGACGCCTCGCCCTGTGTAAAAGACCCAATATTCATCCTTGCACTTTACGATGTCGGAAGGATCGCGCGTGACAATGCCTCGGCTTGCTGATTTTTCCAGGGGCAGGACGGTCGCGGATTTTTCCGACCCCTCTTTGCCGGCATCGGGCTGCGCGATTGCCGTGGACGAAAGTGCCAGCGCTGCGATGAATACCGCCGCAGGCAATGAGCACCAACTGGGATGTACATTTCGGCTCAATTTCATTCACGCCAGTGTGAACGAATCCGGACCGAATTCAAGGAAACCTAAATTCACCTCGAGAATGCGCAGCAGCCTCGTGTCGCACGAAGTGAGCGCAGCGAGAACTTTATTGGCGACTTCCCGGGACTGTCGGTGACGAACCGTTGTCCGAACGGCTTAGTTTCAAGATGAAAGGGACTGCTCGTTGCGCCCATTTGTCGGGCGCTTCATAGCCGGAAGCCGAGCCGCCGAAGCAGCTTTGCAGCATGGCCGTGTCAATAATCCCTGGATTGAGCGCGACTGCGGCAAGGTTGGCAGGCAGTTCCAAAGCCAGCGCCTGCGTCAAGCCTTCGATGGCGAATTTGGTTGCGCAATAGGGCGCCACCTCCGCGTCCACGGATCGCCCCCAACCGGAACTGAAATTGACGATGACTCCTCGGCCGCGCTTGATCATGGCGGGCACAAAATGGCGAATTACGTTGGCGACGCCCTTGATGTTGACATCAATGACCCGCGAAAACTCCGGACCTCCAATCATCCACAAAGGCGCGTTCTGGTTGATCACGGCGGCATTGTTGATCAGAAAGTCCGGTGGGGCGTGCTGTTTAATCACCCCTTCTATCCACTGTTTGACTTCAGTCTCGACCGCCACGTCGACTCGCTGAAAGCTGTTTGGCTTGGGATGCCGGTGTTGCAGCTTTTTCAAAACGTCGCTGGACCGAGCGCAACCGATCACGGTATGTCCACGCCTAATGAACTCTTCCGTCATGGCCAGTCCAAGTCCGCGAGACATCCCGGTCAAGACGACGACTTTGGAACTTCGTTTCATTGGTTGTCCAGCTTCAGCCATGCGGAAGTCCGTTGCAAGCCGACTTCATTGATAAGACACTGGATTACGATTGACCGAACTGGAGATCGTTGCAGGCCAGTGTGCGATCCAAAGCATCGGTCACGATCTTGTCTTCCACCAGCAGCAGCTTGGCCGCCTCCTCCTTGAGCAGCTCCACCGGCAGGGCGCAGTGGCCTTCGCCCGTCGCCTCAATCAACACATGGCTCAGCCCGGCATAAGCGCGGAGCAGTGAATCGACCGGGATGCTGATCTTCTGCGCAATTTGGTCAGCGGTCTTGAAGCCGATGCCGTGAATGTCCTTGGCCAGCCGGTAAGGGTCGCTCCGGACCTTCTCGATGGCGTCCTCGCCGTAAGTTTTGAAAATCCGCGTTGCCCGGCTTGTGCTGACTCCGTTGCTGTGGAGGAAAACCATGATGTTGCGGATGACCTTCTGTTCCGCCCACGCCTCCTTGATCTTCTTCCGTCGCTTGGGGCCGATGCCGTCCACGTCTTCCAGCCCGGCCGATTCCTTCTCGATGATGTCGAAAATCTTCTCCCCTAAGTTATCCACCAACTTCTTGGCGTAGATCGGGCCGATGCCTTTGACCATCCCGCTGCCCAAGTATTTTTCGATGCCTTCCTTGGTGGTCGGCGCGGTGCTGGCGAGCATCTCGGCCCGGAACTGGAGACCAAACTCGCGATCCTGCACCCAGTGGCCTTGGGCTGTGAGCCATTCCCCGGCGCTGACAGATGGCAGGGTGCCGACCACGGTCACTAGGTCACGATGCCCTTTGGCTTTAACCTTCAGAACACTGAATCCGCTGTCTTCATTGGCGAAGGTGACCCGCTCGATCAGCCCCGAAAGGCTCTCAGGCAGTATTCGGGATGTGCTCTGCGTCGGCGCACTCATTTTGCCGGTTGTGGTTTAAGTGTAGTCACGCGACCGAAACAATGTGGTATTTCACAGCCGAACTGCCCAGCTTGGCTGTCCAACGCTGGCCAGCTTGCTTGCCCACCAGATTTTGGCCCAGGGGAGATTGAGGTATAATCACGGTGATTACCTTGCGCTGGTGTTCAATCTCCAGACCGCCATTTTTCGGCCCGATGAAATAGTGGGAGTACGCGCCACCGGCATCCAATTCCAGCAGGGCGGTCAGATCAATGGGTTCATCGGCGGCGAAATCCCTGGTCGTTAGGGCTTCATAGGTCTCGATGGAGTCCATGATCTCCTTCGCCTGCCTGGCCTGGTCGCCGGCCAGATAAGCGGCTTCGAGGCCACGGGTGTCGTATTTGCTTTCCGCCTTGCTGCTTTCGTGTGTGGCCTCGGCGTGAGACGCCCGGTGCCACGGGCGAAATCGAATGGATGCAAACCGGGCGGTTTAGAACGGGATCTTCTTCCGTTGGATTTTCTTCGACAGATTCACTGAAAATCCTTCTTTCTTCTTCTCAGCCCTGCTTCTACTTGCGGCTGGATTTTCTTCCGTTCTTTTGCTCCGGTTTCCGATACTGGTTCCTTTTTATTTTGGAACTGATGAAATCGCCGCAACCCCGACGCAAGTGCTTGTACTGCAAGGAACTTTTTCTTCCCGACTATCGGGGTGGACAGCGCCAGTGCTATTGCCTCAAACCCGACTGCCGCAAGGCCAGGAAACGTGAGCTCATGCGAGCTTGGTTGGCCAAGCCGGAGAACCAAGATTATTTCCGGGACGACCAGAACGCCAGCGCGCCCGCGACTGGCAGAAGGACTCTCCGGGCTATTGGAAAAACACCGCTCGCTGCCGGCGCCGTACCTTACAAGACGGCTGCTCGGAGCAAGCTCCTGCGGCTCAAGAAGTTGCGAAAAACGCTTCCGACTGTACCTTGCAAGACCTCTGTTCGATGCAAGTTCCTCTGTTTGTGGGGCTTATCTCCATGCTCGTCGGCAGTACCTTACCAGACGACATCGCCACCAGCACCCGGCGACTGGTAATCAAGGGACACGACATTCTGGGCATGGTGTCCGGCATGAATCTTGAAAGATTATTGCATGAAAACGCGTTTTGAGCATCAGCGCGGTATTTGATGGCGATTCTTTCACGGAAAGTGATGGAGACGACGTGGGGTTGCAAAACTGGGCTTGAGGCGGGTTACCCGGATGGGCGCTGTCCCGCAGATCGCCTGAATGAGTTATGCCTGAAGTGGTTATGTTAGTTATACCAAGTTCTACATGGTTATATCTGTTTTCAGGTATAACCGTGTAGAACTTGGTAGAGCTTGTCCTAAAAGCTTCCCTGAGCCTTGTCCGAAGCACGGCATGGTGACGGAGCACGTTCCTTGGAGCGATGGCAAACGGCCGGTCACCGTGACCATGATGTGCTTTCTTTCGCGCCGGGCGCGCCGGCTGTCGTGGCGGGAAACGGCGTGTGTCTTTGGCACCACCTCAGCCAGTCGGAGTGGGATCTCGGCCCGGAGCTGATGCGATCCTACTACTACCAGCAACTGGACTGGCAGGCTGGAGTGGTCAACCTCATGAACCACGCGGCCTTCCGGGCCAAGAGGGACCGTGCCGGGACGACCTCTCGCACCGGCCAAGAGATCGAGAACCTCCTGGGGATGGATGGCCTCGCCTTTCACCAAATGCACCGGTTGCTGCGGTTCGATTCGCATCTGTTTCAAGCTCAGGCAGCTGGCTGGCTTTATGCGCGGCCTGCAATTCTCCGCGAAGGCGTTGGTATTCCGATTCGTGGAACGCGATGTCAGCGTCGTTGAGGACCGATTGTTCCGGGCCGGCCAGCTTTCGCGCCACAAGATCGGCGATGTATGGCAGCCGGAATTCCTCGTTTAGGGTGACGATGTTCGCTTCCACGTCGCCCGTGCGCATCAGGTGGATTCTCGTGAGCAGCACGCGATAGACGTAGAGCAACGGCTTCGCGCGGCGCTGTGATCCTTTGAGGAACAACTTCCGCTGGGTCTCCGCGAAACCGGAATAGTGATGCGAGTGATGTCGCGTGATACACCCGCGCGCTATGGCCTTCATCTCCGCGTGCTCCGGCGTCGTGTGGACCATGAGAGGCGAGTAAAGCTGTTCCAGCACGTAACCGTTCTTCTTGAGCAGCAGACCGAAAAACTTTCGCACATCATGGCTTACTATGTCCATTTCCAACCCTTCTATGACGCGGGAGTCCTCAACCGTTTCGTCACGGACATCCAGGCCGATGACCTTTTCCAGCGGTAACACATGTGCGCCGCGCAGGTCAAAATCGGAGTCCGGCGACGGAAACCCATAAAGGTGAGCCCCGCTGATGGTGGCAAACACCAATTTAAACGGCTGCGTCGCGACGATGCGGTGAAGGCGGGGATCAATAGTCATTTCTCTAATGTTTGCTTGCTCCTTCTCTCTTCCAATCTCTCTTTCTCCAACTTGAGATATAATTCAGGGAATTCCTCCTTTTTGAAACATTCAAATAGCTGATCTTCCGGATCTGGAAGTCTGAGCAGCGTGACAGTTTTGCCTATGCGGCGACGGACATCATCCTTGATTGCTCGAGTCCATTTGAATCTTTGGCTTCCTTTAGCAGCATAGAGAGCTTCAGAGAGTGTTCCCTGATGACCTCCTCCCCACAGCCATGTGTGCCACCCTTTCAGCCCCTTCAGAAGAGTCGCACGCACTCGCGGAGGCAGCCACAAACTGGCGGAAGACAGGAGCCAGAATACGTGGTCTGCATCCTCATACGGTGAAACGATTGGCCCAAACATTTGAGCGTGAAAATAGGTGCGCGCCGCTTTAACAGCGTGCTCTGCAAAATCCTCCCTTCGGAATATCCACTTGCCAGGCTCAGCCTTTCGGAATGCTTCTTCAATGCGCGGCTCCAGTTCTCCTCCAAATGAGGGAATTGTTAACTGCGGTGCATACTCAGACAGCAAGCCTGGGTACCATGAACACGCTGCGAAAAGGCCTGCGTGAAAATCGATGAACTGCAGAACTTTGTCCGGCGGCGTAATAAGCGTGATTGGAATTGTGTCCGCTGCTGTAGCCCACTTCAATTGCAATGCGGTCCACGCCAACCGCTCGCCCCAATTGCGGCTATCCCCTTCTTTCTCAGGGAGCGGGAAACTCCATCGGCCCCAAGCTGACGCAGCAGGAACATTACTCCCGTATGCAGGAATTCGGTTTGACGCTTCGGCAACATCAAGCCAATACCGATCAGTGATGACCGGCGGTTCCTCGCCCCATTTCAGAAGTTCGTCGCGCGCGACAATCAATGGGCTGTCGTTCGGATGAATTACGGAGAGTATCCCTTTTACAACTTTGCTAACGCCATCAGAACTTGAGACGGCCTTTCGACCAGCCAAGAGTGGCGAATACTGCATAACATCCTGACGGGTAATACCATGCCAGATTGGTAGAAGCACTTTATCATTGCCTGTCATCTCGCGGTCTGTCAGCACATCGAGTTCAGACTGCGGCCAATTACGTGCAAAGAATTCATTGCTCAAGACAACAATTCCGAACCGTGACTTTTTCAGCCCCTGTTCGACTGCACGGCGAATGCTGTCTCCCAGCTTCACCGAACTTTCATCGTACCACACTTCGACATTCTCGGCGCGGAGCGCCTCGACTAAAGGTCTCACAAACGCTGCTTTATCAGCAGACGCGTGACAGATAAAAACGTCGTAAAGCATAAAATACGGATCAGCATCAAGTTATTTCTATCGCGCTTGCCATTTCCCGCCGCGCTTTTATGAGGAAGCCGTTCGCTGCTTCGTAGTCGGGGCGTTCAGGCAGTTTGGTTTCGGCCAGGGCTCGTTCAAAGTCGAGGTGGAGTTCCTTGCGCCAGGCGTCCACTTCGGACCACGACAATTCGCCATGTTTGACAGAGAGCAGGCGCTCGCGGTGGGCTTCGACACGCACACGTAATCTGCCGGTTCGCAAAGTGGCCGCGCCGGTCAGCAGCAGGCGCAGCAGGTGCATGGCGTGTTTCCAACGCACTTCACCTTGGTTGCGCATATCCTGCTCAATCTTCTTGAATTGCGACATCGCGTAGCCGTTGAAGGTCTGGAAAATCATCTGTGACAAAAACTGCTGGCGCAGAGCCAGCAGTTCCTCCCCCAGCGGCGTGGCCTTCTCGACCATCGGCGAGTAGAGGCATTCCAGGATGTTCGGGTTTGCCTTGAGCGCCATCGCGAGGAATTTCTGCAATTCCCAGAAGCAGCTTTGCGTGGCGTTGTCCTCGAATTGTTCCGGCGCCCCGAAGAGGGACCATTGTATTTCGGCGGGCGCAAGGTAAATGCCGCGCCGGTCGGTGTCGGATTCGTCATTATCCAAACCATACGCGCGCGAGCCCACGACGCAGCGGTAGATGATGAATTGTTCCAAGTCAAAGCCCGGTGTCGTGCCAGCCCCCGGCAACCGATCTTTGAAATGCTTCAAAACATCAAATTGATCACGGACGAGGGACGCTTCGAAACCATCGGGAAATCGAACAAGAAACTTCTTTTCTTCCACGCTTGCCGGCGTGCGCGTGACGACGCCCACCGCACCGCGCGGATGAACAAGAGAATTGTTTGTCCCGCGGATTTCGACCAGCGACACGACCTGTGTCCCGGCAAAAATGTTGTCCGGCTGGTGTGACATTCCAGATGGGATAGTAGCCGTGCACACGGAGCAAAAGCGAGCCTGGAGATCATCGCTGCGGCTGGTCGACCACCCGCGCCACCGTGCAGCGCGTTGGTCCCGTCCAAACGGGCAAAGCAAAGTTCGCCTCCCAGAACCACTGGCAGCCGCTGGGTGACATGATCGACTACGGCCTGTGTGCGGGACGCAGCTCCATCGGGAGAAGTAATTTTTCTCATGATGAAATTATAGATTTTCCTTATATAAACGATGTCAAACGAAGCTGCATGATTTCAAGCGAACGACTATTAAGAGCGGTTCAGTTCAACGCCATCACGGCCCTGCGCAACCGGCTAGGGAGCGAGCAATTTATAGAATGGCTGATCACCCCATGCCACGGGGCCGGGATGACACCGGTGGAAGCACTGGAATCCGGGCTGTGGCAGGAGGTCGCGGAGCTAGCTGAGGACGCTATTTCAGAGGGGGTTGTAAAATTCTAGTGTACAGCATCGGTTGGCTTTATGGATAATTCACTTTTGAATGCGAAAAATCAAAAACGGAAGCCCCGGATGACGAATGTCTATGAAACGCAAAAGACTAACCATGGAACAGGCCAAAATTAACCTGGCCCAATCGGCAGGCGCGCGCCAGCGCGAGTTGAACGCGCGATTTTTGCTGCTCCACCTCGACCAACTTAGTCAAACATCCCTGGAGGACTTGGCGGCCTTGAGCGAATATGTCCGGGAAGGAACCTGGAAATCGCTTCGTGGCCGCGACCGCCGCCTGTATTTGCTGCTGAGGGCCGGTGTTGCAAAGTATAAGGAACAAACCACGAGGCTGGCAACGCTGACGATGGGCAAAAGGGAATCAAAGGGTGCCATGGATGATTTCAAATCGGAGCTTGAGCAGCGCCTGCATGCCCACCTTGATAAACGGGGCCTGGTGACACGTCGGGCCAATCAATTATTCGTGGACATCACCGGCGTGTTCCCTAAAAAGGAATTAGACTGCCTGGCGCTGGGTGTGAAACGGGTTTGGGAATGGGAGGCGGCGTAAGCGGCTTCGGTTTGTGACCCCAGGCCCAACCTACAATCCGCAGTCATCGAGCCTGACAGCGTTTGGAAGGAGGAGTGCGTCGGTTCCTCGTCAAGAGCTTACGCTCAAAAATGCTTTAACATATCGGGGCGGTGGTCGTTTTTTCAGCCGACACTCCTCCAACCGCGTCCCTCAAGGCGTCCGTGGCACCGCCTTGGCGAGCGCCGCTCCGACAAACAAACCAATGCCACAACTAACCGACAACTTCGCAGAACGATGGAACGTCATCGCCAATCCCGGCGCCGAGCACACGGAACAGGCCTTCACGGATTTCATCCGCGGCTGCGGCCGCGGGCGCAAGGTGTTGAACTGCGCGGTCCCCCTGGCGCGGTCCCAGGCACTCACCGATTTCCAGA
>DASRLE010000386.1:0-3938 GCA_035648615.1 Saccharimonadales bacterium (SeqCode) | reverse complement strand
GGCGTTTTCAAGCGCGCGCTGGATGCGTTGGCCGAAGATGAAACGCGTGATCCCTACAAGTTGTTGTTTGATTCCTCCTGATTTCGGACGAGAATCCGCCGTCACTGAGGCATTACAATATTTGGATGCTTTCAGTTTAATTTCATGCCAGCATTAAGCATGTCCCAAAATCGTCGCACCTTTATTTGCCGGAGCGCTGCCTTTGCGTTGGGAGCGCCGTTTGCGTTGAGTGGGTTGAACGCGCGGGCCGAAAGCGCCCATGTTCCCGCCGCCACCGTTGGCAAAGCGCAGGTTGCCATCGTTCCTTGCCGCACTTATGGGCCGGAAGTCAGCGGGGCGTTGCGGCAGTGTTTTGATCTGGTGGGCGGCGTGGACAAATTAGTCCGCCACAAAACGGTGACGATCAAACTCAACTTGACAGGCACGAATTTCACCTGGTTTTTGGGGCGTCCAGTCGGCGAAACATTTATGACCCACAGCGCCACGGTGATGGCGTTGCTCTCGCTGCTCTTTGCCGCCGGAGCGTCAAGGGTTCGTTTGGTGGAATCGACCCAGAGCCAGGCCGCGCTGCCGGAGAGCCTGATCGACGCCGGGTGGGACGTGAAAGCCATCAGCGCGCTGGGCAAGGTGGAATACGAGAACACGCGAAACCTCGGCGACGGCAAAGCCTACGCGCATCTCACCGTTCCTTCGGGCGGCTACATGTTTTCCAGCTTCGAGTTGAACCATGCTTATCACGACACCGACGTCATGATTTCACTGGCCAAGCTAAAGCGGCACGTCACGGCCGGGGTCACTCTGTCGATGAAGAATATGTTCGGCTTGACGCCCAATTCACTTTACGGCGGGGAAGCAGGCAGTGAAAAGGCGACCGACGGGCGCGGCCCCTTGCATAGTCCAACCGGCTACGAAAAAATCAAACTGCCCGGTTTGAAGGAGGGCGTCGCTTTTCGCGACCCATTTTCGCGCGTGCCTCGCATCGTAGTGGATCTCTGCGGCGCGCGCCCGGTGGACTTGGCCATTATCGACGGCATCTCCGCCATGACCGGAGGCGAAGGGCCGTGGTGCAGCCAGGCCGTGACGATCAAGCGGACTACACCCGGTGTGTTGATTGCCGGATTGAATCCGGTTTCGACTGACGCGGTGGCGACTGCGGTGATGGGTTACAATCCACGCGCCCCGAAGGGCACGCGCCCCTTCGATTACTGCGACAATACGCTTCTTCTGGCGGAGCAAGCCGGCTTGGGTACGGCAGATCTGGCGCAAATCGATGTGCGCGGATTGTCGGTCGATAAAGCGCGTTATCCGTATGACTAAGAGCGGCGATAAAGGCGTCGGCCTTTATCTCGGCATCGAAATCGGCGGCACGAAACTGCAAGTGTGCGTGGGCCATGGCGACGGGCGAATTGCCGAGCGCCTTCGTTTCGCGGTCGATCCCGCAAGCGGCGCGGCGGGTATTCGCGGTCAACTCGAAAAAACCATTCCTGCTCTGGCGCGCCGTGTGCAACCCGGCGCAGCCGGGGTTGGATTCGGCGGCCCGGTGGACTGGACCCGTGGACGAATTTGCCGCTCGCACCAAATTGAAGGCTGGCCGGACTTTCCTCTCGGCGAATGGCTGGGCGATCTGGCGGGAGCGCCGGTTCGAGTGGAGAACGACGCCAATCTGGGCGCTCTGGGAGAAGCCTCGCGCGGAGCGGGCGCGGGTTTTAAAACGGTCTTTTATGTTACCCTCGGCAGCGGCGTGGGGGGTGGAATGGTCATCGACGGACAAATTTATCATGGCGCAACGCCGGGCGAAGGGGAGATTGGGCATGTTCGGCTGGATCGTTCGGGGGCGACCTTGGAAAGCCGGTGCTCGGGCTGGGCGGTGGATGCACGGATCCGCGCGGCGAAGGTGAGTCATCCGGCCAGCGCACTGGCCAAAGCCGTTGGCGGGGCGCCGGCGAACGAAGCAAAATTTCTCCGCGCCGCGCTCGCTGCCAACGATCCTATTGCCTGGGAAATTCTGCACGACACTGCGGACGACCTCGCTTTCGGCTTGTCCCATGTCGCGCATTTGTTTCACCCGGAAATCATTGTGCTTGGCGGCGGTTTGGCGCTGGTCGGCGAACCGTTGCGCAAAGCCGTCGCGGAAAGCCTGTCCCGCTACGTCATGGATGTCTTTGCGCCCGGCCCCAAGATTGCGCTGGCCCGTCTGCAAGAAGATGCGGTGCCGTCCGGTGCGCTTCTTCTTGCTGCCCCTAATGGACTTTCTTGAATCGCGCTCAAACTGCCCTACACTGGCGAGGATGAACCAATGGCTCTCTGATTATGTGGCGGCCCAAAAGGCGGCGCTCGATTCCGTCCCGCTGGAATCGGTCGCGCGGCTGATCGAAATTTTGCAACGCACTTTGCGCGACGACCGCCACATCTTTGTCTTCGGCAACGGCGGCAGCGCGGCCAACGCTTCGCATTTTGTGACCGACTTGGGCAAAGGCTCATCGGACAAAGTCGGCAAACCCTTTCGCTGCCTTTCCCTCAACGACAACGTCAGTTGGATGAGCGCCATCGGCAATGATTATGCCTACGAGGACATCTTCCTGCGTCAACTGCAAAATTACGGACGCCCCGGAGATTTGGTCATCGCCCTGAGCGTCAGCGGCCGTTCGCCCAATGTGGTCAAGGCGGTCGAGTGGGCGAACAAGAACGGACTGGAAACCATCGGTCTTTGCGGGGCGGGTGGGGGAAATCTCGGGCGCATCGCCCATCACTCCATCGTGATTGATTCGACCCATTACGGACGGGTCGAGGATGCGCAAATGGCCATCTGCCACATGCTCTGCTATGCTTTCATCGAAAATCCGCACTGGGGCAAATAGGCGGACAATGTGCTATTGTTCTGTGTTGTTTTCTGATGCCTGCCACCGACCAGATTCGTAAGAAGCTCGGAGAAATGCCGCATAAGCCGGGGGTCTATCTGATGAAGGACCGCTTCGGCACCGTCATCTATGTGGGCAAAGCCCGCGACTTGCGCAAGCGTGTCAGCACGTATTTTCATCCGTCGCGGCGCATGGGCTGGGACTTGAAATTCAACGCCTTGATTGACGCCGTCCATGATCTTGACACCTACGCCGTGCCTAGCGAGCCGGAGGCGTTGCTTTTGGAAGGCAAGTTGATCAAGGAATATCAACCGCGCTACAACATCAGTTTTCGCGACGACAAACGTTTCCTGCTCATCAAGGTCAATTTGAACGACCCCATTCCCCGGTTCATGCTGTCTCGCCTGCGGCAGGATGACGGGGCGCGCTATTTCGGTCCGTTTGCCCATGCCTCCTCGGCGCGGCATACGCTGACGCTGGCCCGGCGCAAATTCAACTTGCGCGGCTGCCGGCCCTTCACGCCCGGCGAGGAAGATTACAAGCACTGCCTCTACGGCCATCTCAAATACTGCACCGCGCCCTGCATTGGCAATATCAGCCGCGAGGACTACGTTCAGCAAGTCCACGCCGCCTGCGATTTTCTGGCCGGACAGACTGACGAAATGGAAAGCGAACTGGGCGAGCAAATGAAAAAAGCCGCCGCCGCCGAGGATTTCGAGAAGGCCGCCCAATTCCGCGACGCCTTGCAAGACCTCCGCCGCACCACTCAAAAGACCCGCCGCTACGTCCGGGTGCCTTATAATTTGCCGGTGGCCATCGAGCCGCACCGCGACCTGGTGGATTTGGCCAAAGCCCTCAGTTTGCCGGCCAATCCAATACGCATCGAGGGATTCGATATTTCCAATATCAGCGGCACCTTCGCCGTCGCTTCGATGGACAGTTTTCGCGATGGCAAGCCGGACCGCTCCAACTATCGCCGCTACCGGATGAAAACCGTCGTCGGTCAAGATGATTTTGCCTGCATGGCCGAGACGGTGCGGCGCCGCTACGCCCGGCTGCTGCGCGAACGGACGGAAGCGC
>DASRLE010000385.1:0-7971 GCA_035648615.1 Saccharimonadales bacterium (SeqCode) | reverse complement strand
CGAAGAGGCGCAGGTTGGTGGTGACGGGGGCCTGGGGCGTCAATTCGCGCAGCAAATCGGCCTGCATCCGAACGAAAGCGACGATGGTATCGCTGCAAAAGCGGCGCCAATCGAGCATCAAGGCCGGGTTGTGGGGCGCGGGCGCGAGGCGGGGCATGGGGACTTGCTCCCAATCGGTCACCACCTGACCCCAGAAGCGCGCGCCCAGCAAATCGTTGAGGCGTTCGATGGTTTCGTATTTGGCGCGCAACCAGGCGTGCCAATCGCGGCGGGTTTCTTCGTTGAAAGCAGGGATCATCGAATGCTCGCCGATATTGTTATCGACTTGCCAGGCGAGTAATTGGGGATGCTGACCAAGGGCGTCGGCCATGGCCCGGATAAGTTTCTTGGAGTAATCCCAATAAAGATCGCTATTCAAACAGCAGGCGTGACGCGTCCCGTAGGAGAGGGGCAGGCCGCGCTCGTCCACGGGCAGAATCTCAGGATGGTTCCGAGCCATCCAGATCGGCGGCGCGGCGGTGGGCGTGCCGAGGACGACGTGGAGACCCGCTTCGCCCATTAAATCCATGACGCGCCGCAGCCAGGAAAAATCGTATTGACCCGGGCTCGGTTCGCAAAGGCCCCAGACGAATTCGCCCATGCGCACGGTGTTCATGCCGGCCGCGACCATGAGGCGGATGTCCTCTTTCCAGCGCGCCTCGGGGTCGTCGGACGTGCCGGCGTAAGGGTGGACCCAATGCTCGGGATGATAATCGGCTCCGAAATACATAAAATTTGGCCCAATAATTCGGACTCAGCGGTTGGTGCTTGACAGAATTTAATTCCAACCGCGCCGCGAAGCAAGAAAAGAAAGCGACAAAAGCGCCGGGATTGGTTTATGGTGCTGATTGATTATGAATCAAACGCCGGAACAACTGTGGGAACGTTTCAAAGAGTATTACTCGGAATATCCGTCGCTCGGCCTTTCGTTGGACCTCAGCCGGATGAATTTTCCCGATTCCCTTTTCGCCTCAATGGAACCCGCCATAAAAAAAGCGTTCAAGGACATGGCCGCGCTGGAAGGCGGCGCCATCGCCAATCCCGATGAGAACCGCATGGTTGGTCACTACTGGCTGCGCAATCCCGCGTTGGCGCCGACGCCCGCTATTCGGCGGGAAATCGAATCAACCTTCGGCGCTATCAAGGAATTCGCGCGCAAAGTTCATCAAGGCGAATTGGCCGGCCAAAAAGGCCCGTTCAAGAACTTGCTCGTGATTGGCATCGGCGGCTCGGCGCTCGGGCCGGAATTCGTCGCCAACGCGTTGAGCCAGCCCGCGACGGACAAGTTGGCCATTTACTTTTTTGACAACACCGACCCCGATGGCATGGATAAGGTTTTCGCCCGCATCGGCTCGGGATTGGGCCAGACCCTCTGCATTGTCATCTCCAAATCGGGCGGGACCCAGGAAACTCGCAATGGGATGTTGGAGGCGCAGGCGGCTTATAAACGCGCTGGTTTGGCTTTTGCGCCTCACGCCGTGGCCATTACGGGGGCTGGCAGCAATCTGGATAACCTTGCGATGGAGGAAAAGTGGCTGGTGCGATTTCCGATGTGGGATTGGGTCGGCGGACGAACCAGCGAAACGTCGGCCGTCGGTTTATTGCCGGCGGCCCTCCAAGGCTTCGATATTACGGAATTCCTTCGCGGGGCCAGTGAATGCGATATCGTAACTCGAAAAGCTGAGATAAAAGCCAATCCCGCCGCCCAACTCGCGTTAATGTGGTATTATATCGGTAACGGTAAAGGAGCAAAAGATATGGTCATTTTGCCCTATAAAGACCGTTTGGAGCTGTTTTCTCGCTATCTTCAACAGTTAGTGATGGAATCTCTCGGCAAAGAAAAAGATTTGGACGGAAAGGTGGTCAACCAAGGCGTTGCCGTATATGGCAACAAGGGGTCAACTGACCAACATGCTTATATTCAACAACTAAGAGACGGATTGAACAACTTCTTCGTCACTTTTATCTCGGTAGCGAAAGAACGAGACGGGGCTCCTCTCTTTGTTAAGGATGGGGTCACCGCAGGCGACTTTTTGCAAGGCTTTTTGCTCGGAACAAGGCAGGCTTTGCATGAAAAAGGGCGAGAATCACTCACGTTGACGTTAACGGATGTCTCTCCATTTTCGGTGGGAATGTTAATTGCGCTGTTCGAGCGGGCGGTAGGTTTTTATGGTAATTTGGTCAATGTGAACGCCTACCATCAACCTGGAGTGGAGGCGGGCAAGAAAGCTGCCACCGCAATTATTGCTATTCAGACCAAAACGTTGGCTTATTTGAAGGAGCACAGTCCTGCGACGGTGTCGCAAATAGCAACAGCAGTAGGCGGCACGGATATTGAAAGCGTTTTCACAATTTGCGAACATCTTGCCGCGAACCCTGATCGCAAAATCGTCAAGACTGTCGGACGCACCCCGTTCGACGCGACCTACCGGCTGCTTTAGCGATGTTTGTTTACCCGAAACATTATGACGTGATTGTCATCGGGGCGGGTCATGCCGGAGTTGAAGCGGCATTGGCGTCCGCCCGCATGGGCTGCGAAACTCTCCTGTTGACAATAAACGCCGATACCATCGGGCAAATGTCGTGCAATCCCGCGATTGGCGGATTGGCCAAAGGGCACCTCGCCCGCGAGATCGACGCGATGGGAGGGGAAATGGGCAAAGCGACAGATATGACCGGCCTGCAATTCCGCATGTTGAACACGAAGAAGGGGCCGTCGGTTTGGGCGCCTCGTGCGCAATGCGATAAAAAGGCCTATCAGTTTCGTCTCAAATGGATTTGCGAGCGCCAAGCCAACTTGGATATCAAACAAGGCCAAGTCGCGAAACTTTTGCACAAAGACGCCACCATTATTGGTGTCGAGACAACGTTGGATGCTCAGTATCACGGCACGGCCGTAGTCATAACGACTGGCACATTTTTGCGGGGATTGATGCATATCGGCACTAACCAGCAGGCGGGTGGCCGTGCGGGCGAAGCTGCGGCAATGGGATTGTCCGGTTCGTTGAAGGAAATTGGGCTGGAACTGGGCCGGTTGAAAACGGGAACCCCACCCCGCCTGTTGCGGCGAAGCATCGACTTTTCCAAGACCGTTATTCAACCGGGCGATGAGCCTGTTCCGTACTTTACTTATTGGAAAGACGATTTGTTCCACGTGGAACAATCGGCCCCCAACCCCACTAAATATCCCCCCGGTTCCATCCTCGCTCAAATCAATGGCCAGTTGCCCTGTTATGTGACATACACCACAGACGCGACGGCCAAAATCATCCGGGCGAACTTGGACAAGTCGCCGATGTATTCAGGCGTCATCGAAGGTATCGGTCCGCGCTACTGTCCGTCAATCGAAGATAAGATCGTCAAGTTCCCGGAAAAGGAACGTCAGCAGATTTTCCTCGAGCCGGAGGGAATCGCGACGGACGAGATTTACGTCAACGGTTTTTCCACCTGCCTTCCATACGAAGTCCAGGTTGCCATGGTTCGCACAATCATTGGCTGTGAGAACGCCGACATCATGCGACCCGCGTATGCCGTTGAGTACGATTTTGCCTTTCCCACCCAGCTTCATGCGTCATTGGAGACGAAGGTTTGTCGTAATCTTTTCTTGGGCGGCCAGATCAATGGGACTTCCGGTTACGAAGAGGCTGGCGCTCAGGGGCTAATGGCAGGAATAAACGCAGTCCGACGCGTCCAAAATAAAGACCCCATCATTCTTCGTCGCAACGAGGCCTACATTGGCGTGCTGATTGACGACTTGGTGACAAAGGGCACCGTGGAGCCATATCGTATGTTCACGTCCCGCGCGGAATATCGGCTTCTCCTGCGCCAGGATAATGCCGACTTGCGCCTCAGTGCGCTTGGCCACGCCATAGGTCTATTGCCCGCTCATAACTATCGCCAATTCGAGGCGAAGAGAATGGCCATCGAAGAGGAGTTAGCCAGACTCGACACTATCCGCGACGGCGGCGAACAGCTTTCCCAACTCCTGCGACGACCTGAAATAACCTACATCAATCTGCCCCACCAAAACACGGGCCTTGCTACCGAGGTGATCCAGCAAGTCGAGATCGCGTTAAAGTATGAGGGTTACATCGCCCGCCAGGAAGTTGAAGTGGCCAAGATGAAAACTCTGGAAGACAAGCAAATTCCAGCTTGGCTTGACTATAGCAAGGTTCCCAGTCTCCGCACAGAAGCGCGCCAAAAGCTAACCAAGATACAGCCCGCCACATTAGGCCAAGCCGCCCGCATCTCGGGAGTTTCACCTTCCGACATCGGAATCCTAATGATCTGGATGAAACACGGCATCACATAACACTGGGCCAAATTGTCCCTAATGTGTGCCAAAAGCGAGCGACAGCGCCAATAAGTCCCATAAGTCCCCTGCGTCCTATTAGTCCTTTCTAGCTAACGCTAAAGAAGTTACGCCAAAATATCCTTCATGGCACCCCCCATGCTATACAACTCCTGAACTATGGCAAAAGTAATTGGAATCGATTTAGGGACCACCAACTCATGCATGGCCGTTATGGAAGGCGGCGAGCCAGTGGTACTTGAGAACTCCGAAGGAAAGCGCACCACTCCTTCCGTGGTTGCCTTTACGAAGAGCGGGGAGCGCCTCGTGGGCGATGCCGCCAAGCGCCAAGCCGTCACCAACTCGCGCAACACCGTTTATTCCATTAAGCGGTTCATGGGACGCAAGTTCAGCGAAGTCCAGGAAGAAATCAAGCGCGTGCCTTACAAGGTCGTAGCAGGCCCCAATGGCGACGCCGTGGTGGAAGTGGATGTCGAGGGCAAACCGAAGCAATACAGCCCGCCCGAAGTCTCGGCTATGATTCTCAGCAAGTTGAAAGCCGATGCCGAAATGCGCCTCGGCGAAAAAATCACCCAAGCCGTCATCACGGTTCCCGCTTACTTTAACGATTCCCAGCGCCAAGCCACCAAAGACGCCGGTCGCATCGCCGGCTTGGAAGTCCTGCGCATTATTAACGAGCCGACCGCCGCTTCCCTGGCCTACGGCCTTGACAAGAAGAAAAACGAAGAGATCGCGGTTTATGACCTTGGCGGCGGCACTTTCGATATTTCCGTATTGGAAATCGGCGATGGTGTTTTCGAAGTCAAAGCCACCAACGGCGACACCCATTTGGGCGGCGACGACTGGGACAATCGCATCATGGATTGGATTCTCGACGAATTTAAACGCGAGCACGGCATGGATTTGCGCAAGCAACCTGACGCCTTGCAGCGCATCAAGGAGGAATCCGAAAAGGCCAAGATCGCTCTTTCCAGCGCGCAGACTTACGAAATCAATTTGCCTTTCATTACTGCCGACGCCAGCGGACCCAAACACGTCAGTTCTAAATTGACTCGCGCCAAGATGGAGCAGTTATGCGACGACTTGTTCGAACGCACGATTGGCCCGGTCAAGAGTTGTTTGAAGGACGCCGGCCTGAGCGGTGAAAAAATCGACGAACTGGTCTTGGTCGGCGGCATGACCCGCATGCCTCGCGTCGTGGAAACGTCCCGCGGCCTGGTCAACAAACCACCGCACCAAGGAGTCAATCCCGATGAAGTGGTCGCGGTCGGCGCGGCCATCCAAGCGGGCGTGCTCAAGGGCGAGGTCAAGGATGTCCTTTTGCTTGACGTTACTCCGTTGTCCCTCGGCATCGAAACGCTAGGCGGCGTGTTTACCAAACTGATCGAGCGCAATACGACCATTCCCACCCGCAAATCGGAAATCTTCTCGACAGCCTCGGATAATCAGCCCGGCGTGGAGATCCATGTTTTGCAAGGCGAACGTCAGTTTTCCCGCGACAACAAGACCATCGGCAAATTCAATTTGTCCGACATTCCGCCGGCCCCGCGCGGTGTCCCGCAAATCGAGGTAACCTTCGATATCGATGCCAACGGCATTCTGCACGTCAACGCCAAGGATTTGGGCACGGGCAAGGAACAGAAAATTACCATCTCGGCCAGCAGCGGATTATCCAAAGACGAAATCGAAAAGATGCGCAAAGACGCCGAGTCGCACGCTGAAGAAGACAAGCAGCGCCGCGAGGAAGTCGAAGCGCGCAACGAGGCCGACAACACCGTTTATCGCAGCGAGAAAATGCTGAAAGACAATGCCGATAAAATTTCGGCGGGCGACAAGGAGAAAATCGAAACCTCAGTCAAAGCTGTCTCCGAAGCCCTTAAAGGCACGGACGTTGCCGCGATTCGCAGCGCCACTGAAAAGCTCAACGAAGCCTGGCAAGCCGCCTCGGCGGAAATGTATCGCGCCGCTGCGGCCGCCTCGAAGAACAAGGGCGGCGGCGATGCGGGTCCCGGCACGGGCGAACCGTCCCAAGGAGAAGGCCAGCAGCAGGAAGCCGGCAAGAGCAAGGAAGAAGGTCCGATCATCGACGCTGAAGTGGTCGATGAAAAGAAGTAACGGGCGAATCATCGCCTGCGCAATGTCCAGCGGCCTGCGTGCCGCCGGACAAAAGACTTTTCCCGGTCGCGAGTGCGGCGGGATTTTGATTCGAAGAGAATAAAAACAGAACAGAAGGAACAACAAAATATTATGGCTATTAACGTCAAACCTCTCGGCGACCGGATTCTTGTCGAACCCGCCGAAGAGAAGGAAGTCAAGAAGGGTGGAATTATCATTCCCGATTCCGCCAAGGAAAAGCCCACCGAAGGCATCGTCATTGCTCTCGGCACCGGCAAAACCGACGACAACGGCAAAAAAGTGCCGTTTGAAGTCAAAAAAGGCGATCGCGTGCTGGTCAGCAAATACGGCGGCACCGAAATCAAACTCAACGATAAAGAATATAAAATCTTTAGCGCGGATGACATCATCGCGATCATCGAATAACCCATTGTAAATTCACTCAACGAAAGGAAGAAACTTTATGGCAGCAAAGCAATTAGTCTTCGAGGAAGCCGCCCGTCAGGCGCTTCTCAAAGGCGTCAATAAATTGGCCCGCGCAGTTGTGGCCACCCTCGGGCCCAAAGGCCGCAACGTCGTCCTCGACAAAAAATTCGGCTCCCCCACCGTCACCAAGGACGGTGTCACGGTCGCCAAGGAAATCGAACTGGAAGATCCCTATGAAAACATGGGTGCGCAAATGGTGCGCGAAGTCGCCAGCAAAACCAGTGACGCCGCCGGTGATGGAACGACCACGGCCACCGTTTTGGCCGAGGCGGTTTATTCCCAGGGCTTGAAATTCGTCACTTCCGGCGCGAACCCGATCAGCATTCAACGCGGCATTTCCAAGGCCGTTGAAGCCGCCGTCGAGCACCTCGCCAAGATCTCCAAGCGAGTCAAAGACAAGGAAGAGATCAAGCAAGTGGCCACCGTTTCCGCCAACTGGGACAACACCATCGGCGAAATCATTGCCGACGCCATGGATAAAGTCGGCAAAGACGGCACCATTACGGTCGAGGAAGCCAAGTCCATCGAAACCACGCTCGACGTGGTCGAAGGCATGCAATTCGACAAGGGCTATCTCTCTCCTTACTTCGTGACCAACGCCGAGACGATGGAAGCGAAATTGGAAGACGCCTACATCCTGATTTTCGAGAAGAAAATCAGCAGCCTCAAGGACCTGCTCCCCGTTCTCGAAAAAGTGGCCAAGGTCGGCAAGCCGTTATTGATCATCTCCGAAGAAGTCGAAGGCGAAGCCCTTGCCACTTTGGTCGTCAATAAACTGCGCGGCACGATCAACGTCTGCGCCGTCAAAGCCCCTGGTTTCGGCGATCGCCGCAAAGCCATGTGCGAAGACATCGCCATCCTGACCGGCAGCAAGTTCATCAGTGAAGACCTGGGCGTCAAGCTCGACGGTGTTCAGCTCGAAGACCTGGGCCGGGCCAAAAGCGTTGTTGTTGACAAAGAAAACACCACCATCGTCGAAGGCGGTGGCAAGTCCTCCGAGATCCAGGGCCGGGTCAACC
>DASRLE010000384.1:0-8075 GCA_035648615.1 Saccharimonadales bacterium (SeqCode) | reverse complement strand
GCAGAGTCAGAGGGCCTGGGGACAGGACTTCCAGCGGGATTTGGTACGGTGGAGCGGTGAGGGAGGCCGCCACGACGCCGTTGACCAGAAAGTTGACTTTGGTGATCGCGTTGGCGGGTTCAGTGGCCGAGGCGACAACACTGAGCAAACCCGGGGCCGAAACCGTTGCCCCGTTGGTCGGGGTGGTCAGCGTGACGGTGGGCGGGGTATTGGCCAACTGGACGACGGGAATTCCCCACTTGCCAAGGAGATAATTTAGGATCTGGATCCGCTCGCTATCCGAAACCGCCCGGTTGTAAATGAGGATCTCGGCCACGCCGCCGTCCATTATAACGACATTGTCTTGACGCCGCCCAATGCGCAGTGGAGTCCCGCCATCCACCTCGGGAATCGTCAAGGCGCCGGAACCAGTGATACTGTAGTCGAAGTAATTGGTGCCGCGCGACCCATTGATGGTGAATCCGAGAGCGCAAAAGATCCCCGCCGGCACGGCGTTGCCAGTGCTAATGACCAGGCTTTCCTGGGCGCCGGTACCGTGGCCGACGGCCAAATAGGGCAGGCCGGTGCCGGTGTAGTAAAACTGCTCCACCGGCGCCGGATAACCGTTGGCGCCCACTTTGCCCAGGACGTCCCGGTAAGTGGTATAATTACTGAATGAAGCGACATAGAACGCGGAGATATTGCCGGTCATGAATGCCATGTTATTGTCCCCGGTCACCTGCAGGAATTGGAGACCGCCGTTGAAAGTCACAATGGGTTTGCCGTTTTGACCACTGGCCATCAGTATCGGCGCGGTGGTGGCGTTGGTGGGGGTGGCATTATTCATATCGGGGGATTGATCCAGCCAGTTGGTCACGTCCCCGAAAGCATCCGTCTGCACCCCCACGTCGGCGGCCAGCCAGAGCTTGAGGCCGTTGGTGACCGCGAGTGCGGCGCTGACGCTGCTTTCCGTCACGGTCACAGACACGGGAGCTGAGGTGGTCAACAAGCCCCAATTGTCCTGGGCGATCGCCGTCAACTTAACGGCGCCCGGACTCTGCAATTCAATCGGAACCTGGTAGGGCGCATTGGTTAATGTGGCTATAGTGATTCCGTTGGCAATCAGCGTTACCTTGCCGATGGAACTGTCGGAAGAACTGGCGGTGGCGCCAAAGGTCACGATCGCCGGCGCAACGATAGACGAGTTGTTGGTCGGAAGGGTTACGGCGACCACGGGTGGCGGATTGCCAAAAACCGGCGCGATGATGCCATACTTGCCGTTGAGGTAAGCGACGGCATTGCTGCGATCAGTGGCCGAGAGCGGTTGATTGTAGATCAGGATTTCGGCGAGATCGCCGTTCAACTGTGTAGCGTCGTCGTCACGCTGCCCAATCTGCATGGGTTCACCCAAGCTTGCGGGACTGGCGGTGAGATTGCCGGTCCCGGCGGTGGTAAAGTCGAAGAAATTGGAAACGAGGTTCGCGGTTCCATTGTTCGTAATCGAGAATCCGAAATCCACGAACTGCCCTTGCAGGACGGCAGTGCCGGTGACAGGCCCGGCCGTGGAACCGGGGCCGGCTCCGAGATAGACCTGTGACGCGCCGGTATTGTTGACAATGGCGGCGTTGCCATTGCAGTTGCAAAAGCCGTAGCGGAGACTGGCCACGCCGGTATTGGTGAACGACCAATCAACCGGGGCGGCCGCACCGCTGGAGGTCTTGGCCCAGATGACCTGATTATGAAAAGAGGGAAAATCGTTGAAGCGAGCCACCGCGAAGGTGGAAAAATTGGTGGCGAAGGAAGCGGTGACGCCGTCGGGCACCTGGAGAAACTGTGACGCGCCGTTGAAGCGCAATACGGGTTGACCGTTCGCGACATTGGTGGCCAGCGTGGGCGCCTGGCTCGGAGTGACCTGCGTCGCATTATTGCCGTTGCCGGATTGGTCCACCCAATTGGTGACGTCCCCGCTGTTGTCAGCCATCACTCCGGCGTTGGCTTCCAGCCAAACCCCGAGGGCGCTGGTGTTCGGCGGCAGCGCGGGAGTAGCGCCGGTAATGATCACGTTGACTGGCGCGGAAGTGGTCTGTGTGTAATTGGTGGAAGTGGCTACTGCCGTCAAGGCGAGCAATCCTGGAGTTGTCACATTTACGGTGAGGTTGAAAGGCGGGATGGTCGCTTTGCCCAGCAAAGCTCCATTCCCATACACCGCCACTGAAGAGATGGCGGCGCCGGGGGCTGAGGCGCTAATGTTAACGGGAACGGAGGCGGGAGCGGCGAAGAACGCGCCATTCGTCGGGTTGGTGATGCTGATGATGGGGTCGGGGGCGTAGGTCAGAGCGTACTTGGGCTGCAGATAGTTGCTGATGGTCTCCGCCATTTGGGCGTCTGAGAGCGACGGCTGGTAAATCAGGATTTCGGCAATATTCCCGGTGCAGGAACTGACATTGTCTGAGCGTCGGCCGATGGTCAACGGGAAGCCGCCATCATTGGGCGTGACGTTATAGGGTGTAGCCACCAGTGGTCTTTGGTCGTCCTGCCACATATCAAAAAATCCGTTGACGTAACGAAACCCCATGGCGAAGTAGAAGCCGGCTGGCGGAGGAAATATGGGCTGGAATATAACATTCATCCCATTGCCGTTCGCCAATGAAAACCCCACTGCGCCAGTGAAAGGGGTGTTGGCCGGGTTGCCGTACATGTCAATTGGAGTTGCATAATGGTTGCCGCTGACGGAGCCGCCCACCTTGGAAAAAACCATCTGATAACTAAGCAGTTGGTCAAACTTGGCGACGCAGATAATAGTCACGTCGTTCAGCAGGTTATCGATGCCGTTGGCGCTGGGCACCGCCAGAAAGTTGGTGCCGTTGCACCGCAGGGTGGCGTGGCCATTGAGAGAGTGAGTCACCAGGAACGGCCCTGACCCGATCAGGTTCGTGGCGTCGTTGCCCAACCCGGATTGGTCGGACCAGGTAGTGACCGCCCCGACGGCATTGGTCGCGACGCCCACGTCGGCGTTCAACCACAGCAGCAATCCGTTGGTGGTGGGCAGTGTCTGGCCGTGAAGGCTGGCTGCGCCTAGTCCTAGCAGGGCGCAAAGAAAGGCCAGAAGGGGATTGGAAGATTTTTTCATGGGTGGCTTGTTTGTTTATTTTAAATTTGTATTTGTCGTCCGGGAACGAACCATTGCTGTTGCAGAAACCCTAGCATTCCACCCAAGGCAAACAATCCGCAAAAGGGATGAATTCAAGCCTTAAAAGCCGTGCAAAGCGGGGCCTTTAATACTTTTGTCCTAGTACGGAGAAATTTTTCAAGCGACGGGCTTAGCTTAGAGCGTGTTTTGAAAATATCTCGATCAGTCTTGCGGCGGGGCGGGGCCACTAGCTTCGTTGCTTCTCATTCGAAGATCCACGAGGGATATTCTCCTTCGTCGCGTCACGCCATCCGCCCCGCCGTGCTCGCAATCCCTTTTACTCAATGAATCTTCGGCGAGATGGCACAGGTGATTTGGTGGTGATTTATCCGTATTCTGCTAGCGGGAAGCCTGACTTTTATCGATTCAAGTGGCAACTCACTGATGCGAAGGCGTCTATGGAAGTCTACGAGGCCTGCGGTCAGTCAGAAAAGATACTTCTTCGCGCCGACGCGGCGGCGCATTGGAAAATCAAGCTTTCTGTTACTGGAGCATCCACAAACCAATGGCATCATGAGGCAATACTTTTCAATGAGACGAGCGTTTCCAACAACATTGTGCATAGTGCGGAAGCAAACTTCAAGAGGTGAAAGGCACCCATGAAGAATAGTGCACATGTGGGTGACCCCTTTGCCTGACCCCTTTACCCCTTTATCCAAGTGTCAAGGAAGCTACAAAAGTTCTCGCAGCGGTCGTGAGAATTTGCCTGTTACTTTTGTTCCTGCTCTTTCGCAAGTGGAATTCCCGCCGCCGTCGGATGGTCAGAACGTCATTTTTTCTGGTCGCTGTAGTGTGTCAATAGTGAGGACCGACACTCGCACGGTCGTGCGAGCGGTACCGTCAAGCGTTTATCACGATAGCGATTATCGATCCCTGGCCATCCGCTGCCTGGAAGACGTCTCCCGCCGCAGAACCGCATGGCCGACACGCAAGCGAGTGCCAAACCAAAGCAGGGTCAAGCAAAATGAGCGGAATTACAGCACCGCGCGATTCAGCGCGCTCAACACGGCGCGGACGGAGGCCAGTTCGATGTTGGTATCCACGCCGGCACCCCAGAGGGGGCGTCCGTCGGCTCGTTTGATTAGGATGTAGGCGATGGCGCAGGCTTCCTCGCCCGAACTGAGTGCGTGTTCGCTGTAATCGGCGATTTCAAAACGCGGCTCGCCCGCCTTCGAGAAACCATGCACCAAGGCGGCGAGCGGGCCGTTGCCTTCGCCCGCCATCTCCACTGGATTGCCGTCGCGCAGGAGCCGCGCCCGGCATTTCACTAGGCCATTGTGGCTCTCGGTCTTGAAGCCTTGAAGCTGCCATGGCGTGGAACGATCAATGTATTCGCGCCAGAACATGCTCTTCAATTCTGCGCCGCTCACTTCGCGTCCCAGCCGGTCCACTTCCTCGTTAGCAATGGGGCCGAACTCACGCTGCATTTCCTTGGGCAATGCTATGCCGAACTCCGTTTCGAGAAGATAGGCAACGCCGCCTTTGCCGGACTGGCTGTTGACGCGAATGACTTCACGATACTCGCGCCCAATGTCCGCTGGGTCGATGGTCAAATAAGGCACGTCCCAATGCGTAGGGGTTTTGTCCTGGCGTTCGTTGAGCCCCTTGCGAATGGCGTCCTGATGAGAGCCGCTGAAGGCAGTGAACACAAGTTCGCCCGCATAGGGTTGGCGCGGCGGCACCATCATACCCGTGCAACGCTCGTAAACATCAATGATGGCGTTAAGGTTCGTAAAGTCCAGGCCTGGGTGAATACCGTGCATGTAAAGGTTCAATGCCACGGTCACGATGTCGAGATTGCCGGTTCGTTCGCCATTACCAAAGAGCGTGCCTTCGACGCGATCCGCCCCCGCCAGCAAACCAAGTTCAGTAGCGGCCACACCCGTTGCGCGGTCGTTGTGCGTGTGCAGGCTGACGATGAGCGAGTCCCGGTTCTTGATGTTCCCGCAAATCCATTCGATCTGGTCCGCATACACATTGGGCATTGCAACCTCGACCGTGTCCGGCAGATTCAAAATTATTTTGCGTTCCGGCGTGGGCTGCCAGATTTCCATGACGGCCTCAGAGATTTCCTTCGCAAACTCCACTTCCGTGGCGCTGAAGCTTTCCGGCGAGTATTGGAGCATCACCTCCG
The DNA here is from genome assembly GCA_035648615.1 of Saccharimonadales bacterium (SeqCode). Taxonomy (GTDB): domain Bacteria; phylum Verrucomicrobiota; class Verrucomicrobiia; order Limisphaerales; family Palsa-1400; genus DASRLE01. The sequence continues at coordinate 2,772 of DASRLE010000384.1, read as the reverse complement.
TCCCCGCGAGCCGTGGCAACCGTTCTTTGATAAGTTTGGCTCCGCGCACAGCCACGTCCATGATCTGGGCCTGGGACATCCCAAAGACCACCCGCCGCTGCGCAGGGGAGGTCGAATTATATAGGTGGATGATGGCCCGCTTCGCGCCCACGAGCGATTCGAACGTCCGCTCGATCAAGTCCTCGCGCGCCTGCACCAGCACCTGAAGCCAAACATCCTCCGGCGCGCGGTTCTCCTCAATCAACCGGCGGTTGAAAGCGAACTCGGTGTTCGAGGCCGAGGGAAAGCCCACCTCGATTTCCTTGAAGCCGCATTTGACTAGCGTGTGGAACAATTCCAGTTTTTGGCTTACGTTCATCGGCACGGCGAGTGCCTGGTTGCCGTCGCGCAGGTCCACGCTACACCAGCGAGGCGCGTGGTTGAGGATGCGGTTCGGCCACTGCCGGTCGGGCAAAGCGACCGGCGGGAACGGGCGGTACTTGAGCGAAGGTTCTTTTTGCATGGGCAATATTCAGATTTTGGCGGCGGTGTTTTCAGCAATGACCAACACAGCAAAAAACCCCACCGCCGGTTTTGACAGTGGGGTTTAAAAATTCTCGTGAAAGAAACTAGAACCCGACTGCCACGCTGCATAGTAGCAGCGTATTAGGCAGCAACCGTCGAGTATTCAAGCTATTCGTCACGTTCTTTTTTATAGACCATCTTGGAACTCCGGTCAATTATTGAATGTTTCATCGAAGGAAACACGCTGAAAAGGGGTCAAAAAGGGGTCAAACCGTACATCTGCTTTATTTCGTGTTTGAGGCCGCGACTTTTTGCGTTAAGATGATCTTCAATGCAACGTCAATTCGCATTCAGTAAAACGAAAGTTATCCGTGGTTAATAGAGCAAATGTACGGTTTGACCCCTTATGTGTACGCAAAGTGTTGCGGATTCCCATCGGTAAATTTGTGGGCGCTCTATCCAATAGTCATTCGTCATTTATGGCGCACTCAGTCAACTCTAATTGTGTTCGAATGGCTTTTGGCTCGGTTGCCCAACCGTCTTTTTTGCAATTGGGCGCGGCACTAAAAATCGGTGGCCCAAACACAAAATAAAGAAAATTGACGGTTTAACCCCTTGGCCGGTTCATACCCCTCAAGGGCGGCTCTCATTCATCCGATACTGTGATGCACAGGGGCGCGAGCCCAACGCAACGGTTTAGCAATATAAAACAAATCCATGAGTAATATATCCAGCGTAGCCAGCACAGCCAGCGTCGCGGCTGCAACCAGTCAAGCAACGATCGCTTCATTGCAGGCGCAAATGGCGCGCTATTCGCAATCAGCGAGTGGGCAAAACGGCGCCGCCAGCGCTGATTACAAAGCGCTTCAGTCTGCCATCACGTCAGGCAACGTTTCGGCCGCTCAAGCAGCCCTGGTTCGTTTGCAACGCGACAGCAACGCTGGTAAATCTACCGCCTCAACGTCGGCGTCAACAACCTCCGCTGCCAGTTCGGCCGTGGACAATGATGGCGACCACGACGTAAGCGGCAGCGCATTCCAATCGGTGATAAAAGGCACCCTTGACACCACTGCCTGAGGAGTTGGCAGGATTGGATGTTTTGCTCTCTCTCATTGCGCACCGGGTCCCTGGGTGAACCTGCTTCATGATGGCATAGCACCCTGCTGGCGATGAGCGCTTTTCAGGGGCGGTATGGACGTTATGGCAAAACAGTTCCAACTCGCCGAGCAAACTATCCTTGCTTTCGTGGCCACGCGCGATCCGGTTCGGGCGAAAAAGTTTTACCGTGACACGCTCGGCCTTCCGCTGATGTCCGAGGAGCTGCCTTTCGCTTTGTTTTTTTGAAGTCAGCGGCATCATAAAACGGGGTCAAACCGTACATTTGATTCTGCTGAAGAACCCCTCGTTTTCAAAAACAAGCGATTTTGAGGGCCACCAAAATACTCCAACCGTCTCGGAAAAGTCGCTCCTAAACGATTCTGAAGGGTTCTCTACTTGACAGCATTTGGAAGCCATTTCGCACATTTTCAAAAGCAGGGGTTTTCAGCAGAATCATATTTGCACTATTATTCACTCGTATCGTTCGGCGCTTGACCTCATGTTCTCAACGTGTTGCGGGTCGGCCACCGGCTGCGATTCAGACAAACCAGCAGGCGCGGCCCATGAACGGGGGATGTTAAACAGATGCCAGAAAGAATTTAATTAAAATAGATAAATTCCTTTGACATGTTTTTGGGACATGGTAACTTAGTTACGTGATGAAGATTTGGAGATTGAGGCCGGCAAAGAGGGAAGACTGGCGCGGATGGAAAAAACATGTTGCGCATGACGAGCGAACCGCCCGCAATCAAGGTAAATTAAGGGGAAATGGATACGAACAAATGAGGCCAAAATATTTTGATGAAGAAGTTTAACATTCGATTGAGCTTCGCAAACATCGGAGAGACCGGAGGTCGCCATTGCGCTCGGGGCGGATTTTGTTTAGGCTGAGGTGAGAAATGGGAAATTTATGCGGGGCTGGCTTTCTATCGCTGTTGTTGGAATTTTTTTTGGCTGCGCAGTTCAGGCTGCGCAGGTCGGGTTGATTAAAGTTGATGGCGCCATTGGCCCGGCCACGGCCGGTTATATTGCGCGGGCGCTTGATACTGCCGCCGCCCAAAATGATGAGTGCCTGATCATCCAGCTCGACACTCCCGGCGGATTGCTGCAATCGACCAAGGAGATCGTCGAGAAAATTTATTCGGCGAAGGTGCCGACGGTGGTTTATGT
>DASRLE010000383.1:0-7757 GCA_035648615.1 Saccharimonadales bacterium (SeqCode) | reverse complement strand
CCTTTGGAAATTCAGGAGCAGATTTTTCAACCTTTTTTTACCACCAAGGCCTTGAACAAAGGAACCGGCCTGGGTCTCTCGACCACCGTGAGCATTTTGCAAAGTCATGGCGGATTGCTCGAGTTGGAGAGCGCGCCGGGACAAGGCACCACTTTTGCAATTTCTTTTCCAGCCAAGACGCCTGCGGCCCAGGTCGAACTGCCCGCTCGGATCTCCTCGATGCCTTCGGGCGGGCATGAATTGGTTTTGCTGGTCGATGACGAGGTGGCCATCCGCGAGATGTGCAAAATGATGCTGGAGAGCTGCGACTACCGGATGGTGACGGCGGAGAACGGCGCGGAAGCCCTGGCCATCCTGGACCGGCAGAAAGACGAAATTTCCGCCGTCATTATCGACATGATGATGCCGGTCATGGACGGCCCGACCGCCGTCCGGGCCATGCGCTGGTCGGTCCCAAGCTTAAAGATTATCGCCACCAGCGGCCTAAGCGAGAAGGAACAAAGCCACGCCGGCGAAATAAAAGCCGATCGTTTCCTGCAAAAACCTTACACTGCGGAACAACTATTAAGAACCTTAAGCAGCTTGTTGGGAAAGGCCGGGCAGAAGTAAGAAGTCAGAAGGAAGAAGGAAGAATCCTGAAAACGAGGCTCACTTCTTCCTTCTGACTTCTTCCTTTTCTTACCTGACTTGAATGAGGTTCATGGGCAGCCAGGCTCCGCGATGGCAATCCAGATAGTCGAGGGAGGCCATTGTGGTGGGAATATCCGCCTGCCATTTACTGGCCCGCCATGCGGCTTGGCGCAAGCGTTCTTGTTGAAACATGACTTTTTCGGATAAATCCTCGTCAAAAAGAAGATTGGGCAGTTGGGGAGTCTCTCGCAAGGCCGTCTCAATGTCGTTCAACAAGGAAGTGCGAAGGCGGCACCGTCCTTTCCAGAGCCGCGCGATTTCCGCCAAGTCAAAGTTATATCCATAGCGCTCGGAGCCGGCGGCCAACACCGCGAGTCCTTGGGCGTAAGTAATCATGACACTTGCCTGGAGGGCTCCGCGCAATTCCTCCAGGATGCTTTCCACGTCATTTCGGAAGATTCCGTTGGGTTGGCGGTGCAGCGTGGTGGAAAATTCGTTCTCCATCTCCAGTGAAGAAAGGCGGCGCACGCCCGCGGCGGCGTCGATGGTGGGTGTTGCCACGTCCAACTCCCGGGCCGCTTGGGAGGTCCAGTGGGCGCAGTCGTCCTGCTCGGCGGATTCGGTGGCCGGCAAGCGATCACAAAAAACATGCCCGGTGAATTCAAGAAACGAGCCGCCAACGGCTTCCAACTGCGCACTGACCGTTCCTTTGGGCAAATCTTGAAAAAGCGTCGCTCGCTTCATCATCTCGCGCGTTTCTAAAACCAGTTTCCTCAGGCCGTGTTCAATCCCATCGTGGACGATTCGCACAAAATGGCCGGCGGAAGCCCGGCCCAGATAGGCCACACAAGGGCGTCCATCGATTTTTGCGGCGACCGACTCCAGCAAGTGCCGGACGCTCTCGTGAATCTCCGGCCGCCCGCTGGACATGAGGACAGAACCGCAACACCCTGGTTCTTCTCCATCCACCAGGCCCAAACCAAGATAGCGGACATTTCGTTCAGCCAGAAAATCGGCGCGGCGGTCACCATCAATGAAATTGCATTTGCCGGCATCGATCAACAGGTCGCCCGGTTCGAGATGCATGAGCAAGCCCATCGTCCAATCGGCTGTGGCCGTCGGCATGGTCACGATCACCGTTCGAAGCTGGCGCAGCAAGCGCACAAATTGAGCCAAGTCGTCCGCAATCTGGATGGCGCTTGTCGGAGCTTCATTTTTGAGATGGCCGACGTTCTCTTTGGAGCGGTCGAAGACAATCACGCTGAAGCGTTGCTGGTCGAAAGCGCGGGCCAGAACACGCCCCTGCCGGCCCAGACCAATGATGCCGATTTCAAACTTTTTTACGTCTGACTTTGCCATGTTTTTCCCGCCCAGTTTCGTTGAGTCACCATCAAATTTGCCCTATTAAGCCCAGAAAAAAAGTTCTGCGCCCAAAAGTGACAATCAGGATACAACAGAGGCCGGGATGCTCGGTTTTCTAGCTGGATAGACTCTCCTTATTGGGAGAGTTAGTCAAGCATGTTGGGCAAAAACTTATTCACAATCGCCAACTGTTTGACAATCAGTTCATTCGACCGATTCTGTGCCCGTGAACCCAGTTATTTAGTGGCGGCGCCAGCGGGTTCGTTGGTAAGAACCCCGCCGGTTCCTGCGGCTGTCACGGTACCGCCAGTATTACCGCTTATACCCAGATTACTCGGCGGCAGGAGCGCTCCCGGGACGGCGACGCCTCCTACTCCAGTGGGCGCGATTACGCCGCCAGCAGGAGTGGCCCCAGTAACGATGACACCGCTAGTGTTGGCACCTCCTGTACCCCTGCTGTTCAAGGCGCCGCCCGGCGCGGTGGCAGTGGGTGTTGCGGGCGTGCCGGTGGTGACTGTGGTATTCGGGGCTAGTCCGGTCGCTCCGTTATTATAAGTTCCGGGGGCCGGAGCCCCGCTCGCCGTTGTCGCGCCCGAAACGACAACCGCTCCAGGCGTCCCTGGAATGTTGCCAGGGGTAAGAGTGCCTCCGACTCCGGTGGGAGAAAGTTGACCGCCCACCGACCCAGGAGCAATCGCGCCGCCTGGCGGCGGCGGCGCCAAAACTGGTGCGACGCCGGCCCTATTAGCCGGAGCGCCGCGGGTCGTAACCGTAGTCGTAGTGACGGAAGCGGCTGCCGGTTGCGAAATCACCGGGGCGGCGTGGCCGGATGCGGCTGGAGTTCCCGCCGCGTACAACCCACTGCACCCGACGATGATAGACAAGGTTTGAATCAACAAAGTTTTCATAAATTATTCTCTTGCTCCTTGTCTGTACATTAAGCCGGATTTCCCCTTGCGCGATTGGGCTTTCCCTGAGCATCTGATAGGTTATTGAATGAATCGATGGGTTATCTCTTGTTTTTGATTCGTCGATTTTTGGAAGCCCACCTCAAAAACGGCCCACACTAAATTCACCACGCTGCGGCCTGCCCGCCGACTCGAGGATCAGCGGCGCCCATGAATCCCTTGTCATCCGGCAACCGGCTGACGGCTTGGGCCGCGCCCAAGGCATTGACCAGCCGGACGGTGTGGCCGCGCTCTTGCAAGCCTGCCAGAATCTCCGGCTTCACGGGCCGTTCCATCACCAGTTCGTCCGGTTTCCATTGGTGATGAAATTTTGGCGCGGCGATGGCAGTTTGGGCATCCATGCCCAAATCCAGCATGTCAATAATATTCAACACGGTCTGACTAATGATAGTCGGCCCGCCCGCAGCCCCGACAGCCAAAATAGGCTGACGATTCTTCAACACCAGGGTGGGACTCATGCTGGAGAGCGGCCGTTTGCCGGGCGAAATCGCATTGGCTTCCGCGCCGATGAGCCCGAAATAATTGGCTGCCCCCGGTTGGGCGGAGAAGTCGTCCATCTCGTTATTCATCACCACTCCCGTGCCTGGAATGACGACTTTGGAGCCGAAATGTGTATTGATTGTCGCAGTCAGCGCCACCCAATTACCCTCCGCGTCGGCGGCCGAGACGTGAGTGGTATGTTCTGGAAAGACATTCGTGTTGGCATCTTCCGGCTGGCCGTGGCCGGAGACGTCGGTCACATGAGCCAGCTTGATTTTATTCGCCAAGTCACGCGCATAGCCTTTGCTGATCAAACCGCGCGGCACCTTGACGAAGTCCGGATCACCCAGCCAAAAGGCGCGATCGGCGAAGGCGAGTTTCATGGCTTCGGCGATGAAATGAGTCCGATCCAATTCGCCGAAAGCAGGGCTGCCCATATCGCGCGTTTCCAGCATGTTCAGTATTTCCAACAGATGCACACCGCCCGAACTCGGCGGCGGAAAGGAAATGATCGTGTAACTCCGGTAGTCAGTGGAGATCGGCGGACGCAGGACAGCGCGATATTTTTTGAAATCAGCCGCCGTCATGATTCCACGGTTTTGTTTCATCCATTTGTCCACCGCGCGCGCAAAAGGGCCGTCGTAAAACCACGCGACGCCGTCGCGGGCAATGGCTCGGTACGTGCGAGCCAAGTCCGGCTGCTGAAGGGTTTCTCCCTCGACGTAAGGCGCGCCGTTCGACCTCAAAAAAACTTCGCGTGAGCTGGGAAACTGGCCCAGTTCATTCGTCGTGCTTCGCAAAAGCGCCGCATAATGGGAGTCAAGTCTAAAGCCCTCCTCGGCGATCTGGGCGGCGGCCTGCAGATGTTCTTTCAGCGAGAGCTTTCCGCAATTTTTCAGCGCAAGATCAAGCGCCGCCAGTTCGCCCGGCACTCCGCTGGCCAAAGCTCCAATCTGGCTCAGAGACGGATCTGCTTTGCCCTTGCGCAAATAGAGATCGTGCGTCGCGGCGGCGGGCGCGGTTTCGCGGCCATCAATCGCCAGGATCTCGCCATTAGCCCGCCGGATAAGGATGAAACAGCCGCCGCCAATCCCGGAGTTGAATCCATTAACCACCCCCAAGGTCAACGCGGACGCGACCGCAGCATCGACCGCATTGCCGCCTTTCTTCATGGCTTCGATGCCCGCCCGGCTGGCGATCTGATTGACTGTGGCCACCGCGCCTCGACGGCCCTCCGCGCTTTGCGCCCGGACTGGAGCAGTCAGCGCCAGGACCGCATAGAGGGCGCAGAAATAAGCAGCCAATCTCATGAGCCAAAAAATAGCACCCCTTGCGAAAACATTATAACTAATAAAAATCACGATTGAATGAATCGATTCGCCTGGGCTACTCTCATTTCACGGACATGGAGACAGAAGCTCATCAATCCCGCTGTATGAAGAGCGCCGCCGGCTTTTTTATGGTCGTATGCTTGACTCTTCTTGGCTGGGCGCCAGCTTCCGTATCGGCGCAAGGGATTGTCACGGCGGACGATCGAAAACTGGCCGCTGAGGAGAAAGACGGATGCATCCGTAATATGAAGATCATCTATGACGCCATCCAAGCCTATCGGATAGACCATAAGGACATTCCCAATTGGCTCTCCGACCTCGTCCCGCAATACCTTAATGACGCCAATGTCCTCATCTGCCCGGCCTGCAAGAGGACCGGCCAGTTCGAATCCTCGGCCTTGGGCGACCCGAAAATTCCCTGCTCCTACCTCTACGAGTTTTGTCCCGTGCCACTCGGGCCGAAGGAAGCCCGGGGCGACCCTGCTAAAACGCGCCGCGATTGGAAGCGGCGGCAAATGGGGTTGGTCGGTTCCATTGTGCCGATGGTTCGTTGCCGGCACCATGCGACCGTTCTGAACCTGGCCTTCGATGGAAGGATTTATGAAAGCACCAACTCGTGGGAGGACGTTTTGACCAACCAGATGAACGTCGCCGAACTCGAGTCGTCGCGCATCTTTGCCATAACCTCAGAACGAAAAGCTGATGCCGCCGCCGTTTCGCCGCCGGCCGCTTTCCCGCCGCGAGATCCGCAAGCCAAGCCGGATCTGATCGACCTCAGCGCTTATTACAACGCCTCCCTCTCGGAGTCATGGCATGGCGGCACGAAAAACGACCTCTCCGCGTTGCCCATTGGCTTGCAAAACTTCGCGGGCGTGGACTACGACGTGCGCGGCCTTGTGCAATTGGGCGGCAAAGCGCTTTCCGCCAAACGATTTCCGACCGAAATCAAAGGGATAAAAATTGAGCAGAAGTGCGGGCGGTTGCATTTCTTGCACGCGACCGTTTTTGGCTCCGTGGCCAATGATGGCCAGCAGGTGGGCAGTTACATTCTGCATTACGCCACTAATAAGATGCAGTTGGAAATCCCCATCATCTACGGGCGCGATGTCCGAAACTGGCGCTCCTTCGCCAGTGAAAAGGTGGACGAGGATGCGGCGGTGACGGCCTGGACCAACAACTCCGTTCGACTTTTCACAACGAGCTGGACCAATGTGGCCCCGGGCGTCGAAATCGAAAGTATTGACTTCATTTCGGCGAAGGGGAGACCGGCGCCTTTCCTGGTGGCCATCACTGCCGACTGAACTGTGAAAACGCGTCTCTTCTTGCTCGCCTCGCAATTCTGGCTTTTCGGACAGATGGCTTTGCTGGCCGCCACCCCGCTCCGCGTGACCACTTGGGACCTGCAACCCCGCGTCGCAATAGGCACGAACCGCAGTTCAACTGAATTTCAGAGAAGCCTGATTCTCGACGCCGCCGAGTCGTTGAAAAAACAGCATCCCGATGTTGTCCTCTTGCAACATGCGCCTGGCTGGCAAACCTGTCAACAATTGGCGCAAGCCTTGCAGCCGGAGGTTTACCAGGTGGCGGCCTGTTCGGCATGGCGCGGCCAGAACGGACAGGCCGCGATTCTCTCCAAGGCCAAGGCATATCTCTCGTGGTCCGAGCCGTGGAAGAACGGCGGTGGACCTAGCGCTAGGGCAGGGGGTTTTGCCTTTGCCGCCATCCAATTCGGCGGCAAAAACATCGGGATATTATCCGTCCAAACCGGCGACGAATACTGCCGGCAAATCGCGCGGCAAATCACCGCGTTGCAAAAATGGAAGATCAATCGTTTGGACGTTTACCTGGTCGCTGGCGACTTTAATGCAACGACCAACGCCTTCGTCCCCTTGGAACAACTCGGCTTTAAAAATGCCTTCGCTGAACTGCCGCCTAAAATAACAGCGCCGAATGTGGAGCATCTTTTTACCCTAAACGCCAGCCTCGCCTCTCCACCCCTCACGGAGCGAACTTCTCAGACCGAACATGATGCGATGACATGCGAGATAGATTTGTCCGCGCCGAAGATTGCCGCGAAATCTTTGCCGCCAGCGCCTGAATCAGCCACGCCGTCAAACAGCGCCTCCTCCGTGCGAAATGCTCGAATCTGGTGGCTTGCCGCAGTTCCGGTCTGCGTGTTGCTATTCTTCGTCGTCCGAAAAATTGCCCAGCGCCCCGCATTGCCTCCAGCCTCCGCCCATTTGGTAAAACTGAATCCGCAGGCCGGGCCGCCTTACGTGCAAGTTGAGACGGAAGGTTCCAGCCAGACCCAATCGCAAAGCCGAATGCCCGCTGCGGTGCGGGCCAGCCTCATGGCCGATCTGACGCGCTGGCTGAAACAAGCGATAGTGCGGCGATTGGTTTCGGACCGCGCGCAATTGCTGGCCACGCAGCAAGCCGCCGCGCTCAAAGTGCAGGCGGTGGACGCGCGTCTGGCCAAAATCGAACATCAAATTCATGAGCGCAATCAGGATTACGAGCGGCGTATCGATGAGTTGCTCAAAGCGCTCATTACTGCCGAGGAAGAAAACCGCGAATTAATCCGCGCCCAAATCACTCTTCTCAAAGCTGAAATGGAAAACTCGCGCCTGAAAAGAGAGGAACACAGCGACGAACGTTTCATCTAGGGAGCTATACACCTGCCTTGTAATTATCCCCGCCCATACACTGGCCGTATGACGAGCGATGGAAAAACGGGATTAACCACAAAGAGCGCAAAGAACGCAGAGCTAAAGATCCGTTTGTTTTTCTCTGCGCTCTTTGCGTTCTTTGCGGTTAAGTTTTTCTCCTTCCGCCTGCATCTTCCTCTTCGTTTCCTTCGTTGCCTTATAGTTGCCCCAAAGTTATTCATCGTTTGCAAGGAGAGCCGCAGGGACTCCTCTCCGCAGCCAACGGTGAATAACTTTGCGCCGCCAAAAAGATTTACAGTGAACAACGTGATTTTCAC
>DASRLE010000382.1:0-44169 GCA_035648615.1 Saccharimonadales bacterium (SeqCode) | reverse complement strand
ACATAAACCAGCGCCCGGTGGATTTCCCGGAAAAGGTTCGTCATTACGCCGGCAAAATCCGTCGCGGCTTGGGCGGAGGAGCGGCGGAAGGAGCGCGGCAGCAACAGGGTGATTTTTTCGGTGGCGATGCGGCTGGCGTATTCGCCCGCCATCGCGCCGCCCATGCCATCGCTGACCGCGAAGGCGAAGTCCATTTGGGCGGAGGACGCTTCGCCGATCTTCCCCAGATGATGGACTTCCCGGGCGTCAAATTGCAGGCCGAGGAAGGAATCTTCGTTGTTGGGCCGGACTTTGCCCCGGTCGGTGTGTCCGAACCATTTCAATTGGAGAGCGTTCATCAGTTGGGGAGAATGGTGGCGAACTCGAAATCGATCACGCAAAAACGCCCGTCGGACTGCCGGTAAGTCACGTTGCGCACATCGGGATCGTCGTGGCGCACGCCAAAAGGCTCCAGTTCGGCGAACAACTCGAGGGTCCGCTTCCCGTCCAGATGCTCGACGCGCGTCCCGCAGTTGGTGGTGATGATGCGAGGCTGGGTTTCGTCAGCTTCGAGCAGCCGGGGCACGAAGCCGCAGCCGCGGGCTTCAAGATGGCGCAGCACACGCGCCTCATTGTTGAAACGCTTTCGCGCGTCCGGGCCGTGATACGTCTTGAAAACCCGGCCATCGAAGGTCAGTTGGACCGTCGCACGAAGGGTGTCTTTGACCTGGAGCATAGATCGCCGCTGGCTGGCAAATTGTTACAGTACGCGCAAATAAGAACAGTTGGTAGCCAAAAAGACTACATTGCCGCCTTTTCCGATCTTAATCCTAATCGTAATCGTAATCTTAATCCTAATCGAATGAAGAAGATTAAGATTAAGATTACGATTAGGAGAAGAATCGGCGTCCGTTGATCCAATAACCGGGCGCGCCAGCGCTCCCGGGCCGGCCTTTTTTTGCGAAGGCCCGCGTAAAATTGTTGCGGACTGGCATTTCAACTGCTAAACCAACATTGGACAGTTTTAGTATAGAACCCAAAAAATCTTAATCCCATGGCGAAATATAAATTAGAATATATCTGGCTCGATGGCTATGAGCCCGTCCCCAACCTTCGCGGCAAAACCCAGGTCAAGGAGTTTAACAGTTTCCCCAAACTCGAGGAACTCCCAATATGGGGCTTTGACGGCAGCTCGACCCGCCAAGCCGAAGGACACAATTCCGACTGCATGCTTAAACCCGTTGCCGTCTATCCCGATCCCGTCCGAAAAAATGGCGCCCTCGTCATGTGCGAAGTCATGATGCCCGACGGCAAAACACCGCATCCCAGCAACGCCCGCGCCACGATCATGGATGACCCGGACACCTGGTTCGGCTTCGAGCAGGAATATTTTCTGTATAAAGACGGCGCGCCTCTCGGCTTCCCCAAAGGCGGCGGATTCCCTGCCCCGCAGGGCAAGTATTACACCGGCGTCGGCTACGAAAATGTCGGGTGCGTCGCCCGCGAAATTGTCGATACCCATCTCGAGCAATGTCTGGAATGCGGCATCAATCATGAAGGCATCAATTCCGAAGTCGCCAAGGGCCAATGGGAATTCCAAATCTTCGGCAAAGGCTCAAAGACCGCCGCCGACCAGATGTGGATGGCGCGTTATCTCATCATGCGGCTGACCGAAAAATACGGCGTCGATATCAACTGGCATTGCAAGCCCCTGGGCAAGGACGTGGATTGGAACGGCTCCGGCATGCACACCAACTTCTCGACCAAACACATGCGCGAAATCGGCGGCAAGGAATATTTCGAGAAGCTGATGGCCGCCTTTGACAAGCATAAGAACGAGCACATCGCCGTCTATGGCCCGGACAACCATCTGCGCCTGACCGGTCTGCACGAAACGCAGTCCATTGACAAATTCAATTACGGCATCGCCAATCGCGGCGCCTCCGTGCGCGTCCCGCACAGCTTCGTCAATAGCGGCTATAAGGGCTATTTGGAAGATCGCCGCCCCAATTCGCAGGGCGATCCCTACAAGATTGCCGGGCGCATCTTGCAGACGATCAGCACCGTGCCGACCAAGTAATTTAAGAGCCCCTTCTCGGCAATAGCAGCGGGGAGCCCCTCCTATTGCCGGGATTGGGTTCTACCGGTGTGTCAATAAGAGGATGAGTCCGAGGGCCGCCAATCCGGCCAGGACGGCCAGGGTGATTTTCAGCCAGCTCTTGGGATATTTTCCCGCAATGACGCCTGTGTAGCCGTTGACCACCACCTGGAAATTGCGCGCGCCATAATTGTAGGTCAGCAGCCAGATGGGGACAAGGATGTGTTTGTAAGTCTGGCCGGAATAATCGCTTTGGACCTGTAAATTTTGCTGCGTGTCTCCCGGCACTTCGGCGGCGCACCGCCTTTCCATTTCGGTCTCCATTTCGTCCCGCGCCTCCTTCGCGGCCGCGATAAGATCGAGTTGATAGCGCTCGACCACCCAGCCCGATAAATAGCCGGCATTGTAAGGCACCAATTCCTTGGTAGTCGGGAACGGCTCGATCTTGCGCAGCATTTCTTCCTGCACGCCCCGCGAGGCGGGCACCAATTCGTCATCGAAAAAATAATCGACCGACCCGCTGCTCGGTTCCCAGCGAATTTTCTGCACCTGCCGGCTCTGGGTGTCGCCGTTGTCATCGGTGTAGGTTTCGGTCACGTAATAGTAGTAGCCGCTCTCGGCCGTCCAGTCGCTGTGGACCTGCGCATCGAACGTCCAATAAGGAATGTAAAGGCCCTTGACGGTGTCGGTCAGCGCGACGCGCTTGAGGGCGTTGGGGGCGAACCATCGGTCGCCGTACCAGTTGCGGATGGAATCGCGCACCTGATGATCGCTGACCTTCATCGGCAGGACGCTTTCCGGCCGAAACGCTTCTTTGATCTCCTCGTAAGGCACGAGGGCCGACGAGCCGCAGAAATCACAACGCTGGCCCACCCGCGCGGCGTCAAATACAGAAATGGCCTGGCAACTTTGACATCGGACGGAAGTTTTCTCCGCCTGCCAGCCGCGCTGATCGTCCGGAATGCCGCGCAGTGCCGTCACTAAATCGTGTTCGACAATCACTTCGACGCCGGAGGGGGTTAGCTCCGCCTGCGCGGGGGAAACCGTGCCGCAAAAGGGACAGATCAGCGCCTTCTTCGCAGGATTCCATTGCGCCTCGCCGCCGCAGGACGGGCACGAAAATTTCTTCTGGGCTGTCGCTTCGCTCATGCTCAACTCTTGAGATATTCATCCAGGGCCGATTTGCTGACGCGCCAGGTGGAACCGATCTTCTTGCCTTTGAGTTCGCCCTTTTCGAGCGTCGCCAAAACATCGGCCTCGCTGACGCCCAGGGTTTTGGCAATGTCCGCAGTGCCCAGCCATTCCGAGGCTGGCGCGGCCACGCCGCTTTGTCCGCTTTGGCCTGCATTCATGGCCGCCATCATTTGCTGGCCCATGGCGATGCCGGCGCCCAGACCCGCCGCCGTGCTGGCCATCCCGCCGCCTTCGCCGCCGCCCTTGGTCATGGACTCAGCCATTTGGAATTTCACGTAGTCGTTAAGGTTGCCAATCGCCGCCATGCTGCTGCGCTTGTCGATGGATTGCTCGACTTCCGGCGGCACGGAAACGTTCTCCAAAATAAAGCTCGAAATCTCGATCCCGTATTTGCTGGTCACCGCCGGGTTAATGAGCGGCAGGAGCGCCTGCCCCAATTCCCCGTAACGTGCCGCCAGATCGAGGACGGGGACTTTGGCCGCGGCCAGCGCATCCGTGAACACACTGACAATGCGCGAGCGCATCGTGTCCGAAAATTCCTCGAGGCGAAAATGGTCGTCCGTTCCCGCCACTTCCTTAAGAAACAATTTCGGGTCAATAACATGAAAGTCGAAAGTCCCGTAAGCCCGCGTCCGCACGATGCCGAAATCCGCGTCCCGCATCATAATGGGATTAGCCGTGCCCCATTTGTTGCCCGTGAAAAGACGGGTCGTGACAAAATACACATCGGCCTTGAACGGCGAATGCAGCCCATACTTCCAGCCCTTGAGCGTGGAGAGAATGGGGATGTTATCGGTGGTCAGGGTATGTTTGCCCGGGCCGAAGGTGTCGCCGAATTGGCCCAGGTAAATGAATTGCGCGACTTGCGATTCGCGGACGATGAGTTGGGCGCCGTTTTTGATTTCCTTATCCTGGTCGGGATAACGGAAAGTGAGCGTGTCGCGCGAGTCATCCTGCCACTCGATGATTTCGAGAAATTGTGTTTTAAGATAGTCAAGTAATCCCATAATCGGCCTTTATTTTTGCCGTACCATGATGCAAAAGCGGCGGGGTGTGAAGTATAAATTGGAAGCAATTATGTAATCGTCCCAAGCCATTCCAAGCTTGCAAGTTTGTCCGCTCCGCGAGAAATTGGGCCATGCCTGCGGAAACCCTTAAATGCCCCATGTGCGGCGCTCCGGCTTCCACCGATTCCCCTCAGTGCGAACACTGCGGAGCGCAGTTGGCCACGATCGCCTGCCCTTCCTGTTTTGGAATGATGTTTATCGGCGAAAAATTCTGTTCGCACTGCGGGGCGGCGGCGGCCCGCACCGAAGATGCCAGCGGAACGCACGAACTTTGCCCTCGCTGCAAAACCAACTTGCAAGCCGTCGTGCTGGGCAAGAGCCGCCTGGAGGAGTGCCCGCATTGCGAGGGCATGTGGGTCAGCGCGGATGTCCTTCAGCAAATCTGCGCCGACCGGGAACAACAAGCAGCCGTCCTGGGCATGTCGAGTTCGCTGCCGGCCAGCTCGATTGACTTCGAGAAAAAAATTCACTACATCCCCTGTCCGGTCTGCCAGGACCTGATGAACCGGGTCAACTTCGCGCACTGCTCCAACGTCATTGTCAACGTCTGCCGCGCGCACGGCACCTGGTTTGACAGAGACGCCTTGCGCCATCTGGTGGAATTCATCCGCGGCGGAGGCATGGAAAAAGTCCGCGCCCGCGAACTGAACGAACTGGAAGATCGCCGGAAGCATATCGAGGCCGAAGAAACAGCCGCCGCCTTTACGACCCTCCGTCCGCCAACGGACTGGCAGGAGGATGCGGCGCACCTGGGAATATCCGCCGTGGGCAGCCTGCTCGCCGCCTTCTTGCGGCGTTAGGACGTTTGATTGACAGAACTGTGTCGGTGTGGTCAACGCGAGAGAATATCCGCTCTCCTCCTGCGAAGCTCATGGCGGTTTACTCGTTGTCGTAAAGGGCGTCTTCCGGAGAATATTGTTGCGCAAGCTGAGTCGCTGAGAACCGGCTCCATTCCATGTTTTCCTTTTCAGCAGCGCGGCGCGACAACAGAAAATTGACGTAATGGAGCGCTTCAGCTTGGAGGTTTTCAGGCAAATGCTTGGCCTGTTCGAAAAGCATTTCGGCGGTGTTCATAGGTCAGAAATAAAATAGGCTGCGGCCACTGCTTCTGGTGCGCTTCCACGCCGGACGCACTCCTAATGCATTCATAGGATCACAATCTTGCTAATTCCGGCAAAACACAACTCCTTTTTAACCCTTACAAAGCTAATGAGTCGATTTTTGAATCCAAAGAGCCTGTTCACTGCCTCTTACTTGTGAACAGTGCGAAATAAAACAAATGAATCTTATGACAAATCGACTTAACAAGTTCTGGGGCATCAGTTTGCTCCTTCCGTTCGTGGCCGCGCCTCTGACCGCCCATGCCCAAATATTTGGCTGCCCGGTTGATTCGACCTTGGGCTTGATGGGTTTAAGCGGGGCGGAAACTTTAATTCCTTTGGTGGCAATCGGCATGGGCTGCAGCATTCCGATTATCATTATCAGTTTGCAACTTTACTTTCGGCATGAAAAAAACAAAATGATGCATCAGACGATCCGGTCCATGGTGGATAAAGGCCAGCCCATTCCGCCGGAATTGCTTAACAAAGAACACGACATCACCGACCCAGCCCCGCGCCGTGGTCCGCGCAACGACCTGCGCAATGGCCTGATCTTCATCGGCATTGGCATCGGCGTCATCATCATGGCCGGAAAGGTCGGCTGGATTATTTTTCTGATGGGCATCGCTTTTGTCATCGCCTCGAGGTTCGAAAAGAAAGAGACTATTGGCCAGCCGCCTAAAATCTGAGCTGTGCTTTTTACCGATGCCGATCTTATCGCCCGCGTCCTGTCCCAAGGAGACAAAAATGCCTTTGGCGAACTGGTGCGGCGTTATCAGTCGCCCGTGCGGTCGTTTCTCACCCGGATGACGAACGGCGACTCCCATCTGGCCGACGATCTGGCCCAGGAGGCCTTTTTGAAAGCCTGGCAGAAGCTGGCCACCTTCCGCGGCGAAGCTCGTTTTTCGTCCTGGCTTTTCGGCATCGCCATGAACGAATTTCGCAGCGCCGCCCGCCGCCGCAAAGAATTGCCCTGGGCCGAGACCGGGGAACTTCCGCTGGAGGAATCCATAACCATGCGCGACCATCCTCTCTGCATGGATTTGACCGAAGCATTGCAACGGGTGACGGTGAACGAGCGCGCCGCCATCCTGCTCTGCTGTCAAAACGGATTATCCCACGAGGAAGCGGCCGGGGTTTTAGCCTGTCCCTTGGGCACCGTCAAAACGAACGTCTTGCGCGGCAAGGAAAAATTGAGAAAATATTTGACCCCCGTTTATCACAATTATGAACCCGCCTGAGAACACCGAGAATTCCGACCCATTGGACATACTGCTGCAAGAGCAGAACCATTATATCGAGGACGCCGGTTTTACGGCGCGCGTCTTAACGTCGCTGCCGCAATCTTCGCGCCGCTCCTGGCTGCGCCCGGTTCTGTTGGTAAGTGTGAGTCTAGCGGGCCTGTTTTTATTTATTTCCTGGCTGCCTTGGCAAAGTCTGCCCTCCTTGGACGGGCCGCCGCTGTCGTGGATTGACTCCAAAGTTTTTTTGCCGTGGCTGATGGCGCTGACGGTTCTGGCCTCCTTGGTCTGGGGAATGGTCGCCGCCAGTCAATTAGAAGATTAAGCTGGGAGATTTCCCGCGATTGAAATGATTTTAAATCTTTTTGCAGAAAAGAGTTGACCGGTCAGTCAAAATATGTGAAGTTGATGGCGTTGGAAGAATCGCTGGATATGAAAAAGACGTGTGAAACCAAGGAAAAGCTCCTGCAAGTGGGATTCGATCTCATTTGGGACAGTAGCTATGGATCGGTGAGCGTTGATGACATTTGTAAGCGGGCAGGAATCAACAAGGGGAGTTTCTATCACTTCTTTCCCTCCAAGGCGGCTCTGGTGGTGGAGGCTTATGAGGCGCATTGGCGAAAAAGCCGTCCGACGCTCGATGGCATCTTTTCACCGCAAGTTCCCCCGCTGGAGCGGATCCAGAACTACTGCCGATTGATGTATGAGGTGCAGAAGGAAAGGGCTGAAAAATATGGGCGTGTTTGCGGTTGTCCTTTTTCGAGCGTTGGGAGCGAGGTGGCAACGCTGGATGAAAAAATCCGCGCCGGAAGCGAGCGTTTGATGAACGCCAACAGAAAATATGTCGAAAGCGCCATTGCCGACGGCATGCGCGACGGTTCCATCACAGTGAAAGACCCGGTCGCGGCGTCCTTGACCCTTCAATCGCTCTTGCACGGGATGTTGATGGAAGCCAGGGTGCAGAATAACCTGAAAGTTTTGGAAGGGCTGGAGTCCACCGTCATGGACTACCTCGGGGCGAAGACCGTGAACGTTTAAGAATTTATTTTACCCAAGAAAGAAAATACGTATGAAAAATGTTGAAGTAAGAATTGACCAGTCAGTTCAATTATTAGCTAAAATCAAAACGGAATTGGTGCATAGGTTATCCGCGGAATATTCGGGAGTCAGAAAGCAGCATGTTTATCAGGCCGTGAATGAAGCGGATGCTTTGGCATCCTTGACCAGCGTGCCTCTGCTCGTGCTGCCGGCCTTGGCCGAAGAAAAAGTTCAAGAAGCCGCCGAATGGTCCGCGCATCAACGTTCGGTGCTGCACCCGGATTGCGTCTCGTTCGCCGCGTGACCAGCCACGGCGGCTCCATGACAAATGATGGCAAAAATAAATAAAAATGAAATGAGGTTAAGATGAAAATTGCGACTGCATCCCATGGGCGGCGGAGTCCTGAGCTTGTCCGCGCCCTGAACAACGAAACCAATTCGGTGACGGGAGATGATTTGGTCCCTCCGCCGGCCGCCGATGACGAACTGCTTGACAGCTACTCCCTGACCGTTTCTCGGGTCGTCGAAAGGGTTCGGCCAACGGTGGTGAATATTCGCACGCCGCGCCCTGACCCAAAGCGGCCGAACGGAATGGATTCCGGCGGCAGCGGCTCGGGATTTGTCATTGCCCAGGACGGCTACATTCTGACCAACAGCCATGTGGTTCACGGCGCAGGCAAGATCGAAGTCGCGCTGGCCGATGGCCGCGCCTTGAGCGCCTCCCTGGTCGGTGACGATCCGGAAACCGATCTCGCGGTCATCCGCATTCATGCCTCCGACCTGGTTCATATCAACCTGGCCGATTCTCAATCGGTGCGCGTTGGACAAATCGCCATCGCCATTGGCAGTCCGTTTGGTTTTCAACAGACCGTCACCGCCGGAGTCGTGAGCGCATTAGGCCGCTCCATGCGTTCCCAATCTGGACGCCTCATCGACAACGTCATTCAAACCGATGCGGCTTTAAATCCCGGCAACTCCGGCGGCCCGCTGGTCAATTCGCGCGGTGAAGTCATTGGCGTAAACACCGCCATCATTCTGCCCGCCCAAGGCATTTGTTTCGCCATTGCCAGCAACACCGCCAAACTCGTGGCAGCCTGGTTGATCAAAGAAGGCCGCATCCGCCGCAGTTGGATTGGCGTGGCCGGGCAAAACGTGCCCCTCCATCCGCGAGTCGTTCGCTTCCACCGCCTGCCCTCGAACTGCGGCGTGTTGGTGACGGGGCTCGAGCCGGGGAGTCCCGCGAAACGCGCAAACCTGCAAGAAGGCGATGTCATCGTCGCCTTCCAGGACAAAACAATTTCGCAGATCGACGAACTGCACCGTCACCTCGTCGCCTCCGCCATCGGAATTGCAACGCCGATTACAATCATCCGGCATACGGAGAAAATCCACCTGACTGTTGTCCCGGAAGAATTGGGATCCTCTCATCAGAGGAATTGAGTCGAACAACGTGGATAATTCAACCAGGTCGAGAGGGCCGGTCATTGTTTCAGGACTGAGTTTAAAGTGGTGGACGATTTCCCGCCGGTTCGACGCGCGCGAGGGCGTCCAGTGGCAAGCTGGAGAGCGCGAGGCTCATCGCCCGCCGGCCGTCATTGCGGAGCAGGGCGATTTCCCTTTCCATCGGCGCGAGCGCGGTCGCCGGCGCGTTTTGGATGATGGAATGAGTCATTTCGATCACGGAACCGGAAGCGACCAACGAACGGGCGCTCTCATCGGAACTGAGCGCGGGCGCCGGCGAATTTTTTTCAGGCGAGCCCAGCCATAATCCCAGCAGCCCCACCAAGACCAGTCCGGGCGCGGTCAACCACCGCCAACGTCGCGACGAGCGGGCGGTGCGGGTGTCCATTTTGCGAGCTGCGCTGCGCACGCGGCGCATGATGGATTCGTGGAGGTCGTCTGGCGGAGCATTTTGGGGCTGCGCGTTCTTAAGCTGGTCATCCAGGTCCGCTAAAATTTGAAATTTTTTGATCCATGATTTCATCGGGATGGTCCGGGGTTGATGATGTTGAGTGGATTGGCAGTCGGGCCGAGCGTGGCCCTTTTCGCAACTTGCTTTCCAGGCTGAACGTCCAGCGCCTCGGCTAGCGCGGTGCGAGCCCTAAACAGGATGACTTTGACGTGCGTTTTCGTGCGGCCCAGCACTGTGGCCATTTCTGCCACGCTCAAGTCTTCGACATACTTCAACCACAGCGCCTGGAATTGCACGTCGGACAAAACGGCCCGGGCGCGTTGCCAGAGATCCAACTGATCGCTGCGGCGAATGGCTAGTTCGGCTGGGCTGTTCTCCTCCAGTCGTTCAGCCGGCGCCTCGTCCTCCACGGGCCGCCGCGCGCGCCAGTGGTCGATACACTTGCGCCGCGCGATGGTGAAGAGCCAGGTGGCAAAGGACTGCGCCGGGTTGTAGCGTTCCAGTTTTGTGTAAGCGGTCATAAAGGTTTCCTGCGTCAGATCCGCCCCATCGGCGTCGTTGCGGCAGGCCCTGGCTAGAAATCGATAGAGCCGCGTTTCGTATCGACGGACCAGTTCCTCAAAACTTTCCAGCGCGCCGCCTTGGGCTTGGCGGGCTAGTGCTTCGTCCGATAATGTGGCGGGATCGATGCTCATTCGGCGCAGCGTGCCGGGTTATTTGCCGTCTTTGTCTTTTGTTACTTTCCCATCGTCGTCATTGTCGGCCGAGGCTTTTTTGGCAGCCTCCTTGGCCGCATTGTCTTTGATGGCCGCAATGATGTCGTTGGCGGGAATGTCCAACCGGACCGTTGCATTGGCGCCCGTTTGTTCCACCGACAGATGTTTTGACAATGTGACTGCATCCGGGTTGCCCATTGGCAAACCCATGAGCGCGATGATGCCACGGGCAATGTTGGCCACCTGCTGGGCGGCGTCCTCGCCTGTCGTTTCCAGATAAAGATTCGCCAGAACTTTCTCGTCCGCTTCGCGAACATCCAAACTAATAAGTTTAGACAGCTTAAGAATGGCGGCAGGCGGGCCGTCTCCATGGCCATTGAGATGCCGGACAGCCGCCTGTAATATTTCCGGCTCGCCGGCCCCAAATTTGGGAAAGTCCGAACCTTGGCCGAGGTTCTTTTTCGTGCCGTCGAGCACCTCCAACGCCTCGGCCAGACTGGATTCCTGCTGGGCGAAAATGACCAATCGATTCTGATAAATGGCGGCGTAGGTTCTCGGTTTGCCGCCTTCTTTCTTGCGCCGCTTATCGTCAATCCAACTGGCAATCTGATGCTGGCCATGCGACGTTTCCCGATAGTCTTCCGCGAGCTGGGCCAATGAGAGCAATCGTTCGGAATTGAGGTCGGCATACACCAGCGCCACGCCATCCTCGGGATTTGCGGATGCGCCATAAACAGTGATGCCGTGCAAGGTCGTGCGCAAGTCGTTGCCCACCGCCGCCTTGAGCATCGCGAAGTGCAGGTCCGCCTCCGGCTTTTTCATTTCGGCCAAAATCTGCGCGCCCACCGCTGACTTACGCAAGGCGTCCACATCGAGATGCGCCACCCAGGCTGGTTCAGCGATAACTACCGCACGTTCCACCGGGTTCGATAGCGCGGGCAGGGACAAGCACATCAGACATCCCAGCAGCAGATTGGATTTCAAAAAATATTTCATATCAAGTATGTTTTAGATTCGTATTTCCCGAGAACAGTGGTTTGCGCAACGGCGCAGGCCTATTCATCCTAGGCTACGAGTGGACGGGGAGAAAGGTTACAAATAAGGGCTGCCCGCTGCCTGAGCCGCCTTCTTTTTACCTCATCGGCAACGCGCTAATAAGAAACACTCTTGTTTTCGTTTTTTGCCATTTACGCTAACAATGAATCATGCTATTTTCGTTATCCGAATGGCTGGAGCAACCAATATTCCGGGCAAAAAGGCGCCGCAAGGCAAATATTCAGCCTTTATTCCCTCTCCCTTGCCGCCCAAGCTCGATTGGACACCCAGGCTTGTCGGCCTGCTGTCTGATGCAGACAGGATGATTGGCAAGCTGGCCGGTGAAGGCGGGCGATTGCCCAATCCTCACGTCCTGATGCGTCCGTTTATCCGGCGCGAAGCCGTCCTGTCCAGCAAGATTGAAGGCACTCAAGCGACGCTCGGTGAATTACTAGCCGCCGAAGCTGGTATTGCCGTAGAAGCCAGTTCTGACGATTTGCGCGAGGTGGGCAATTATGTAGTGGCACTGGAACATGGCATGGCGCGACTCGAACAACTGCCCATTTGCGTTCGCCTCATCAAAGAATTACACGAAAAACTCATGACGGACGTGAGAGGACATCATGCCGGTCGTGGACAATTCCGAAAAATTCAGAACTGGATTGGCGGGCCGGGTTCCACAATCGAAACGGCTTCCTTTGTTCCACCCCCGCCCGATGACGTGGAACCCTGCCTTGCGGCGTGGGAAAAATTCCTGAACGAACCCAATTTGCCGCCCTTAAGAAGTCAGTCTTGAGGTCAACAAGACAATGAAAAAAAGGAAAAAATACTCCGCGACAAAGCAGCTGAGTCGAATGGCGCTTAGTTAGATAGAAGACGCACGGTCACAGTCACGAGAGGGTTTGATTCCCTTCGCTCAGTTGTCCTTTTGGTGCTGCTGCGCGTAATTTATCATGCCCCTTAGCCTTTCTTCGCCGCCAAACATGCTGTAATTAGTCCACGGTGCCATCTTGATCTGGGTCGCAAATTCATGGACTTTGCCACAGCGTGCGGCGAAAAGAGCGTAATACTGCCGGTAGTCCGACTCATTGGGATATAATTTGAAAAACTGTTCGTAGGTCGATTTGATATCCGGCCACACGTTCGGTTTCAACCAGTACGCCTTCCGGTCGTTGTCGTCTTGTATTTCGCGTGACGCTTCCAGATGCGCATCCACGAGCAGCAGACGAACCCTGCCGGTCCAATTTGTGTTAGCGCTGCAGTCCCGGCCGAAGTCTATCATCTCGCCAATGCTGCCATACCATCGTGGTCGTAAGTACTCCAGTTTTGCATAACAGAGATCCCAATATCCGGGATTTAGTTTCATCCCTCGCAGGAACCATGTTTCCATCCGGCTGCCTCCCGGGCCTTGCGCCAGTCCAACTCGCAGCATTTCCAGACAGATGCGAGCGTCAGTGGGATTCAGCTTCCAAGCTGTTTCCAACGCTTCTGTTGCAACCTCCAAACGTTGTTCCGTCAACTTCCATCCTTCTGCCGAAACCGTATTCGCGTATCCACTTCCTCGTGCGAGCCAGGCGTATGAAAGGTACGCCCGGCCCTTGGCGCGGAGGGCGACGCTCGTACCACCCCAATGATTTGTTAAAGTCGGCTCCAAAATCCGGTAACAATTCCAGCACAAAGCATCGGCCCACCATGCTGCCGACATTAGTTGATCCAATGCGTCGTCTGCATCTTTGAGCGGCATCGTCTTATCATCGAACGCTTTGGCTAAATAACCCGCCGCTCGTTCCGACAGCGTACGGCCCGCTGGCTCCTGGTGGTTGGAGTTCTTAAGTGCGTCGCGCCACCTGATAATTGCGAAACATTTGATGATCTCCGGATAATCGCTTTGTTCCAAAGCAGCGGCCACGTCCCTAAATGCCGCCTCGGTCTCGGCAGCGGAGTGGGTGTCAGAGGAAACGAAACGTAACTGCAAGTATCGGATTAACGGGTCATTGCAGCCCATTTGGTCCAGGCGGGACAGTTTTGCCTTCAGGCGGGCAAGAATGTCATCTGGTATTCCGTTTGTCAGACATCGCACCTGGGCGTACAGAGTCAGACAATCCCTGGCATCTTTATCCCATTTAAGATTTTTTCTTCCTATTTTATCGTACGCGCCTGACGTCACCGCGGTCTGGTACGCCAGTTCCTTCAAATCCACCTCATTCGTTTGTGCGTTCGTGAAGCTGCAGTTGGCCAATAAGAGAGTTGCCACGAAGACGATATAATGCAATTTCACGCTCTATTCCCTACTGTGATCGATTTCGATGTCAATCCCAAATTTAATCCGTTTCACCAATGCTTGGCTCGTCCATCGGGATCAGAGGAGGCTTCGTAATTGAGTTTTTCAAATTCCGCTTCATGATGAGCCAGGCGCGAGGAATTTTCGACTTTACCAGAATTTGTATTGGATGTTGGAAGGGGCGTCGGTGTCGTCCGCCAACTCGTCGGCCGGGGAGTAATTCCATACTTCGGTGTGCCCGTCGCCGAAAAGGAAGGGGATGACGCGCTTGCCTTTGTAGGCGTGCCACGAGGTCTGGGGATTGGAAATCAACCGGTTGCCAAACCAGTTCCAATCGCCCAGCATGATTTTGGTGGACGGCTTGATCGCGACGCGGGTGCGCTTGTTGGGATAGGCGGGAAGCCCGTTGCCGCCGGTGATGAGGGCGGTCCCGGCCTGGTTGCAGCCGCCGCCGACAAACTCGACCGCAAACTCACTGCTATACCATTGCATCAAGTAACTGTTGCCCCACGCGTCCCAACAAGTCCCCGTATAAGTGTCATTCGGGGGCGCATATAAAGGGTCTCCTTTATCGGCCGGACAATGGCAAATAGCGGGAGCTTTAAGATAGGGATAGAGCTGGCGGTTGGTTTGGTTGAATCCCCCGCCATGCAGACCGATGCCTGCAGCGATGGCGTGGAAGGTGGTCAGGTTGCCTGTCTGTCCACCCCAAGTGGCCCAATTAAAGTAAGCGGGATAATATTCCTTGAAATCATCCACATACATGTGAAGGCCAATCCCAATTTGGTGCTGATTGTTGATACAGGTTGTTCTGAGCGCCTGGCTTTTTGCCGCCGCCAAGGCCGGCAAGAGCAGCGCCGCCAGAATGCCGATAATGGCGATCACCACCAGCAATTCGATGAGTGTGAAGGCCCTTCCCTTCGCCGGATTGGGCGCCGGATCGGCGTCGCTTAGTTTATATTTGAAATAGACGGATGGGCCGTCGGCCGTCAATGTGGCCAGCAGGGCCATCAAACCCATGGCACACCGGATGCGCGGCTTTTTACTCATGCGTTGTTCAGTTATAGGGTCGTATTGACATTCTGACAACACTTTTCCGAAACGACGACGGTGACAAAATGTTGTACATGTTGACCGCCCGGTTAGAAGTTCGCCCCATCGCTCACGGTCCCACTTGACTGCGCGCGGCCGCTACTGCACTCCCGAAGACAAAAGCGCGGAGGTATGCTGAACCATCCATTGGACATCCGGGCCATTGGGAAGCTCCGTCATGCTGCCCGGCCAGGTGGTGCGTGTGACGGCGGGAAAATACCGCAGTTGCTGCCACTTATGGATTTCAGCATGCCCATCGACGAAACTGAAGCTGCCCGCTCCATTGTGATAGGAAGCCGGCCCATCGTCAAAACCCGGACGGGTCATGCTGAACATAAAAAATGCGTCATTGATGCTGTCGGCCTGCTCGTCCAGTGTCAGCCACAAACGAGATGGGGTTGGATTAACCACCTGGCTCTCCTTTTCATACGCCCGGTACCCGGCGCCCGCTCCGCCCCAATCGCTCATGTTACACCCGCCCGCCGCCGTGATTTCATCGGCTTCCTGCCCGATATAGCCATTCATGGAACTGCTGCGCACCCGCGGCACCTGAAGGCCCCCCTCGCTGCAATTCCACAGATCAGCCGGGCATTTAAAAATCCTGATCTGATTTTTGATGTAGGCTCCGCAGGCGGAGTTCGCAATCAAATTCGCATTGGTATTGTCCGTGTTATTGGCCACCCAGGACAATTTCCCAAAACACCATCCTGGATAAGGGGGCGGGACCGCGTCACTACTCTGATTGCTCTCATCCACATTGGGCGGAAATTGATTTCGAGAATCATCACAATACATTTTCCAGGCCAAGGCGATCTGTTTCTGGTTGCTTAGACATTGGACGCCTTGCGCTTGCGCCTTGGCTTTGGACAGGGCGGGAAGGAGGAGCGAGGCCAAAATGGTGATGATGGCGATGACCACCAATAATTCGATCAAAGTAAAGCCGCCACGCCGCGCGTTCACGCCTTCCAACGCCGCAGAGGCGGGGCTGATGCTTTTCGTATTCACAGTGATAACTTAACCACATTATACCATCATCGGCCCAAGACCTGTCCAGTCTTAACCGCTGAAATTCAAAACAGTTCTCGACGCTCTTCGACCCCCAGGAACTAACGTCCGGCCTCACATCATCTCTTGAACTGTGTGTGAAACATGGTAATCTTGGCAGATGAAAACAATCACGATCCGCGATTTGCGTCAACGTTGGCCGGAGGCGGAGGCGGCGTTAAAGATCGAAAATGAGATTCTTATCACGCGCGATTCCAAGCCCGTTGCCAAGCTCGTCTGCATTTCGCCAGCCGAAAATCCGCGTCCACGCTGGGACGCCGCGAAACACGCCCGCTGGCAGAAAAAAGTTTCTGGGGGAAAACTCTCGCGCAGCGACGCAGCGCTCGCGAAAGACCGCGCTGACCGGTCATTCAATGGCGGCCACAAATAAATGATTTACCTGGACACCAGTTGCCTTCTTAAGCTGCTGCGCGAGGAGCCGGAAAGCTCCGTCGTGCGCGCCGCCGTCGAGAGGGAAGAAGCGGTGGTTATCTCATCCTTGGCCGAGTTGGAAACCGAAGTGCAATTGAAAGCGTCTGCCGCCGGCGGGGAGATTCGTCCGAGCCAATGGCGGCAATATCAAGCGAAGCTCGCGGCAATGCGAAACTTCGATCCTTTTCACTTCCGGCATTTGCCCGCAGCAGTTTTCTCGACGGCCTTACGACAGCATCGGCATCCACAAGCAGCCTATTGCCGGACGCTGGACCGTCTTCATCTCGCGGCGATGGAGGAGTTGAAAGTAACGCGGCTGATGACACTCGACGAAGCGCAAGCAAAGGGAGCCGGGACATTGGGTTACAAAGTCGTCCGTCCTGGTCGATGACAATATCTCTTTTCAGCCTTTAGCCTTCAGCCTTCAGCCTTTATCTTCTCCCCATGATTGTCCGCCTCGCCTCACTTAAATCGGCCGAAAATTTTCGCGCGCGGCTGGCCGCTCTGGGCCTGGCTCTGCCGTGCGATGACGCGATTGCAACGGGGACCAATTCCCCGCTGGGCCGGCCCATCGAAACTGTCACGATCAATGGCAAAAAAATCGGCAATCGTTTTGCGGTGCATCCGATGGAAGGCTGGGATGGCACGCGCACCGGCGGCGCCACCCCCGAAGTGTTTCGGCGCTGGACGCGCTTCGGCGAGAGCGGCGCCAAGTTGATTTGGGGCGGCGAAGCCATGGCCGTCCGCGCCGAGGGACGGGCCAATCCCAACCAACTGATCATCTGCGAAGAAAACAAAGGCGACTTGATCCGCCTGCGTGAAGCGTTGCTGGCCGCCCACCGCGAACATCACGGCACGACCGGCGATTTGGTCGTGGGCTTTCAATTGACCCATTCCGGCCGCTACTGCCGCCCCAACGACAAACGCCTGGAGTCGCGCGCCGCTTTTCGCCATCCGATACTTGACAAAAAATTCCAGGTCACCAGCGACGCCCAGGTTTTCACTGCCGCCGAGGTGAAGCAATTGGTCAAAGATTACGTCGCCGCCGCGCAAATCGCCTCGGACGCCGGAGCGGATTTCGTCGATCTCAAGCATTGTCACGGCTATCTGCTGCACGAATTCCTGGCCGCTTTCACGCGCGCGGACGAATACGGCGGCTCATTCGAAAACCGGACCCGCATTTTGCGCGAGATCGTCGCCGGCATTCGAGAGAGCGGCAATAAAATCGAATTGGCCGTGCGCCTCAGCGCCTTTGACACCGTTCCCTTCAAGCCCGACGCGGAAAAAGCGGAGCCGGGCAAACTGGGTCCCGGCCGCCCGGACGACTTCCCGCTGCCCTATCCCTACGCCTTCGGAGTCAATCAGAATTCTCCGCTGGAGTACGACCTAACCGAAACCATTCAATTCATGCAATTATGCGACGGCCTCGGCATCAAGTTGCTGAACATCACCGCCGGTTCGCCCTACTACTGTCCGCATCTGCAGCGTCCCGCCGCCTATCCGCCCTCCGATGGTTATCAACCCGCGCACGATCCGCTGATTGATGTCGCGCGGCAGATCGACGTCGTGCGCCAATTAAAAGCCCAAGCGCCGCCCGGTCAGATTCTGTTGGGATCGGCCTACAGTTACTTGCAGGAATTTTTGCCCCACGTCGCGCAGGCCGTCGTCCGCCAAGGATGGACCGACATGATCGGGCTGGGCCGGATGATTTTGAGCTACCCCACTCTCGTCAGCGACGTGTTAAAAAACGGCGCGCTCAACCCCAAAGTCATTTGCCGCACCTTCAGCGATTGCACCACCGCGCCGCGCAACGGAATGATCAGCGGCTGCTATCCCCTCGACAAATACTACGCGTCAAAACCAGAGGCGGCGGAGTTGAAAAGGCTAAAGGCTAAAGGCTAAAGTTTTCAGTCTTCAGCCTTTAGCCTTCAGCCTTGCCATAAGGCGCGCGGTGGGGCTTACTGCGTCGAGTTTTTAAAAGAATGAATCGCGACCTTCTGGCCAAAGCAAAATCGTACGGTTTCTCCGATCGGCAAATCGCCCATTTAACCGGCCAAACCGAGGACGACGTCCGCGCCTTGCGCAAGAAGCTCGGGCTGACGCCGAGTTACCGGCTGGTCGATACCTGCGCGGCGGAGTTCGAAGCTTACACCCCTTATTATTATTCCACTTACGATTGCGGCGATGACGAAATCCGCCCCAGCGAGAAGCGCAAGGTAATGATCCTGGGGGGCGGCCCCAACCGAATCGGGCAGGGCATTGAATTTGATTACTGCTGCGTCCATGCCGCCTTCGCCCTGAAAGCGGATGGGTTTGAAACGTTGATGGTCAATTCCAACCCCGAAACCGTTTCCACCGATTACGATACGAGCGACAAGTTGTTTTTCGAGCCGCTGACGCTCGAAGATGTCCTGCATATTTACGAGCGCGAAAAATGCTGGGGCGCCATCGCGCAATTTGGCGGGCAGACGCCGCTGAACCTCGCCCTCGGCTTGCAAAAGAACGGCGTCAACATCATCGGCACTTCGCCCCAGAGCATCGAGGTGGCCGAGGACCGGAAACTTTTCGCGGCCATGTTGACGCGCCTAAACATTCCCCAGCCGCCTAATGGGCTGGCCACAAATGAAGCGGAAGCGATTGAAGCGGCGCAGCGGCTGGGCTATCCCGTTTTGGTGCGGCCCTCGTTTGTCTTGGGCGGACGGGCCATGCAAATTGTTTACTCCGATGCGGAGTTGAATCATTACATGCGCTTTGCCGTCGAGGCCTCGCCGGAACGGCCCGTGCTGGTGGACAAATTTTTGGAGGACGCCACCGAGGTGGACGTCGATTGCATTGCGGATGTGGGCCACTTCGCCGATCCAACGCAGGGGACGATTGTCATCGGCGGTTTTCTGGAGCATATCGAATTCGCGGGAGTGCATTCGGGGGATGCGGCGATGGTGTTGCCGCCGCACACTCTTTCCAAGAAAGTCATCCAAACCATGCGCGAATATACTCACGCCATGGCGCGGGAATTGCGGGTCATCGGCTTGATGAATGTGCAGTACGCCGTCAAAGGCGAAACGGTTTATGTGCTGGAAGTCAATCCGCGCGCCTCGCGCACCGTGCCCTTTGTCAGCAAATCAATCGGCGTGCCGCTGGCAAAATTGGCCGCGCAAGTCATGGCCGGAAAAAAACTGACGGAACTCGGATTTACCAAGGAAATTTGGACCGACTACTGGGCGGTTAAAGAATCCGTTTTTCCGTTCAACCGATTTCACGGGCAGGACATTTTGCTCTCGCCCGAAATGCGTACGACCGGCGAGGTCATGGGACTGGACGCCGACCTCGGCATCGCCTACGCGAAATCGCAAATGGCGGCCAACTCGCCTTTGCCGCTTGGCGGACGGGTTTTCATCAGCGTGAGCGATGCGCACAAGGGACAAGTCGCGGCCATCGCGCAACAATTTGCCGATCTCGGCTTTGAAATTGTTTCGACCGGCGGAACGGCGAAAGTTTTGGAGGAGGCCGGGCTGAAAGTTTCGCGGGTTTACAAGCTGGCGGAGGGCCGCCCCAATACGCTGGACTTGCTCAAGAACCGCGAAATCCAACTGGTCATCAATACTCCCGCCGGGCAAACGCCGCGAGCGGACGAAGTCAAAATTCGCACGACCGCCGTTTACACCGGAACGCCCATCATGACGACGTTGAGCGGGGCGCGGGCGGCGGCGCTGGGCATTGCGGCGTTGTGGAGGAATGGCTACGCCGTGAAGTCCCTGCAGGAATATCATCCCGGCGGCCCGTTGCCTGCCAAGGCCAATGCTGAAGCAAAGCACTGATTGGGTTACACTACGCTTTCCCGGGCAATTTTACGCCGCATTGCGGACATTGCTTTAGGTTTTCCGGATTTGTTTTTGTCGTTGCGCGCGGGCAATCGGTCGCGTGGCCCAGGATTACTTCGGTCTTGTTCTGGCAAGGCGGCGCCGTGTGGCCGCGGGCCAGAAAGTAGGAGCCGACGACGATGAGGGCGGCGAGGGCTTGGGCAGCCAGCGTTTCTACGGTCGGGAAGATTGAGAACCATAATCCCATCCACGCCGGGATGAGCTTGGCCAGAGGGTTGATCTGCGTGGTGGGAATCCAGTGCGCCAGTTGCATTTCCTGGGCTTGTTCGCCGACCATGACCAGCAAGACGACGCCCAGCAGGGCGCCCGTCAGGACCAGCATCTTCCGGTAGGGCAATTTGCGATGGGCCACAAAAGTCAGGGCGGCCACAATGCCAGTCAATAACAATCCCAGCAACGCGCCGCGCAGGACGGCGTGGCCGCCCAGGCGCAAGTAATAACTTTGCAGAAAAAGCACGACCTCGAATCCCTCGCGGTAAAGTGAGGTGAAGCCGAGCAGGCCCAATCCCCACAAAAGCGCCGTTTTGGAAATGTCGGGGTCGTCCGCGCTTTCGACCAATTCCTTTTTGCGCCGGTTGTGCATGGACATCCAGCCGCCCCAATAAATTTTGTGGAAAAACCAGTTCATGATGACGAGCAGGACAACGACGGCCAGCAATCCGGTGGCGGCTTGCAGATTGAGGGCGGAAACGCTGCCCATCAAGTTGCTGACAATGCCGGTGGCGATGAACCAGGTGACGATTGTGGCCACGAAAGCAATGCCCGCTCCCGCCATGACAGGACGCCGGTGGGCCTGCTTGCGGCCCGTCATGCTCGCCGTGATGGCCGAGAGCACCAGAATACATTCCAAGCCTTCGCGGAACACCAGCACCCCGATGTCAAAAGTCGCCGCAGCCGGACTGGTGTTGGGCGCGGTCGGGTCAGGATTGCCGTGCGCGGTGATGCCCTGCCAAACCAATACCGCACCAACCATCGCCGCAGCCAGGACCAGAAAAATGCGAAAGCCAAGCCGCGCATGACGCGCCACAGACTCACGCTCCGATGCAGGTCCTTCGGCAATGATTGACTGGCTGAGGACTGTTGGTCGATTCACCACAAGACCAAAAGCTATCAGAAATGGAAAGCTTTGGCTTGCGGCGGATTGCGAAAACTTAGCGGTGGATTGCGGTCAGAGCAGCGATACATCCATGCCACTAAATGAATGGGCAGGGTCGGCGCAGCCCGCGAAGCGGGTAGCCGACCGGACGCCGCAGCGCGGCGCCCCCACCCGAAATTTGAATGCGTCCTCCTTAAAATGGCCCCCGCTCTTGCATTGAATGCCAACCCAAGCCATTGTGTGCTGGTTCGCCGGCTGAATTTTATCTCATGCAGATTTATCCAAAGCATTACTGCGGCGTCTTCGGAATTTATGGCCATCCGAACGCGGCGGAGTTGACCTATTACGGCCTTTACGCCTTGCAGCATCGCGGCCAGGAAAGCGCGGGCATCGTATCGTGCGATGGCCGCCAATTCCATGAGCACAAGCGCATGGGCCTGGTCTCGCAAATTTTCAACGGCGAAGTCTTGCGCGGTTTGACCGGACACATGGCGGTTGGCCACACCCGCTATTCCACCACCGGTTCATCACACTTGCGCAACGCCCAGCCGCTGACCGGCGACAGCAAGCGCGGACAACTGGCCATCGCCCACAACGGCAATTTGACCAACGCCGCCCGCTTGCGCGAGGAACTCGAGGACAAAGGCGCGATTTTTCAAACCACCGTCGATAGCGAGATCGTCCTGCACCTGCTCTCCCAACCCACCCTCGGCGGCAACGAGAACAACCTCGTGCAAACCGTGCGCAAGATCGAGGGCGCTTATTCGCTGGTCATCATGACGGAGCAGGAATTGATCGGCGTGCGCGATCCCTTCGGTTTTCGTCCGCTCTGCCTGGGCAAGGCGGGCGATGCCTGGGTGCTGGCCAGCGAAAGCTGCGCGCTGGACCTGATCTCGGCCAAATTCGTCCGCGACATCGAGCCGGGCGAAATCATCATTATCGACAAAAATGGCGTGCGCTCCCTGCAAGCCTTTCCCGACCAGAAGGAACGCGCCTTCTGCATTTTCGAATACGTTTATTTTGCGCGGCCCGACAGCACCATCGCCAACCGCAACGTTTATCAAGTCCGCGTCGCAATGGGCCGCGAGCTGGCCCGCGAACATCCCTTGCAGGCCGATTTGGTGGTGCCGGTGCCCGACAGCGGAAACTGCGCCGCCCTCGGTTATTCCCTCGAGTCCCACATTCCGTATGAAATGGCCTTCGTGCGCAATCACTATGTCGGACGCAGTTTTTTGCAGCCGTCGCAATTGATCCGCGATTTCGACGTGCGGGTAAAACTCAATCTCATCACTACCCTCGTCAAAGGCAAGCGAGTGATCGTGATCGATGACTCCATCGTGCGCGGCACCACGTGCAAGGCGCGTGTCAATAATTTGAAAGAAGCCGGCGCGACGGAAGTGCATGTATTGGTCAGTTGCCCGCCGCACATGAACCCGTGCGTTTACGGGATCGATTTTCCCGACCGCAGCAAACTGATGGCGGCCAACCATTCCATCGACGAGATCCGCCGTTACCTCAACGCCGATTCGCTGGCCTATTTATCCGAAGACGGCATGGTGCGCGCGACCGGCTTGCCCAAGGAATCCTTTTGCATGGCGTGCTACAACGGAAAATATCCCGTGCCCTACGATCCCGAAATGGACAAATACATCATGGAGCGGCGGCGCTCGCGTCTCGAAGGTTTGGTCGAGGGTTTGGAGAAAGACGAACTCCAGTTCAAATTGTTGTAGAGTTGTCACTAGAATTATTGCGGCTTAAATGCAAATCGCGAAGGTTATAGCCGGACTGGGTTGCTTCGTTGTGGCGCTTTTCGCGGGAACGTTCGCTTGGGTCTGTCTTCAATGGGGGAGTCTTTGGTTTGCAGTTATCCCGGCAATTCTTGCTCTGGGTCTGGCTTCCTTCGGTCTATATCTGATTTTAAGGCGGCGGTTGGCGTTGCCAAAGCGGGCCAAAATTCTGATGGCTGGTTTTATTGGTGCCGTTGTCCTCTGCCCCTTTATTTTGGACCTCTACATTCGGCAGGAGCGCAAAGCCTTGCAAGGACGTGCAAAAGAGTTCCTCTCCCGCCCAATCCCAAAATTGCTTACACCGGATTCCGCAGGGAATGTTGGGGGATATTATGTGAACACCAATAGCGGACCCCAGAACGGCGTGCTTGGTAATTCACCTGTCCTGATAAAGCGATACGCCGACAATGGCAGAATACGTTGGTCTGCCAGAATACAGGGGCAATTCGCATCCACTTCCGATGATTTACATATTGGATGGGGCCCGGAAGCCGATGCCATCAGAACCAACGAAGAAGTGCGCCTTTATATGGCTGAACGCAATGCCATTTTGGGGAAAGAATGGCAAATGGGATTTTGGCAATGGGTCGAGGATGTCATGGAATTTAAACAGACAATTCCAGAAATTGAGGAGGAAGATCGGGATGATCGATACGTCCAGCAATTTGATGGCACTTGGACGAATGGGAGTTCAGACACGCTGGCCATCGACCCTGGGGGGCGATTCTCGTTGAAACGGTCGAACCACAATCACACAAACACCTACATGGGGACTTGGATGGCTGTTCTGAGGATTCCGGCATTGCACTTGACATTCACAAATGCGACCGGCGCCGAGCCGCAGTGGTCAATTGGCGAAAACGCGGACTTCAGGATTATCCATGTGGATGACCACAATTTGATTTACGAAGGTGGCGGCGAAACAAATCGAATGAGGCGATGATGGTTTGAACCGGCGCCGGACCCTAAAGGCGGCGAGCAAGAAGAGATTCTAGCCCTAGGTAAGTCGAGGCGGTTTATGCCTTCCTGCCATACTACCCACACGCCGCGTTAGATGTGTTTGTTATCTGGCGGATTCACCACGGAAGAGTTGGAGCAAACTATGATCTTCAGAGCACACCACCTCGGTGCGTTTAACGCGGATCCATCGAGGAGTCAATCCGGCCTGGCTTTTTCGCAAGGGGCTTGGAGCCGCAGGAATGGTTTGCTAGATTGAGGCGTGTTCAGAGTGATTGGATTGATCGATATGGACGCGTTTTATGCGGCGGTCGAGCAGCGTGACCACCCCGAATGGCGCGGGCAACCGGTCATCGTCGGCAGCCCGCCGACCCCGCGCGGCGTGGTCTGCGCGGCCTCCGCATTTATTTCGCCGCCGCTTTCTGAAAGAAAATAAACGGCGTATGTGACCAGTTCATTGAGGGCTATTCGCCCATAAATCTCGGGCGCAAAGGTGGGGAACTGTGTTTCCGGAGGAATCATCGAGCGCCCCCTATTAGCCAGACGATTTTGATTTCTTTTTCAACTTCCTTAAATTCAAGATCACCTGTGAGAAGTTCGCAGTTATTCATCTTGGCAAGGGCGGCGGCAAAGCAATCTGCGTAAGACATTTTGTGAACGGCCTTAAACCTGGCAGCTTGTTTTGATAGTGTAAGATCGGCTTCTATCAGGTCCACGGGTAGATGGGACAAGTCCTCTGCAACCGCCTCAGCAGCAGCCTCTCCTCCCGCGCGCCACATCGCGTAATAAATCTCACCCCAATTCACAACGCACAGCAGCAGCCGTGTCTTTTCGGCGGCGGCTTTATGAATGAGCGCCTCGACCATTTCACCCGATGGTTCGCCTTTAAAGAAAGCCATTAACGCCCAAGAATCCAAAACCTTGGCCGTCATACTATTTCTGCTTCTCCTCTCGTTTTATTTCCGCGAGGGTTTCCATTACGGGCAAATGTTTGTATTTTCCTCGCAAACTGCGAATAAACCTCGGTGTCACCGGTTTGATCAAGATGCCCTCCGGCGTAGCTTCGACGTAGGCATGTGTCCCAACTTCAATTTCAAACTCTTTCCGCAGACGCCGGGGTATGACGATTTGCCCTTTAACCGAAAAGTAAACCGATTCTGGCTTTGTTGACGAATTCATGATAAAATCCTACAATGTAATGGAAGTAAGTCCACAAATAATTGTGCGCCATAAAGTTTCCGGGCGAACTGAATCCCATCTGCAAGGGAACTTGGATGAGGAGTCAATCCGACCCTGGCTTTTTCGCAAGGGGCTTGGAGCCGCCGGAATGGTTTGCTACAATGAGGCGTGTTCAGAGTCATCGGATTGATCGATATGGACGCGTTTTATGCGTCGGTCGAGCAGCGTGACCATCCCGAGTGGCGCGGGCAACCGGTCATCGTCGGAAGCCCGCCGACCCAGCGCGGCGTGGTCTGCGCGGCCAGTTACGAGGCGAGGAAGTTTGGGGTGCGCTCGGCCATGCCCAGTGTGACGGCGGGGCGATTGTGTCCCAAGGGGATTTTTGTGCGGCCGGATATGGAGCGGTATCGGGCGGAGTCGCGCCTGGTCATGGAAATTGTCCGGCGGCACGGGGTGGTGATTGAACAGGTGTCCGTCGATGAAGCGTATTTGGATTTTTCCGGGTTTTGCCAGGGAAATGACGCGGATGAAAGTTTACGGCGGGCGCTGCCGTTGGCGCGCGCGATCAAGGAGACGATCTGGCGCGAACGGCAGTTGACCGCGAGTATCGGCATTGCGGGGAATAAACTGCTGGCGAAACTGGCCAGCGACCAGGAGAAGCCCAATGGATTGACCTTGATCGAGGAGGCCAGGAAGGTGGCGTTTCTGCGGCCGCTGCCGGTGCGGGCCTTGCACGGGGTGGGCGAGGTGACGGCGCGGCAGTTGAACGAGGCCGGAATCGAGACGGTGGGCGACTTGCAGGATTTTGTCGGGAATTTACGCGCGGTGGCCGGGTCGTTTGGAGCGGTGTTGCGGCGGTTTGCGTTTGGGCTGGATGAGCGGCCTCTGGATTTGAGCGACGAGGTCAAGAGCATCAGCAGCGAGAATACGTTCCTGCGCGACACGGCGGACCGGCAGGTCTTGCGCAGGACGTTGCGCGAGCAGGCGGCGGAGATCGCCGCGGAATTGCAGGAGAAACGGCTGGCCGCCAAAACAATCCAAGTGACGGTGCGATACGGAGACTTTACGCGGCGGACGCGACAGGCGACCTTCCCGGACGGAACGACGGAGGCGCGCGCCATTTACCGGCTGGGATGTCATTTGCTGGCGCGGCATAAACTGGTCAATCGGCCGCTGCGATTGATTGGGTTGGGAGTCAGCAATTTGGGCTCGCCTCAGGGGCAGTTGCGGTTGCCGTGGGTGGAATGAGAACGGCTCTGACCCCGCTTTCTTGATCCAAGTAAGGGCTTTTTGATTTCAAAACTTGGATACATCAATGCCTTCATCTTTCAGTACTTGGTAAAATCGTTCGCGCGGCAGTCGGAAGGCGCCGCCAAAATAGATGTCGCTGTTTGCGGATCGCAAACGGGGCATGATTAAGACAACATCTGTTTTCCCATTGTCATATCGGATAACGAACTCGCCGATTGCCTTATTTCTGTCGAGCACAAATTGCGCCTGACGAAGCTCGTTAAAGATGCTGTCACAACCGGCCCGGTTGGTGATGCTCATCCGATAGACATTAGTAGAGGAGTAATCGGAGGGGACGCGCACATCAATAGCCAACGGTGACACGCCGCCAAATTGGGGGTGCTTGGAACGACAATACAAACCAAAAGCGATCAGCCCAAAGAACACGATCCCAATCGCAGCGGCGCAATAGCGAGCAAACCGAAGTTGAAATGCGTCGCTTCCGCCTGAATCCGACGCGCGAGGGGCGCTTTCGCTAAAGCAAAGACCGGCCGATTCTTCATTCAGGTTCTCAATGATGAATTGCTTGCAACAGGGACACTCGCCTCTACGTTCGAGACGGTTGGAGGCACCGTCGTAAAGAGCACCGCCGCACAATGGACACACAAATCCCAAGGCAACGCTCTGTTTCTTGCTGAGCCGGATCACATAAACGATCCCCATTACTTCAAGAACAGCACCCATAACCAAAACCCAACATTCGACATGATGCGGGCGAGTCCCCAGCAAACCGGCCAAAACAAATCCACTAACAATCACTATCAAAAACAAAACCCGACGATTATGACTGCGTGCAAGTGTGCGGCGAATTTCCGCGAGTTTTGGTGGAAGTGTATATTTCATCGTTTGTTCGTGCGAGTCCCAGCCGCCTTTTATTGTACGAGCTCCGGTTCGCTTAATAAAAGGAGAAATCCCCTCTGGACAATCTGTGTGCCATCGGATTTTTTTTGCGGAATTTCGGTTTAAATCGAGAGCTTATCTTGTATCTTCGGGATTATGAACCGGCCTTTGACGTCTCGTTCTTTTCGGTCGGCTGCGCCGAAGCCGTCGGCCCGCCAGCGCGTGGTCGCCCAATGGCGAGGCTGGGATTGGAGCGCGGAGGAGAAAAGCCGGCAGGCTTCGGCGCGCGGAGCGGGGCAGATCATGCCGAGTGTGCTGGCGGGATTGAGGATCGATACCCGCCAGGCCGAGGCGGAAATTCTGCGAGTGTGGGGTCACCAGCTTGATCCCGAAATCGTCGCTCACGCCAAGCCAACCGGCATTCGGAAGGGAACGTTGTTCGTCACAGTGGACAGCAGCGTATGGCTGGATGAGATTGTCCGCTACCGCCGCCGGGAAATTCTGGAGCGCCTGCAGAACAGCTTCGGGCGCGACTTGATTACGCGCATCTCCTTTCGCACCGGCTAAAATCTAAACTTCGGGCCTTTCATTCAACACGATCCAATAAAGGTCCAAGGTCTGGACGACTTGGAGCAACCCTTCGAAGGCCACCGGCTTGACGAGATAGGAATTGGCCCCCAATTCATAGGCGCGGTTGATGTCGGTGCTTTGCTTGGAGGAGGTCAGGACGATGATCGGCACGCGGCGAATGGCGCCCTTCTGCGCGCGTATCCAGGCCAGGACTTCCAGGCCGCTTTTGCGCGGCAACTTGAGGTCGAGCAAAATCAAGGTGGGCAACGGAAACTGCGCGCGATCCTCGAAATCGCCTTGGCCGCCGAGATAAGCCATGGCCTGTTCGCCGTCGGCCACGGATTTAATCGAGTGGACCATATTGGCCTTGTTGAAGGCGCGCTGAATGAGGAAGACGTCGTTCGGATCGTCTTCCACCAGCAAAATGGTTAGGGGCGATGCGTTCATGCGGAGCGCTGGGTCATGGTTTGGCCGGCGCGGAAGGAGGCGGCGCCATTTCTCCGGCCCGCAGGCCCAGTTTCGTGCGCAGAAGGGCCGCGCCCTGGGCGGAGAGGATGCCGTTGGTGGGATTTAACTCCCGGTCCAACACGAAACGATACATTTCCGGAAACGGTTTGAGCGCCAGGCGTTGCTCGGACACTCCTTCAGTCTTGGCGTGGTAATGATTCCAAATGCGTTGGGCGAGATTGCGGTAATTATACGCCTTATCGTCATTGTCCGCGATCAGATAAAAAAAGGAGCGATGGATCATTCCCATGATGCTGGCGCTGACTTTGCTCATATCCGTTTCGCCATTGTCTTCGATAATCTGGCTGATGGCAAAGTTTTCCAAGGTGATGTGGGCTTCCTTGCCGACGAAGGCATTGGGATAGATGGTGTTCAAATACTTGAACCAATACGCCGCTTGCTTCTCGCGGTTGTCTTCATAGAGCAAATAGATGGCTTGCTTGAGGAAATTCTTATGGGCCGTCTGCATGTTTTGCTGAAAACCATGGGGATTGCGGACTTCCTCGGCGATCATTTTTTCGTAAGCGGCGTTCACTTTGGGCACAAGATCAAGATTGGGCCAAAGGAGAAAATTTTGCTCCGTGACATTGGTAATTGAACTGGAAAGCGCTCCGCCGCGAAAAGTGGCTTGCTGCATGGATTGGTAAATGGACCGGCGCAAAGTCTCCTGATCCTCCGGCTTGGCGTTGAGGCGGCCCATCTCCGCCCAATAAATGGCATGCGCATCGGGCAGCCGCCAATCCAGCGGGCCGTATTCCTCATCCACTTTCTGGACGATGGCCGGATCCATCTTGTAAACCTCCCGCAATTTGCGCACCCGTTCGCGGGCCTCGGGCGTGGTGGGGTGGAGCAACTCCTTGAAATCGGGCCGTCCCCCCAGCACATCTTGAAACTCCTGGGCCAAACGGAGCTTGTAGCGCATGTGGGCGTCATCGAGATTTTGGCCGATCTTATGTTGAAACAACCACGAGAGATCGCGGTAAAGCAAGGTCTCGTGGGGGTTGTAGCGCAGGCCGTCATCGCGCAACAATTGAATGCCGCGCTCGACCCAATGCCAGCGGTCCTCCGGGTCCTTGAACTTGACAGAAATATTGTAGGCCATGTTCCAGGCTTGCACCCGCCAGACATCGACGAAGTGGGGTTCGAGCTTGGTAATCCAATCCGCCAACTGCACCATCTCGAAATACTTGTCCTCCTCCTGCAAATCATTGGCGCGAATCCAAA
Source organism: Saccharimonadales bacterium (SeqCode) (assembly GCA_035648615.1). Taxonomy (GTDB): domain Bacteria; phylum Verrucomicrobiota; class Verrucomicrobiia; order Limisphaerales; family Palsa-1400; genus DASRLE01. The sequence continues at coordinate 14,609 of DASRLE010000382.1, read as the reverse complement.
GCGCATTGGCGATCAAGCCGCGAAATCCGCCCAGCGCCACCGTCGTAAAAGCCAGCACCGGGGGCGCATTCTCGAGCGGAGTCAGGCGCGTCAAGCCAAGCTTCTCGCGATCCAGATTCAGGGAATTCTGAAGCTGCGCCACTCCGCAAAACAGAATGACCGCCACCACCGCGAGGGCTGCCTTATAAAATCGGGCGCTGAAATTCATTGAGCCATGGCCATGGTTGTCTCAATTAGACCATCTGACAAGCCTTTCGCTCGATTTGCCGTGGAGGTTGCAAGACGACTGACGGAGATCCTGCGGAAGTCTTCGGCGGGCGGATTTGAAGGGCATGGGGGACTGGAGAGAATCACCGCCGACCGGCGGCATCAGAGGTGCGAAAAAACTTATTCCTCAAAGTTGTCAATGCCCCCGGCGAAAGGCTTGCTTCCGCTTCGAAAAGCGGGTTTAATGGATCGTGTTTTCCGCTTTTAGATGCCCGAAGAAAATTGCTTTGACGGTGGGACTTTTCGCTTTGGGTTTCAGTCTCGCGACCCGCGCCGCCGAACCAGAGCAGTCCGCCCCCAAGCCGGTGACGTCGTTTCGGGAGGCGACAAATTATCTCGGAGAATGGATGTGGGACAAAGAAACGCGGGATAAACAAACCTGCCGCCTTTGGAAAAAGTTTGCCATTCCCGAAGGGACCCGCGTCGAATACGCCGAGCTTCGCATCGCGGCGGACAACGCCTTTACCCTGTTCCTGGACGGCCGGGAATTAGGCCGGGGCAGCGATTGGCGCACGCTCAGCGCGTATGATTTGACCCGGGTGCTTTCGCCGGGGACACATCTGCTGGCGGTGGAGGGTTTCAACGACGTCGATAAGGCCGGGGTGATTTTGGGCTTCCACGCCGTGCTGGCCAACGGCCAAAGCGTGCTGATCGCTTCCGACAAAAGCTGGCGGGTGGTTCCTAACGACGTAAGCCACTGGCAAACCCGCCGGAATGCGGACACCGACTGGCCGGGGGCGACCATCGTGGGCACGCTGGGTCAGAAGCCGTGGTGGTCCGAACCCACGGCCTATATCAACTTGCCTCCCTCGCTGCCACTGTCGTTCCATTTCTGGGAAACCGGCTGGTTTCAAATCGCCCTGCTGGTCGCGTGCGGAGTGGCCGGCCTGACGTCCTTGTACTTGATGATGCAACTGGCGGTGCAATCCAAGGCGCAGCAGCTTCTCAGTCTGGAACGCGTTCGCATCGCCCGCGACATCCATGACGACTTGGGCACCCGGCTGACGCAGTTATTATTGACAGGAGAGGAAGCGCAAAGCAAGCTGCCCGGCGAATCGGAAACCCGCGAGCAATTCGGCCAAATGTGCGACAGCGCCCGCAATGTGCTTGGGGCCATCGATGAGGTGATCTGGGTGGTCAATTCTCAGCGCGACACCCTGGGCGACTTCGTGATTTACATCTGCAAATACGCGGAATCGTTCCTGCGCCCGGCCTTGATGCGATGCCGGTTCGACATCCAGCGCGAATTGCCGCATATCTCGCTCGACATGCCCCTGCGGCGCAATCTTCTGCTGACGATCAAGGAAGCGTTGAGCAACGCAGTCAAGCATTCCGGCGCCCACGAGGTCGCGGTGCGCATCCGGTTGCAACGGCAGGCGCTGATCGCCATCGTCGAGGATGACGGACACGGCTTTGAGGTCGGGCAAATCAACACCTCGCGTCATGGATTGCACAACATGATCGCCCGCATGAAAGACCTGGGCGGACAGTGCCGCGTGCAAAGCTCGCCGGGCGACGGCTGCCGGATCGAACTGGAAATTCCGCTGGCTGCCGGGCGGTTGCATCCGTGGCGGTTTTTTCGGCGAGGCGCGGCCGCCTCCCCGCCCGCCAGCCCGTGGCGGCGGATGCACGCGGCTTTTTTGGGACGCGGTTCCGTTGAATCCTGATCTTTCGCAGCCAGGCAGCGGCCTCGCTTTTTTTCCGCTGGCGTTTTGAGGCGGATGGGCAAAGATTTCGGCCATGAGTAAATTGTCGCAGCGCCGCTTTGCCAATTATCCCCGCTTGAATCCGCTGGGGATCGGGAAAAATATTGCGGTGGCGGATTTGATTGATTCCACTTTTCTAGCTTACAACGGCGGACGTTTGCGGGAAGCCGCCCAGTTATTGACTAATAAAATGCTGCCGGAGGATGGGTTGATCGGCCTGAGCCTGACCGGCGCGCTGACGCCCGCCGGCTTGGGCAAGTCGTGCCTCATCCCGCTGATGAAAGCGGGCATGGTGGATTGGATGGTCTCGACCGGGGCCAATCTTTATCACGATCTCCATTACGGGCTGGATATGGCCCTATACCAAGGCTCGCCTTTCCTGGATGACGTGAAGCTGCATCGCGACGGGGTCATCCGCATTTATGATATTCTGTTTGACTATAACGTTTTGTTGAACACGGACGCGTTTGTGCGCGAGGTCATTCAAGGGCCGGAATTTCAGCGCACGATGGGCACCGATGAATTTCATTTTTTGCTGGGCAAATATGTGGCGGCGCGCGGCCGGCAAATGAAGTTGCGCGACAGCTCGGTGCTGGCCGCAGCGTATGAATGCGGCATCCCGATTTTCTCCAGCAGCCCCGGCGACAGTTCCATCGGGATGAATGTCGCGGCCATGGCGATGCGCGATTCCCAATTGCAGATCGATGTCAACCGCGATGTCAATCAAACGGCTGCCTTGGTTTATGACGCCAAATCCAACGGCCGAAAATCGTCCGTTTTTATTCTGGGCGGAGGCTCGCCCAAGAATTTCATGTTGCAGACCGAACCGCAGATCCAGGAGGTCATGGGCATCGCCGAAAAAGGCCACGATTATTTTTTGCAATGCACCGATGCCCGGCCCGATACGGGCGGGTTGAGCGGGGCGACGCCGGCTGAGGCAGTCAGTTGGGGCAAAGTGGACCCGAATAATCTGCCGGATTGCGTGGTCGCCTATCTTGATTCTACAATCGCCCTGCCGCTGCTGACGGCGTATGCCTTGAACCGGCATCGTCCGCGCAAGTTGAAGCGGCTGCATGATCGGCGCGAGGCCATTTACGAGAAAGTCAAAACAATGTACTTGAAAATAGGGACCGTGACGAAAATCCATACCAGCCGGAAAACATCGAGGCGAACGGCAGGAGGAGCACAATGAAAACCGCCAACATGTCTCGCCGCACTTTTCTCCAAACTACTTCCTTAGCCACGGCTGCCTTGGCCGTCGGCTCGGTCGCCGCCCGCGGCCAGGGAGTAGCGTGGCCCATCGGTTGTTTTAACCGGCCATGGATGCAAAAATTTGGTTCGGCCAAACAGCCGCTGGAGACGCGGCAATCGGCTAATTGGGGTTTTGATGTGGCGCTCAAAGGGATCAACCAGGCGGGTTATAAAACAGTCGGACTGCTGACCCCGATGCCCGAAGAACCGTTCATCGGTTCATCCGCGACCGCCGAGTACTTGGCCCATTTGCAGCAAAGAATTGCCGATTCGGGACTGGTGGCGACGATGGGATCGTTGCGCATCAAAGAATCTTCGCCTGTCAAAGATGAGATCGAGGACGTGCGCAAACAAATCGATCATGCGCGCTTCCTCAAGCTGCAATGGCTCCTGACTTTCGGCGTGGACCGCAAAGAACATTTCGCCATGTACGACAAAGTCATGACCGACGCCGCCGACTACGCGCAAGAGGCCGGGATGAAGCTGGTCCTAAAACCGCACGGCGGCGCCAGTGGGGCAGCGGAGGAAATCAAACGTTGCCTGCGCGAGGTGAACCGGCCCAATTTCAAAATTTGGTATGACGCGGGCAACATCATTTATTACACCGGCAAAGATCCCGTCGAAGAACTTAAACCCATTGTTGAGTATGTGACCGGTTTCTGCGCCAAAGATTGCGACGGAGAAAAAAAGAATGTGATGATCCAGCTCGGCGCGGGGAAAGTCGATTTCACGGCGGTGTTCACAGAATTAAAGAAGGCCGGTTTCAACGGCCCTGTCTTTTTGGAATGCGCCGGCGGAAAGACCTTTGACGAAGTAACGGCCGACGCGCGGGACAACCGCCTTTTCCTCGAAAAAATCTTCGCGGCGATTTAGACCGAAAGCTTCACGTCACGAGGCGGCGGTGGTTCAGCTTTCTACGGCCATCAGCTTCTTCGTCATCACTTCCTTCTCTGCCGCTTTTCGACCGACAAACGGCGGTGCCGGAGGTGTCGGGCCGGAAAACATCGGTCTTCATTACACTTTGAGGAGGATCAAGAAGGGCTGGTTATTTGTTTTACGTAAGTTATTCATCAACAATACTTTAAGTATTTTTCTCTAGGGGACTGATTAGAGAAGAGAAATGAAATATTCCAAAAAGCGTCGGATTTATTTACAGTTTGGCCTCATTTTTCGATCAAAGGATCAAATGCTGTTTGCATCATATTATGCTGCATATAAGCAACTTACGTGGTTGTATTCTGTCATGTCAATATTTGGGCATGAGATAAGCTGCATTTATTGACAAATAAGCAACGGGGCCGAAGAACGCTTCAATTGAGCAGGCGAGGCGGGATAAGGTGTTCACTCCATAGCCAAAGGGGCGGATTAAAGGGTATATGCGTTGTAAATTGAGTGATAAACAACAGAAAATAGGAAAACATACAATGAAAGAAACTTTTTCACTCACCGTCGCGCGAAACGCCGCGAAGCAAATTCCCCCGGTCGTCGGCATTATGCTCGCGATGGCGTTCCTAAACCTCAAGGCCACCGCGCAGGAGGTCAACCTAGGGGCGGCCAATGGTTTTGGGGTTCTGTCCTACTCCGGGCTTTCCGTCGCAGGCGCGGTCGATACGAGCACGATTAACGGGGGTGTTGAATATAACGGGAATATTGGATCGTATCCAACCACGTCCACGGGTCTTGAAAACCTTGTCATCAACAACGGTATTAATCACGCAGGGGATGCATACACGCAAAATGCCCAAGCCGCCTTGACCGCTGCCTATACCCAAGCCGCAGCGCTCCCACTGACCCCAGCGACCTCAGGGAACGATTACACGTACTTCAATGGCGGCAATCTCGGGGGGCTAACTTTGACTCCTGGGGTTTACTACTTTTCTTCCTCAGCACAGATCACGTCGGGTCAGTTGACGCTCAACGACGAGGGCAACCCCGATGCAGTCTTCGTCTTCAAAATCGGATCAAGCCTCACCACAGCCTCGGCTAGTTCAGTAGTAGAAGAAGATGTAACGTCCACCGGGGACATCATTGATGACAACCCGGGCATGAGTGTTTTTTGGCAGGTCGGCAGTTCGGCGACGCTCGGAGCAGGATCTACCTTGGAGGGGAATATCATGGCCAATCAATCCATCACGCTGGGGACCACCGTAACGGTCGATGGCCGGCTGTTGGCAGAGGGTGCCGCAGTTTCGTTGGATGGCTCCGATACCATTAATGTACCGCTTGCGGAGGAGATCGGCGGGGGAAGTGGTGTCCCGGATACTGGCAGCACGCTTCTGCTGCTCGGCGCCAGCTTGGTTGCTTTGTTTGCCTTTGGGCGGCGGTTCTCTGTGTTGCTTGGGGAAGTCTGGAAATTAAATGTGGCCGCTCCGGCGCATACCAAGAATCGCACCCAGAGTTCACAGCGTAATTGATACTCTCATGGGAGCGAACCGAACCAATGAGCGAGACGGCAAAAAAATGGGGGCAAAAAGATTCGGAACAGAATTTTGTTGCCCCCCGATTCGGCATCAGAGGCCAAACCGGCATCACGGCATCCGGGGTCACCCATCAAACCGATGGGCCTTATTCGCCGCTATCTTCCTCGCCCGTCTCTATTTTGGCCACAACAGCGGTTCTGTTGAGGAGTGTCCATAGGTCACCAAACAAAAAATGGTCAAATGTTCGAATATGGTCTTTGAGAATTTTGTCCGTGAGCATATTGGGACGAATGTCGAAATAATACACGCCGTCCAGGAGATTCAGTTTAACGGTGTATGCTTTGAAGTGGCCCGGCAGGAAGGTTGCGTTGACCCCATATTCTTTGGGGGTGACGCCTTTCCGTTGAACATCATTGAGGAATATCGCCACATGAGGCACATCCTTCCCCGTCAGCTTGGCCAGCAGGAATTTGTCGATAAGGATTTTGTCGAGCCGGTCTTTGCTGCTGGTTTTTACCGAGCCAATGATTCTCACCAGCGAACCAGACCTAACGACGAGATCATGCTGGTACGTCATAAAAAATTCTTCCTTGCCATCAACTTCTATGGGGATATTGACAATGCCTGCCTCGCAATCAACGCCGACCCGAACAAGAATTAGACGAATAAACTTTTCAAACAAATCGCCATTAATTTTTCTCGCGGTGTTGGATCGCCCAGCCGGCAAAGCATCCAAGGAAGCGCCGATCGCTTGCTGGATCGTATATACAGCTCGATTCACCAATTCACGATTTGCGGCTGTGTTCGCATTTTTGAGGGATGACTTCACAGAGTCAAGCATCCTGAGGAATTACTTAATTTGCGCCTTCACCGTTTTCCGGGAATAAAGCAGTTGGTAGTTTAGTGGACGGGTGACGTTGAAGGACCCGTCTTCTTTGAATTGAAGAAAGCGATAGTGGGTTTCATTTCTGGCAACAATCTCCGCCTGAATCGAGCCGGGACGACTGGCGAAATCCCAAAATGCGTTGCAGAATTCGCAGTAATCCGACAGTTCAGTGAAGTTTGTTTTGTTGGAGGCAACGTTGACAAGTTCCGTCAGCGTCATCTTATACTCTCCCTTCGCTGGGCGGTATCAGCGTCAAACTGTTTCCAGTAAGCCACCGAACGCCCTCCCGCACTTTCCACTCGATTTATCGCCCACTGATTGTAATCCAAACTTGTGTCGCAACCCATCCAGCGCCGGCCCAGTTGCTCGGCGACGACAATCGTTGTTCCCGACCCGGAAAAAGGATCGATTACCAGATCGCCGGGATTGGAAGATGCCAAAACCAGTTTGCGGAGCAACTCCTCGGGCTTTTGGGTGGGATGAGGCGTCTTCTCGCCCATTCCATTGCAGGTTGTTGGAATGTCGATCACATCTTTGGGCTTGGCTCCCTTACCGGCATAACCCAATTCAAAACGAAACAGTCCTCCAGTTCAAGTCATCTCGATGCCCAGCGGTTAATTCAGGCGGGCCATTGCTCCGGTTGGGCTAGGCAATATTTTTTTCGGGGGGTTTGGGTTCGAGGATGAGTTCGTAGCCTTCGCGGGCGGCCTCGACGATCAGGCCGGAACAGTGGCGGGCGGCCATTTGGCGGGCTCGGTCCACCATGCGGGAAATTTGCTCGTCGGTGTGGTCGGGGTCATGGTGAAAAAGGAAAAGGCGTTTGACGTTGGCGTGCAGCGCGAAGGCCACTGAGTCCTCCAGGCAGCTATGCCCCCAGCCAATGTGTTTTTCGTATTCGGCCGCGTCGTATTGCGAATCTAAAATCAAGACTTCGGAGTCGCGAATGAAATCAATTAACTCCTTGTCTTCGGGAGGCGTGACTTCCCGTCCTTCGCGCACCATGAGGCCGGTGTCCGTATCCCAGCGCTCGCGGAGGCGTTGAAATAATTCCACGTCCGGCAAATAGGAAATGGAACCGCCCGGGGTGAAAAGACGGTAACCGGTGCAGACGCCAGGGTGATTGAGAAATTGGGCGCGGACGCGAACTTCGTTGATGTTGAAGTTCAAGTTCTCCACCTGGCGAATGGTGATGTGGCCCGGCATTTGTTGCATGCTGATCGGGAAATAAGGACTTTCCATTTGACTGGAAAGCGTGCCTTCCAAACCCTTGCGCGCATCTTCGAAACCGAAAATCTCGACTTTATTTTTCGGGTCGTAGGCGGGCAGGAAAAATGGAAAGCCCTGGATGTGGTCCCAGTGGGTATGGGTGATGAGCAGATTCAGATTCATCGGCTGACCGTTGAACTCCTCGATCAAGGCCAGGCCGAGAGAGCGCAGGCCTGTGCCGGCATCCAAAATAATGATGTTCTCGCCCACGCGGACTTCCACGCAGGAGGTATTGCCTCCGTAAAAAACCGTGGTGGGTCCCGGGCTGGCGATGGAGCCGCGCACACCCCAGAACTTGAGCTTGGTCCCGGGAACAATGTTGCTTTGACTGGTTGTGGTTGTAGAAGACATGGTCAACAATTATTCACGCTACTCTGACCCGTTCTCTTGCAAAAGACAAGCATTCGATTGACACCACCCGTTAAACACAAAAAAGGGCCCGGAAGCCGCCGGTCTGGCCGGCGACCCCCGGCCCTTGCGGGACCAGGAAAGGCGCTGCTTAGCTCACGGTGATTTTCCGCGGCTTGACCTTCTCAGTCTTCGGCAGAGTCAGGACCAGAATCCCTTGGTCAATTTTGGCCGTAATCCGGCTGTGCTCAATGGACGGATCCAACTCAAAGACCCGGCGGAAATCCGCAGGGCGGGATTCGCGGTAAAGCAAACCGGCCTCGGGTGCAGGTTGGCGGCGTCCGACGATTGTCAGGACATTGTCCTCCAAACTGACATTGAGACCCTCTTTATTCACGCCGGGCATTTCGGCTTCGAGGACGTAGCCGTCCTTCGTTTCGAAGATATTGACTCCGGGAGTGATGTATTCGCGTTCGGTGGCCGCCGGTGGCGGACAGACCGATGTTTCATTTTCAGCAACTGAGTTCATTGTGTTCCTTTCCTGCTCCAAGGCGGGAAGAACCCGCCTTTTGGGTCAGATTTTTTTAAGTTTTAGTCTTTGACGTTGACCAGGATTTGCTTTGGCTTCGCTTCCTCGGATTTGGGAAGCGTAACGGTTAGGATGCCATCGGTATAAGTGGCTTGGATTTTGTCTGCCTCCACTGGGGCTGGCAAACTAACCGTCCGTTGAAAACGACCCAAGACCCTTTCCGACCGGGCGGTGGCGATTTCGCGTTTGTCGTCTCGTTTCCGTTCGCCGGAGACGGTGAGGAAACCGTTTTGCAGCGAGATTTCGATGTCCTCCTTCTTCAAGCCGGGTAGCTCGACCCTCACCACCAGATGATCTTTTTCAGCGTAAAGATCAAGGGCCGGCAGCCAGCCGTCGTTGGAGGCTGCAAAGTCATCGGGTGAAGTGCGAAGCGGGTTCCCCAGTGCTTGGGAAAATAGGCTGTTCAGTTCCTCATGTAGATTCGCCACTCGGCGCAGAGGATGCCATGTGGGTATTTGCCATCTCGTTGTCATAAGTTGTTCCTTTCAGGTTAAAATTGTGTGATCGACTAATTTCACGAGAGTTAATAAGCCTAAGTCGTGCCAAGAAAGATGTCGTGCTGTAAATTACTTTAAGTGTGTAACTTACACATATTCAGCCCAAAAATACAATACCTTTTGTAGAGCCACAATGACTCATCAAACGTGTCAGACATGTCCGACAAGTCTAAAAAAAGCGCCTATTTGTCCCACTCTCTCAGTCGAAGGCGTGGCCGGCGCAGCAGAGGACGTCGCGCACTTTGTGGCGCACGAGTTCTTTGACCCGGTTGCGGGCAGGGGCGAGGTACTTGCGGGGGTCGAATTCCTTGGGATTTTCGAAAAAGCACTTGCGGATGGCGGCGGTCATGGCCAGACGAAGGTCGGTGTCGATATTGACCTTCGTGCAGCCGATGCGGCGGGCGACCTCGATGTCCGCTTCGGGAACACCGGCGGTGTCTTCGCCGAGTTTGCCGCCGTATTTATTGATTTCCTGGGTTAAGTCCTTGGGGACGCTGGAAGCGCCGTGCAGGACGAGAGGGTAATCTCCCAGGCCGGCGTCCATGAGGGCCTTCTTGATGGCACGGAGGCGGTCTAAATCGAGCCGCTGTTCGCCCTTGAACTTATACGCGCCATGGGAGTTGCCGATGGCGACGGCGAGCGAATCGACACCCGTCAAGCGGACAAATTGCACGGCTTCATCGGGATGGGTATAAACGCCGCCTTTGGAGTAGCCGCCGCCCTCCTCGCCGTCGTCGTGCTGGGCGCCAACGAGCATGCCCAGTTCCCCCTCGACGACGCAGTTATGCTTGTGGGCGTACTCGACGACCCGCCGGCAGACTTCGGCATTTTTTTCCATTGGCTCGTGGCTGCCATCGATCATCACGCTGGTAAAGCCTTCGTCGATACACTCTTTGCAAAGCTCGAATGAATCCCCGTGATCGAGGTGGACGGAGATGGGGATGTTGGAGGTGCTGACGGCGGCCTCGATTAATTTCTTGAGATAGACGGGGCTGGCGTATTGACGCGCCCCTTTGGAAATCTGGAGCATGACTGGCGCTTTTTCCTCCTCGCAAGCCTCAATGATGGCCTGGAGCAGCTCCATGTTGTTGACGTTGAAGGCGCCGAGGGCGTATTTGCCTTTGAGGGCTTTGGCGAATAAATCTTTGGTATGTGTCAGTGGCATAGTTCTTCCGCCAACGTGAATTCACGCTAACGGCCTGAAATATTAGGAAGGAGAGGGCAAAAGGGGAAGAGAAATTGTTTCGCGTCCGAAATGCCCTGCGAAGCGCCCTTTATTTTGTCCAGTTACGGGCCAAGCCGGCCCCGAGTCAGGACAGCCAACCCCCTGATTCTCGGGCCGTTCTCTCGTCTGATTCGCAAAACTGAAAGCCCCCTGCCGCCCGGTCCCCTCCCCTCTGGTGCGGCCAACTTCGGCCTCGGGAAAATCGCCGCAAAACAAGGGTTTTGCCATTCGAGGAAAAAGAAAAAAGAGCGGGTCCATTTCTCAGTTTCGCGACGGCATCCCGGAACTGCGAGAAACACCCGCTTGGCAGACCCGTTGCTAAATAGGAACCGTGGATAAAAAATGGTTCAACAAGTTTGCCAGGACGCCGGCCGCGTCACTGCTGCTGCTGTTGGCCGCCTTGAGTTACGGTCCCCGCGCCGAAGCTTTGCAAACCATCGCGGTGAGTTGGAATCCCAGTGCCGCCTCGGCTGTGGCTGGCTACGCCATTTATTACGGCAATGCCTCCGGCCAATATGGGTTTCGTATTGACGCCGGGACGAACACCAGCGCATCCATTCCGAATCTAACCGAAGGGGAAACCAACTTTTTCGTCGTGAAGGCTTATACCAGCGGCGGAACCGAAAGCACGCCGTCCAATGAGATTTCGTATATCGTGCCGGGGGTGGTGAGGGTGGCGCCGGGGAACGGTTCCCAGCAGCCTGCGGTGGTCAGCTTTCCGGTCGCGCCGGGGCACACTTACAACCTGCAGGCGACGGTTGATTTTCAATCATGGTCCACCATTTGGCAGACCACGGGGGTGACCAACGGCTGGGTTCAGTTCGCTGATCCAGAAGCCGCCGGCATGAAAATGCGCTTTTATCGCCTGGCCATGCAGTAAACGCCGGGCGGCCCGCCTTACTTTAACTCGCCCAGAACCTTCTTGGCGTCACCAGCCAACGCAGGCGGAAGGTTTAAGGCCATTGCGCGTTGCAAGGCTTGCTTGCTGTCGCTCTTTTGTTTGAGATGATAGTAATCCATGCCGAGATAGTAGAAGCCCTCCCCGTCATTGTTCGAGTTTTGCACGCTTTGGCGGAGCAATTGGGCGGAACGCGAGTAGTCACCGCGGCGATAGTCCAGCAGACCCAACGTTCGGGAAAGTTCGGTGTCAGCGGGGTAGGCTTCGCCCGCTTTGTCAGCCAATTGGGCTGCTTTGGCATCGTCGTGCAGGTACTGGGCATAAAGAATAACCAACTCCCGGGTGGCAGGGGCGAAAAGCGGATAAATCGCCAGGACCTTTTGGTAGGTTTGCTCGGCGGCGCTATAGCTGGCTTGTCCTTCCTGAATCAAACCCTCAGCCATCAAGGCCGGAACGTAATTAGGATGCGCTTGAAGGATCGCCTGCACTTGAGGGGCTCCGGCGCGCGCCTGGGCGGAGCTGGCGGCGGCGGTTCGCATAGCCAAAAACCCGCGGGCATCTTCCGCGTGATTCCATTTCGCCCCACTGGCCAGCGCGTCCTGCATTGCTTTGTCCGCCTGGGTCACGCGGCCAACGCTATAATAAGCCCAAGCCAAGTCATAAAGGATGCCTGGTTGGGCGGCCAATTGGCTCGACGCCTGTTGCAGCAAGCTCAAGGCATAGGGATAATCGCCTGAGCGATACATGGCCCGGCCTAAGGCGAGCGAAACTTGAGGGGAATCGGGTGCCAGCTTATAAGCGGACTTGGCGAACTCCAGCGCCTTGGCGGGATCATTCAAGCGGGTGGAATAAAGGCCGGCCAATTTAAGCATGGCTTGCCAGTTTTCGGGGTTCTGTTTCAGCACATCCTGATAGACCTGAGCGGCTGCGTCCGGTTTCCCAGACCGTTCTTCAATGGCCGCGATGCGATCCAAAGCTACTGGGTCGTTGGGGTCATCCTTGACCGTTTTTTGCAAGCCGGTCAGGACGGCGGGTGAAGCCGTTTGAGGATCAATCGCCAAAATGGCCAAACGCTGGCGGGCCCGCTCTTTTTCCGGGAAATCTTTTGGGCTGGTCAGCGCTCGCTGCAAAGCCACCCGGGCCGCGTCTTCCTCGTCCATCATATAATAAATCACTCCCAGGTGCATTTGCACTTCGGGGTCGGCGGGTTGTTTTTCCGCGCTCTCTTGCAACAAGGTGGCGGCGCGGGAGTATTGCCCCTGCTTGTAAAGAATCCAGCCCAGCGTGTCTGCGGCATAAGGATCATAGGGCCGCAACTCGCGGGCTTTAGTGGCCAGGGTATAAGCTTTTTCCAGCCGGCCCAAATGCTCTGAGTCCACGTAAGCCAGGTTATTCAACGCGGCGCCAAACTGCGGCGAGATCTCCAGAAGCTTCTCATAAGCAGCGGCGGCCTGATCATATTGTTTCAACTGGTCGTGGATTAAGCCTATTTCCATCCAACCCGACACGTCGTTGGTTTTGGAAACGAGCGTCGTCAGACGATCCAAAGCCTCCTGCGACTTGTTGGAAGCGACGTAAAGCTGGGCCAGCGAAAGATACGGACCCGGCAACGCGGGGTTGAGGGAAATGGCCTTTAACAGAACCGTTTCACATTGATTGGTCTGCCCTTGGCGCAAATAAACTTCCGCTTGCAAAAGCAACGGCTCGGCGGCTTTGGGCATGAGTTCGATTTGGTGTTTCGCCAGCTCCATGGCAGGCGCATAACGCTTTTCCGCCAAATCAAGTCCGACCAACCGCTCCACTGCGGGAAGATAATCGGGGGCCAGTTCGATCGCCTTTTCAAACGATTTCCGGGCTGGAGCAGGTTGCTTTTGTTGCGTATAAACTATTCCCATCAACAGGGGAATTTGCGGATTTTTGGGAAAGCTTCCCATCATGTCATGATAAACGATTAAAGCGTCTTCGGGACGCTGTTGCGCCAGATAGGCCGTAGCCAGAAGGAAACGCGCCTGAAGGTTCTCCGGGTGCGCCTTAATCAGGACCTTCAACCGAGTCAGCGCCGCCGCGGAATTTCCGCTCCGGATATTCAGCTCGGCGAGCAGCGTGACGGCTGCGGCATAGGAGGGGCTTATCGAAACGGCTTGCTCCAGGCTGGCCATGGCTTTGGCGCGAGACCCGCTCATCAGATAAGCCAGGGCGAGTTGATGTTTCACCTCAGGATTGTTCTTGTCGATCGTCTCCATGCGCTGGAATTGAGCGGTGGCCTTGGCGGCATCCCCTTTAGCCAGACTTAAATTTCCATCCTCGATCATGCCCTCGAAGTTTGAGGGGTCGCGAGCCAGGATGGTATGCACCACATTGGCGCACTCATCGTATTTGCGTTCCGCAAACAGCAACTTCATCAGGTAAATCCAGGCGGGAATATAATCGGGCGCCTGGCTGGTGATTTCCTCCACTCCTTTTTTGGCGGCCTCCAACTCACGGTTTTCTATTTGAAAGTCCGCGTATTTGAGGCGGAGATTCGAGCGCAGCGGCGCAAGTTGCACGGCGGTCTGGAAATTTTGGCCCGCCTGCTTCACATCCTTGCGTATGAGGTAAACGGCCCCCAGGAGAAAATAACCCTCGCTCGATTTGGGATCCTGCGCGATGGCTTCCCGCAACTCACTCTCGGCGTCCGGTAATTTTTGTTCCCGCAAGGCGAGGCTTCCCAGCGCCAAATGATAGGAGGACGCGTCTTTGTTGGAACTGCGGAGGCGTTCCACCAGGCCGCGAATCTCGGCGACTTCCGCAAGCGTTCGCGGTGAGTCCACCAAGGTCGTCAAGGCGCGTTTATTGGCCGGGTCTTTGGCTAAAACCTGTTGCGCCAATTGCTGCGCCTCGTGAGGCTTGTGGAAGACGAGATAGGTCGTGGCCAAATCGCCCTCCACTTCTAAGTCTTGCGGCAGCAGTTTATGAGCCTCCGAGAGATAAGCGTAGGCTTGCGGTGATCGCCCGTCTTCAAAGTAAATCAACCCCAAACCTCGAATGGCTGCCGGGTTAAGGCGTGAAAGTTGCAACACGGAACGATACTCCAGTTCGGCCGCATCGTACTTTTGCGCGGCGAAGTCACGATCAGCCTTGGCCAGAAAGCGCTTTGCCTTGGCTTGCTTCGTGCAACCCGCGCCAGCCAGGACCAAAACCAGCAGGCATGCGGCGAGAAAAGGACGGTGAAAAGTAATCATAGAAATCAAAGTTTAGTTTGGGGCCTCATTTGGGG
>DASRLE010000381.1:0-7179 GCA_035648615.1 Saccharimonadales bacterium (SeqCode) | reverse complement strand
CCCTCCGGCTGGCGCTCCCCGGCCTGCGCCGCCTCCTGAAAGCGAACCCCCGTCTGCCGAAGAAGACGACGTCCCATTTTAAGAAAGAATTTTTATGGCAAAAACAGAAGTGATCCTCATTCAAAATATTGTTGGTTTGGGCGGCGAATCCGACCAGGTCAAAGTCGCCGCCGGCTACGCCCGCAATTATCTTTTTCCCCAAGGTTTGGCGGTGCCCTTGACGGGCGCCAACAAACGCCGCATCGAATCCTTGCGCCAGCGGCGCAGCGAGCGCGAGGCGCATGAATTCAACACCATGTCCGAACTCTCCAAGAGCATTTCCAAGCTCATCGCCGTCGTGGCCGTCAAGACGGGCGAAGACGGCAAGATGTTCGGTGCTGTCACTTCCGGCATGATTGCCGACCAGCTCAAGACCCAGTTCGACATCGTGCTGGATAAGAAGAAGATCCACCTGGAACACCCGCTCAAGACCATTGGCGAGCACGACATCGAATTGCGCCTGCACCCTGAAGTTGCCGCCACCTTAAAAGTGCGCGTCGAAAGCACCACCCCCAGCGCCACCCAGGCCGCGGCCGCCGCTACCCAGGCCGAAGCCCGCGACAAAGAGAACGCGCCCCGCACCGAATCCCGCGGCCACAAGCGCGCCGAGCGCGTCCGCGAAGAACCCGCCCCCGAAGCCGAAAAGCCCTCCGACAAAAAAGCCAAGGCCCCCAAAGCCGGCAAGGCCGACAAGCCGGAGAAGTCCGACAAGTCAGCCAAGTCAGATAAGGCGGACAAGTCAAAGTAGAGCTACCGGCAGAACCCCCGGTTTATTGCGGGCGCGCCCTTGTACGCAGGTTCCCCGCAAGTTCTTCCGAATAAACCCACCCCCGATCCACGTCTAAAAGTCGTCAATGAATTGGCCGGCGACAAAACGATTTGGGTTGATGCTTCTAGTCCTGATGCTCGGCGTGGTCGCTGGCCGCAGCGCTGGCGCGCCGGGAGTCACCTTTTATGTCCAACTCGTTCGCGGCTCGGATGGAGATGCTCCTCCAACGCCCGACGCGCAGTTAATCGGCGCCAAGCTGGGCCACCGCCTGCACGGGGTCTTCAAGTGGAAGAACTATTGGGAAATCAAGCGCGAGGCGGTCACGCTCAAGTCCGGCGAAAAAGTCCGCAAGCGCATGTCAGCCCAAAAAGAGGTGGAGATCGCCCTGCCCGACTCCCGCGACATGACCGTCTCGATTTACTCCACCGGCAAATTGACTCGGACCCGAAAGCAACCCATCCACACCAATTTTTACATCGCAGGCGGCGACAAAGAGGGCGCTCAATCCTGGTTCATCGTAGTCCGCCGGGACAATCCTGAAACAGTCGAAGGCCCCGGCGCCAAACTCGCAGCCATGCCTTAACGGTCGGTTGCGGTACATTTTGAATAAATGGGCGGGAATCTGAATTATTTGGTCTTTCTAAGAGGGATCTTGGGGCTAATGCTTCCTGGTTTGGCACATCTCGCGCAAAGATTATGTTTGCCAGTTATCTTCGACGGGCCACCGTCACACACAGCCTGTGTGAAATGAATTGTCGCTTTTTGCTGCTTACATTTCTCGCATTTCACGGTTCCCTAATTTAACAGGTTCACAATTTCTTCCAAGCTCCAAACATGGTCAGAAATTCCCACTTCCATCGCTGGCGTGACACGCAAAGTTTGACGAACTCTTACGCAACTTTGCGCGGGTTGGCAGAATTTGCAACCTCAAACGGAAGGTGACAGATTCAAACTGTACCACTACCTAACGGTCGCGCGTCTTGCCATTTTGGGGAGGGGTGATTATTGTCCATTTTTTTATGGCTGATATAAAACCTTTTGCCGCTCTTCGGCCCGAATCCGCTTTGGCGAAGAATATTTGTGAGCTGCCTTATGATGTTATGTCTTCGGATGAGGCGCGCGAGATGGCGCGGGATAAGCCGCTGAGTTTTTTGCATGTGAGCAAGCCGGAGATTGATTTGCCGGCGACGATGGATGTTCATGACCCGAAGGTTTATGCCAAGGGCTGCGAGAATTTCGGACGCTTGATGTCGGAAGGGCATTTGCGGAAGGACGCGCAGCCGTGCTTTTATCTTTATCGCCAGGTCATGGGCCGGCATTCGCAAACCGGCGTGGTTGCGGTGGCCAGTTGCGAGGATTATCTCAAGGGCATTATCAAAAAGCACGAGTTCACTCGGCCGGATAAAGAGGATGATCGCGTGCGTCATATCGAGGCGTTGCAGGCGCAGACCGGCCCGGTCTTTCTGATTTATCGCGCGGTGCCGGAGTTGGATGAATTGATCAAAAAGCGCACGGCGGAAAAACCGGAGACGGACTTCATCGCGAGCGATGGCGTGCGCCATTCCGCCTGGACGCTGTCTGACGCGAAAACGATTGACCTTGTGCGGGAGGCTTTCGCGAAGATGCCGTTTCTTTACATTGCCGATGGGCATCATCGCAGCGCGGCGGCGGGGCGCGTCTATCAAACGCGCGGCGGCGCGGGCGAAAGCGGCTACTTTCTGAGTGTCATTTTTCCGCACGATCAAATGCAAATCCTCCCCTACAATCGCGTGTTGAAAGATTTGCGCGGCGTGACTCCGGCGGAATTGCTCAAAAAGCTTGAACCCGTTTTTGTCATCTCGCCCGGCGGGACGGGCCGTCCGGCGGCGAAGCATGAGTTGGCGCTTTATCTGGATGGAACGTGGCGGACTTTGCGTTTTCGGCCGGAATTGGTGGAGGGGCGCGAGGGAATTGAAGGTTTGGATGTGACGTTATTACAGGAGCGGGTTTTAGGCCCGATTTTTGGGGTGGACGATCCACGCACGAGCAAGCGCATACATTTTGTCGGCGGCATTCGCGGAACGGGCGAGTTGGAAAAACTGGTCAATAGCAAGGAATACGCCTGCGCCTTTTCCATGTTTCCCACCCGCGTGGAAGACTTGATGGCCATCGCCGACGCAGGCGGCATCATGCCGCCCAAGAGCACTTGGTTCGAACCGAAACTGCGCGACGCGATGTTTTGCCATTTGATTTAAAAACGCTCCCGAATTTTCAAGGTTGAATTTTCGTGTCCCGCTCTCCACATTCGGGCGTGCCGCCAAACCGATTGGAGCGCAGTTTAAAAGCGACGTTCGTGGGCATGGGAGTAAATGTCGCGCTGACTGCGTCCAAATTCGTCGCGGGCTTCTTTGGCCATTCCCACGCTCTTATTGCCGACGCCACCGAATCGATGGCGGACATCCTCAGTTCGGTCATCGTCTGGCGCGGTCTGACCGTGGCGGCGGAACCCGCCGACCCCGAGCATCCTTACGGGCATGGCAAAGCCGAACCGCTGGCGGCGGCCTTTGTGGCCATCATGATGCTGGTCGCCGCCTTCGCCATTATTGCCAAAGCGGCGCCGGAACTGACGGAGTTCCGCGAAAAGCCCCGGGCCTTTACCCTTTATGTTTTGATCGGGGTCATCGTGATTAAAGAACTCCTTTTTCGTTTCGTCTCGCGCGAAGCCGGCTCGGTGCAAAGCATCGCCGTCCGCACCGATGCCTGGCATCATCGCGCGGACGCCATCACTTCTTTTGCGGCGGCGATCGGCATTACTTTGGCCTTGGTGGGCGGTCCGCGTTTCGCCTTTGCCGACGATGCGGCGGCCATTGTCGCGGGCGGCATCGTGGCTTGGAATGGATGGCAAATGCTTCGTCCGGCCCTGAACGAATTGATGGATGCCTCGCCGGGCAGCGCATTGGTCGCGAAGATACGCGCCAGCGCGGCGGCGGTTGCCGGAGTCAACGCCGTGGAAAAGTGCATCGTGCGCAAAATGGGGTTCCAGTACTTTGTCGATATGCATATCGAAGTCGATCCTTCGATCACGGTGCAGCAGGGCCATCAAATCGCCCACAACGTCAAGAACAAGGTCCGCCAAACCGAGCCGTCCGTTTACGACGTGCTGGTGCATGTCGAGCCGAACCGCGCGGGCGCTCAGGCTGGCTCGGATTCGTTGCCGGGATGAAGTCCGAATTGAACGAGCTTGGCTTTCATCGTCACCCTTGTCACGCCCAGCCAGCGGGCGGCCTTGGCTTGATTGCCCTGCGCCTGTTCGATGGCGCGCGCGAACAACTCCCGCTCGGCGCTGGCCAGAAGGCGCGTGTGGGCGTCGGACAAATCACCCCGGCGCGCCGCCTCGAGAAGTTCATCCACGAATTCGCGCAATGATCGGTCCGGCGAACCGGCGAGAGTTTGAGTTTTTTGCAGGGCGGTTCGGACGTGGTCGAGATTGATCGTATAGTTCTGAGCCAGGAGCAGGGCTTTGCGAATGCTGTTTTCCAATTCCCGCACATTGCCCGGCCACCCGTGCGCCTGGAGAAAAACCATCGCGTCTGGATGAATGGAAGGCGCGTGGCTGCCCAGCGGCGGCCCGTGCTTTTGCAGAAAATAGCGGACGAGATCGGGAATGTCTTCGCGCCGATGACGCAAGGCCGGCAGCGCAATCACGACGACATTCAGCCGATAATAAAGGTCCTCCCGAAATTCTTTTTGACGAATGGCTGTTTCGAGATCGCGGTGAGTGGCGGCAATGACGCGGGCCTCGACCGGGACCATCTCGACGCCGCCCAGGCGTTGCAGGAATTTCTCCTGGAGGATACGCACCAATTTCACCTGGGTGCCGAGGGTCATGTCGCCGATTTCGTCGAGGAAAAGGGTGCCGCGCCCGGCTTGTTCAAAGCGGCCAATGCGCCGGGCTTGCGCGCCGGTGAACGCGCCGCGTTCGTGGCCGAACAATTCGCTTTCCAGCAACGTTTCCGGGATGGCCGCGCAATTGATGGCGATAAAGGGCGCGTTGGCGCGGTCGCTGTGCTGGTAAATCGCGCGCGCAATCAACTCCTTGCCCGTGCCGGTTTCGCCGCGAATCAAGACGCTGACCGGCTTGGAGGCGATGCGTCCGATTTCCTTGTAAATGCCCTGCATCACTTCACTTTGGCCGACCAGCGCATCGCGAGCCGCGCCCGCCTCGCCCAATCCCACCGGCTCCGACATCAGCCGATTGCTGTTGGCGGCTTTTTGAATCAAGTCGAGCAACTGCGGAATATTGAAAGGCTTGAGCAGGTAATCGTAGGCGCCGAATTTGGTCGCCTCTATCGCCGTGTCAGTGGTGCCGAAAGCGGTGATCAGAATAATTGGAAGACGGGGCCGCGCGGTGTGCAATTCGCGAATGAGCTCAAGTCCGCTCAGGCCCGGCAGGCGCAAATCGGTAATGACGACGTTGAATAAATCTTTGACCGCCAAAGCCAAACCGTCGTCGCCTCTTTTTTCGATAGTGACCTCATGCCCCTCGCCGGTGAGGACGCGTTGCAACGTATCGGTGATGCCCGGGTCATCCTCGATCAGCAGGATTTTAACGGCATCGCTCACGCGCTGGCCTCCGGCAGGACGATGCCAAAAGTGGTGCCGCGATTGACCTGGGTTTGGTATTGCAGCGCGCCGCCATTTTTTTGCACGAGGGTGGCGGCGATGGAAAGACCCAAGCCGGTCCCGGTATTCTTAGTGGTGAAGAATGGATCAAAGAGCCGCTTCTCGATTTCGGGGGAAATGCCCTTGCCGGTATCGGCCACTTCAAGAATCACCACATTTGTTTCCCCGCCTGGAAGCGATTGTTTGCCCACCCGCGCGCGCAGGGTAATGACGCCGTCACGCCCGATGCTGTCCGCCGCGTTTTGCACCAGGTTGATCAGGACTTGTTTGAGTTGCTCGCCATCGACCTGAATTTGCAACGGCGCGGAATCTTCCACCAGCAGTTGGATGTTGGAGCGGGCCAGCTCCGGCGCGAGAAAAAGCTGGACCTCATTGAGCGCGGCATTGGCCGATGTCAAGCATAATTGCGGCTCGGCCGGCCGGGCGAATTGCAGGAACTCGGTCACAATCCGTTCCAGGCGCAAAATTTCGCGCTGCACCAATTCGGCATCGGCGTGTTCGTCTGAGCCGGACGGAAATTTCTTTTGTTGAATGAAAACGGCGGCTTTGATGGCCGTGAGCGGATTGCGAATTTCGTGCGCGACGCCGGCGGCCAGGAGGCCCAGCGAGGCCAGCTTTTCATTGCGTTCGAGCAGGAATTGGCTTTCAACGAGCTTGACCCGCAACGGAACAATCATGTCGCGATAGACAAACGCCGCCAGCGCCAGGCCAAAGGCAAAGAGAAAACCGAGCAGTCCGAGCACCAAAAGACGCAGCCGCGACAGAGTGCTGTTGGCGTGGAGAAGAAGTTGGTTGCGCGATTCGTCGTGGGCTTTGGCCAGGGCCTGGCCGAGGTCAAACACACGCTGGGACTTGGAGCGGAAAGCAAACTCGGTGACGGCATCGGTCGCCTGGCCGGAGCGCTGCGATTGCTCGTGCATGCTCAGAGCGGTTTGAAGATAGTCGTCGAAGGCCGCTTTCGCCTGCAGAATAATGGCGACCTCATGTTTTGTCGTCAGCCGGGGAGCTTGTTGATCCAGCCAATCGTCCAGTTCCCGGGCCGCTTTCAAAAATTGCGCCCACGTCGCGGGATTATGATCGATGGCATAGCGCAGGCGCATCGTATTGACTTCGCGCAGGACATCTTTGAAATGTTCCGCAATCCCAAAACTCTCCGAATCGACCGTGCTCAACCGCGCCCGAAGTTCGTCGGCCTCCTTTTGCGAATTGAGCGTAATGAGCACGATCAGGACGCCCATCAGCCCGACCGCCACTCCCAAGGCGGCCAATCGGAACGTCATGGCAAACTTCATTGCGGCCAAAGTTACCTCAAGGCCGAGGTGACGACAAGGCGATCAACGGGCCGTTGGCCCAAGGCACACTCGCAAGGCCTCGAGCAAGGCTTCCCGGCTGAAGGGCTTGGACAGGAACGCCTGCAAAAAGGGCCGGGCGGCCTTCGCTTCCGCGTCGCACGCATCCTGGCCGCTGATGCCGATTATTTTTACCGATGGATTGATTTCCCGGAGTTTGGCAATTAACTCCAAGCCGCCCAGGATTGGCATCCGCAGGTCGGTCACGACTGCTTTTATTTCGTCCCGGCGCTCCGCGTAAAGCGCCAGGGCGGCCGTTCCTTCGCTGGCCGTCAGGACGGAAAAGTCGTAGGCTTCCAAATTCAGCCGAGTCAACTCGAGGATTCCGATGTCGTCATCGACAATCAAAATCAGGTCATC
>DASRLE010000380.1:0-3811 GCA_035648615.1 Saccharimonadales bacterium (SeqCode) | reverse complement strand
CCAGCAATGGGAGCCGCTGGTCAACATTACGGGGGACCACCTTGATTTTGCCGAGCGCTACGGCAAGGAGGCCCTGCCGCAAGACGTCATTCACTTCCTGACCTTCGACCGCGAAAATCCAAATTCCATTATTTCCTGCCTGCGTTGTGCGCGTGAAAACGCCCGCTCGGTCCGTGAAATCATCTCGTCGGAGATGTGGCTGCAACTCAACACCTTTTACTTGATGGTCAATTCCGCCGCAGCCAGCGAGATGGGCCTGGCCTCGCCCAACAATTTTTTCAATGAAGTCAAACAGGCCAGCCATCTTTTCACGGGGATTACGGACGCCACCATGACGCAAGGGGAGGCCTGGCATTTTTGCCGCTTGGGCCGCAAGCTGGAGCGGGCCGACAAAACCTCGCGCATTCTTGATGTCAAGTATTTTATTTTGCTGGGTTCGGTTTCGGAGGTCGGAACCCTCTATGACGATGTCCAGTGGATAGCTGTCCTGCGTTCGGCCAGCGCCTTCGAGATGTATCGCAAACGCCATGGCCGCATTGCGCCCAGCGCCATCGTCGAGTTTCTTTTGCTGGACTCCGAATTCCCCCGGGCCGTGCGTTTCTGCCTCAACGCCGCGCGCGACTCGTTGCATGCCATTTCTGGCGCGGCAACCGGCGCCGCCCGCAAACCGGCCGAAAAGCTGTTGGGCCAGATTTGCGCGGAATTGGCCAATGCCAAAGTGGAGGACGTCATCGCGAACGGCTTGCATGAATATCTCGATACCTTGCAGACCAATGTCAACCAAGCCAGCACCGGGATTTACGAACGATTTTTTGCGCCACGCCTGCCGGAGGCCGCCGCGCTGGAACGCCATAAGCCCCAATAGCGTGAAGACAAGACTGTTCAAAACCAGGTAAACCCTTCAACCTTGGCTCCCGGAACTTGAATCTTAACCTCGAGACGCCTGCCAGCCTGTTCGCCGGTTACGCCGGTTTGCCGGGAGTGTACGACGAGATGGTCCCGGCGGAGGGCGGGTTACGCCCTCATTGGAACCAGTTTGTCTCCTCGCTCGATCGGCTGGGCCGCGACGAACTGGCCCTGCGTTGGGAAAACGCCCGGCGCAATATCCGCGAGCACGGTGTCACCTATAATGTTTACGGCGATCCCCAGGGCATGGACCGGCCCTGGGAGCTGGACCTGATGCCACTGGTCATTCCCTCCTCGGACTGGCGAAAAATTGAAGCCGGTTTGACGCAACGCGCCCGCTTATTCAATCTCATCCTGGCCGACCTTTATGGCCCGCAACGATTGCTGCGCGAAAACTACCTTCCGCCTGCGCTGGTCTATGCCAGCCCGAATTTCCTCCGGCCTTGCTGTGGGCTGCCCATTCCAAAGCAAATTTATCTCCATCTTCATGCCGCTGATTTGACGCGGTCGCCGGACGGCCAATGGTGGGTCATCGCCGACCGAACACAGGCGCCGTCGGGCGCGGGTTATGCCTTGGAAAATCGCATCGTCCTTTCCCGGACTTTTCCCGAGGAGTTTCGCAATTGCCGCGTGCAACGCCTCGCGTCGTTTTTCGCCCGGCAGCGCGACACCTTGCGGAGCCTGGCCGCCCGCAATTGCGACAACCCGAGTGTCGTATTATTGACACCAGGCCCGTACAATGAAACTTTCTTCGAGCACGACTACCTGGCTCGTTACCTTGGCTTTACCCTCGTCGAAGGCGGCGACCTGACCGTGCGCGATCGAAAAGTGTTTCTGAAAACCCTCGAAGGTTTGCGGCCCATCGACGTCATTTTGCGCCGGGTGGACGACACATTTTGCGACTCGCTGGAACTGCGCGGCGATTCGGTTTTGGGGGTGGCCGGTTTGGTCGAGGTCGTGCGCGCCGGGCAAGTGGCGATTGCCAATGCGCTCGGTTCGTGCTTGATCGAAAGCCCGGCTTTTATGGCGTTTTTGCCGGGCCTCTGCCGCCGTTTGTTAGGGGAGGAACTGAAGCTTCCTTCTCTCGCCACTTGGTGGTGCGGACAGGAGAAGGAGTTGCAATACGTCATCGACCACCTGGATCGCATTGTGGTCAAACCCGCTTTTGGTTCGCGCACGCGCCAGCCTTTTTTCGGCTCCAAGATGGGAACAAAGGAGCGGGCGGAAATGGCGGTGGAGATTCGGCGGCATCCCAACGACTTCGTCGGCCAGGAGGAAGCGATGCTTTCGACTTCGCCGGTATGGTCCAATGGCGCGGTTGAGCCACGGCATTTGGTTCTGCGTACTTACATTGCGGCGGCGGGCGATTCGTTTGCCATCATGCCGGGCGGCCTGACTCGCGTCTCGACCGGCACAACGGAAATGGTGGTTTCGATGCAGCGGGGTGGGGGAAGCAAGGACACCTGGGTTTTGTCCGATGGGCCGGTGGAGATGGTTTCGCTCTTGTCGCCGTCGGGACATCCGGTGCCTTCCGCGGCGTCACCCGCCGAACTCCCCAGCCGCGTGGCCGATAATTTATTCTGGCTCGGACGCTACACCGAGCGCCTGGAAGGCGCGGTGCGATTACTGCGTTGCGCCGCCTCGCGCTTGCTGGACGAATCCAGCGCCGATGGTTCGCCCGAATTGGCGGCGCTGGCCCATGTCATGGTCCGTCTGGAACTTTTGCCCGACCGCTTCCGCCAGCGTTTTGCGGCCAAAGACTTGGAATTGGAAATCCTCATGCTCTTCGACAAGGAAGACCGCTCCGGCAGCGCGCGCCAGAGCTTGAATCGCGTGCGCGGACTGGCCTCCGTCCTGCGTGACCGGTTTTCTGCGGACACCTGGCTGATTTTGAACAAACTCAATGTGGATGGCCGCGCCCGCCAGCGCCGCCGCCTGCTCGCCGACGCGCTCAACCTGCTGAACACAATTATTTTCGACATATCGGCCTTGAGCGGCATGGAAATGGAAAACATGACGCGCGGCCTGGGCTGGCGCTTCCTGGAATTCGGACGCCGCCTGGAACGGTCCTCGCGCATTGCCCATTTGTTCCGGGCCAGTCTTTGCCCGGAGATTCCCGTCCGCCTCATCCTGGAACCGCTTCTGGAAATATCCGACAGCCTGATGACCTACCGGCGGCGTTACTTCTCCGGCATGCAACTTTCTTCAGTGCTGGAGTTATTGCTTTTGGACGAAGGCAATCCTCGCTCGCTCGCTTTTCAGTTGACAGCATTGCGGGACCACGCCCGGCATCTGCCGCGCGAAGCGGATGTTTTCCAGGAAAGCGAAGAAAGGCGCCTCGCCGCGCTCGTGGCGTCGCTCCCCAAGAATTTCGACGAGGCGCTCGATCCCTTTTTGGTTCACTGCGTGGCCGAATTGAATGCGCTGAACCACGAGTTCAGCCATCACTATTTCAGCCATACTGTGGCCAGCGTGAGTTAATGCCATGATCTACCGATTGACTCATACCACCACCTACCAATACAGCGGCGCGGTTTCGCTTTCGCACCATCTGTTGCGATTGCGTCCGCGCGATTTGCCCCATCAGCGATGTTTTCAACATGAATTGCAAATTGAGCCGCAGCCTGATGTGCTCAGCGGATATTTCGATTATTTTGGCAATCCCACGACTTTTGTCACCATCGAGGGATCGCATCGCGAGTTGGTTATCACCGGGCGAAGCGAGGTGGCGGTGACAGAGCGGCCCGCGCCTGGGCAAGGCCCGGATTGGGAAACCGCGCGCAATCTCTTCGAGGTCATCGAGTTCGTTTACGCCTCGCCCCTGGTCAACGACCAACCGGAATTGGGCGCCTATGCTGCGCCTTCGTTTTCAACAAGGCGGCCTTTGCTGGAGGCAGTTCTCGAC
>DASRLE010000379.1:0-4454 GCA_035648615.1 Saccharimonadales bacterium (SeqCode) | reverse complement strand
GCCATGAGCCCGTCTGCCAGATGCGCCCGTTGGCCTGCACGGCGCGAACAATGTTCTGTTGTTCCGCGATCGTTTTGGCCAGCGGCTTTTCGCCGTAAATATCCTTGCCGCGCTTGGCGGCTTCGACGGCGATCAATTCGTGCCAATGGTCGGGCACGGCGATCATCACTGCGTCAATGTCTTTTCGCGCCAGCATTTTTCGGTAGTCGTGATACGCCTTGCAGTCCTTGTTTTTGTAATGGCCGTTAATGGCGTTCAACGACCGTTTCAGGTGATTTTTGTCGATGTTGCAGGAAGCAACGACCTGGCAATCGGGCAATTTCATCAGGCCCTCGGTGTTGCCCGGCGCCATCATTCCCCAGCCGAATATGCCGACCACGATTCGTTCCGAGGGCGCGGGACGGCCGCCGAGGCCGATGGCGCTGGAGGGAATGATGGTGGGAAACGCGACGGCCGCTCCGGCAACGCCCGCCAAACTCAAAAAGTGGCGGCGAGTGATGGGCTTGCTTGCAGTAGGAATTTTCATAAAGGAAAATGATGCCTTGGCTTCCATCGCAAAACCAAGCGAAAATAATCAGCGCGACGCGTCCGGATTTCGGCATTTAAATGGACCTGATTATTTTTGAAGACGAGCACCTGCTGGTGGCCAACAAACCAGCCGGTTGGAACACCCATTCGGCCTCGCCGTGGGCGGGGGAAGGATTGTATGAATGGCTGAAGCATCGTGAGCCTCGCTGGAGCCGCCTGGCGATTATTCATCGTCTTGACAAAGAAACGTCCGGCCTGATTGTTTTTGGCAAAACGACCCTGGCCAACCGTTCGCTCTCCGCCCAATTCGAGCAACGGCGGGTGCGCAAGAAATATATTCTGCTCACGGATCGCCCCGTCCCGGCGGCTCCATTGCGGGTTAAATCCACGCTCGTTCGCTCTGGCGAACGTTATTTGAACCGTCCCCTTCACCTCGGAGGCGAGACGGCCGAAACTTGTTTCACCGCCATCACCGCCGGCGAATTTTCCGCCAATGCTGCCGTGGCAGAACCGCTGACCGGCAAAACGCATCAAATCCGCGTCCACGCCGCCGCGCATGGTTTTCCGATTCTCGGCGACACATTGTATGGCGGCACGGCCGCGCCGCGCCTTTACTTGCACGCCAGCGAGATTGCCTTTCTTCATCCGATCGGCAACGAACCAATATCCTTCAATGTTCCACCGAGGTTCTCGGAGAACCCCCGCATCGCCCTGCGCGACGCCATTATTGACACTGCCCAGACCAACGCCTATCGCCTTGTTCACGGCAGCGCGGACGGCTGGCCCGGACTGTATCTTGATCGGCTGGGTGATTTCGTGCTCGCCCAATCCGAACGCCCGTTGACGACCGCGCAACGGGCTTGGATCGAAACGTGCGCCAGCCACGTATCCGCGCACGGCATTTATCACAAGCTCTTGCAACGCCAGGCCCAGGACTCGCCGCGATGGCTCAGCGGCGCGCCAGCCCCGCCCAGAATTCTGGTGCGCGAGAATGGCGCGCAGTTCGGACTGCGCTTCGACGAAGGTTATTCGGTCGGTCTTTTCCTCGACCAGCGCGACAATCGCCGCCGCCTTTTGACCTGGTGGCCCGCCGCCCCCGCCGGCGGGACAGAAGTCCTCAACGCGTTTGCTTACACCTGCGGTTTTTCGGTTTGCGCAGCATTGTCCGGCGCGCATGTCACCAGCCTCGACCTTTCCAAAAAATATCTCGACTGGGGCAGGAACAATTTTGCGCTCAACCAATTGGAGGCGGCGAAGCACGACTTCATCTTTGGGGACGCCTTCGATTGGTTGCGCCGGCTGGCCAAAAAGAAGCGGTTGTTTGACCTCGTCATTCTGGACCCGCCGACTTTTTCCCACTCCAAAGAACACGGCGTTTTCAGGGCCGCGCAAGATTATGGCGTTCTGCTGTCCGCCGCCCTGCCCCTCCTGAAACGGGGCGGAACGATCCTGGCTTCCTGCAATGCCTCCAGCCTCGAACCCAAAACATTTCTTGACACTCTTCATGGCTCAATCTCCCAAGCGCGCCGCCCGCTTTTGAGTCAATCCTATATTCCACAACCGCCCGATTTTCCGGCGCATCGCACCGAGCCGGCCTATCTCAAGACCGTCTGGCTTCAGGTGGGCTGAACGGCGGGCATCATGCCGGTTTTGCGGGCGTAATTGAAAAGGCCGCCTGAGTCAATCACCG
Source organism: Saccharimonadales bacterium (SeqCode) (assembly GCA_035648615.1). Classification (GTDB taxonomy): domain Bacteria; phylum Verrucomicrobiota; class Verrucomicrobiia; order Limisphaerales; family Palsa-1400; genus DASRLE01. Next base: position 2,236 of record DASRLE010000379.1, on the reverse strand, counting down.
GGCGAACATCCCCGAGCGGTTTAAGCGCATAAACCTTTCCGGTGGCCGGCACAGTCAGCGTTTCTTTCTCCAAATCGAGCGTGGCAATGTCGCCATTTTTTAAAACGTCGCAGAGGCGGTCCACGCATTCGCAAGGATAAAGTTCACCGGTCGCCACGCAGTTGCGGAAAAAAATGCGGGCGAAACTTTGGGCCACCACCGCCTGGCATCCGGCGGCGCCGAGAGCAATGGGCGCGTGCTCGCGGGAACTGCCGCAGCCGAAATTGCGCCCGCCAATGACAATGGGAAATTCGCTGTCGAGCTGCCCTTCCTTGACGTAGCGCTGCGGATAGAGCGAATCCGGCAGCCCGGCCAGCGCGTAGCTGCCCAGCTTTTCATATTCGTCTGGGCGGGTCGGGATAAGGTTGAGGTATTGGGCGGAAATTATTTGGTCGGTGTCGATGTTGTCGCGCACCACGTAAACAGGACCGGTAAAAACAGTTTGCATATTCAAGGTTGCCGCCAGAGCGGCGGTTTTTCAATTAGATTTCGGTGGTTTCAAATATTGGCGCAAGGCTTCGTGGCGCTGCGCCAAGGGGAGTTTGGCCATTCGTTTGACCGCGCCGTAAAATTTTTCCATGTCTCCGTCTTGGGCCCGCAACATCGATTGAAAGGCTGGCACCAGATCGTAATACGCGGACACGGTGTTGAGCTTGGCATTGTTGATCGGTTGCGCGAACCATTCGTCGTAGCCGGAAACGCCCCAAACCTTTTTGGCAGCGGCATATTTTGTCCGCAACTGTTGGATAATTTCACGCTTGCGCTGCAACTTGGCGGCGTCGGTCAAACGGGTATCGTCGTAAACTGCGGTCAATTCCGCCCGGCAGTCCATGACCAATTGCACGAAGTCGTTCTGGTGCGCCAGGCCGGCCTGGTATTGTTGATAAGCCTTTGGATTGTGGGCGGCCACGAACCAGCGGCGAATCCCCTCCGCCGCCACGGTGGTGGCAAAGGCCTCGTTGAAATCGGTATCGCCGTAAACGAACAAACGCTGGTGTCCCAGTTCGTGAAAAATGATTTCCGCCAATTCCGATTCCTGTTCAAAAAGAAAAGTGTTCAAGAGCGGATCGTGAAACCAGCCGAGCGTCGAGTAGGTTTCAATGCCATCGACATAGACATCCCAATCCTTGGCCGGCCATTTGCCGGCATAGCGCAGCGCGCCGCTTTCCTCAAAATACCCGCGATAACTGGCCGTGCCGACAATAGGAAACCACCACGTCTTCGGCTCCAGGGAAAGAACGGGCGCGACATTGACATTCCACACCACGTACGTCCGGTGCAGATCGACATATTTGTAGTAGCTTCGTTCGGCGGGCAGTTTTAACTCAGCCGCGGCAAAGCGCCGGATGCGCAAAACCTCCTCCAGTTTATTTCTTAGCTTGACAGGCGTATGCGGATCGTCGATCAACTTCTGCACCGGCTCCTGGTGGGCCAGTATCTGGTATTCGCCCGTGACGGCTTGCCGGTAAAAGCTGAACACCTGGCAGCCCGCCAGCCCCAGGCAGAGAAGACTCAGCAGCAGAAAGCGGAGGCGTCCGCCCTTAGAGCCTGTCAGAAATTGGCGCATCGAAATAAAATCAGGCCTTCTGCATCTCTTTCGCCCATGCGTCGCGCAGGGGAATGGTGCGGTTAAAGACCGGCTTGACGGCGGTGCTGCCAGTGTCGAGGGTAAAGTAGCCCAGGCGCTCGAATTGGTAGCGCAATTCGGGCCGGGCTTCGGCCAGGCTGGGTTCGCATTTGGCCGAGAGCACTTCGAGGGAATGCGGGTTGAGATGTTTGGTGAAATCACCATCGCCATCAGGCTCCGGCACGGTGAACAAACGATCATAGAGCCGCACCTCGGCCTCGATGGCGTGCGGCGCGCTGACCCAATGGATCGTCCCCTTGATTTTTCGATTGGAAGTCGTCCCGCCGCTTTTGCTGTCGAGATCGGCCGTGCAGCGCAGCTCGAGAATTTTACCGGCAGCGTCGTTGACCACTTCCTCGCACTTGATGATGTAGGCGTATTTGAGGCGGACCTCGCCGCCGGGGCGCAAGCGAAAATATTTCGGCGGCGGCGTTTCCATGAAATCATCCTGATCTATGTAAAGCGTATTGCTGAAGGGCAGCCGGCGTGTGCCCGCCGCTGGATCTTCCGGATTATTGACCGCCTCCAACTCCTCCACCCGGTCCGCCGGATAGTTTGTCAATACTACTT
>DASRLE010000378.1:0-6536 GCA_035648615.1 Saccharimonadales bacterium (SeqCode) | reverse complement strand
CCTCAAGGCCGAGTACGGTTTTCCGCCCAGCATTTCGCACGAGGAGTTGGGGGCGCTCAACGATCCCGCCCAAACCTTTGCGCACGCCGAAACGACCGCTCGCACGCTGGCCGGCTTGCGCATCAATTTTAATCTCGCGCCGGTGGTTGATCTGGATGCCGCGCCCGATAATCCGATCATCAAGGGAAAGAAACGGAGCTTTTCGCCGGACCCGGAAATGGTGGCCCGGCACGCTTTGGCATTTTGCCAGGCGCACCATCAAAACGGCATTCTGACTTGCGCCAAACATTTCCCCGGTCATGGCAGCGCGCGCGGCGATACCCATCTGGGCTTGGTGGATGTGACCGAAGGCTGGACGGATCGGGAACTCATCCCCTTCCAACGCCTGATCGAAGCCGGAGAGTGCCACGCCATTATGACCGCCCATGTTTTCAACGCTCGTCTTGACAGTGAGCGTCCCGCGACCCTTTCCCCGTCCATCCTCCAAGAAATTTTGCGCCAGCGCCTCGGGTTCGAGGGCGTCGTCTTGAGCGACGACATGGAAATGAAAGCCATCTCCGGCCACTATGGTTTGGAGCAGGCGGTGCAATATGGCATTGAGGCCGGCCTGGATGTCCTTTGCTTCGGCAACAACATGAACTTCGATCCCCACATCGTCGCAAAGGCCGCCGGAATAATTCTTCGCCTGGTCACGACCGGAAAAATTTCCGAAGATCGAATCGACCAATCTTTTCAGCGCATCCAGAAGCTGAAACAAAAATTTCCCCTCCGCTGATATGGAGCTGCCGCGCGAGCGCAATCCTTGGTTTTGGGTGCCGAGCCTCTATTTTTCGCAAGGCATTCCCTACGTCATTGTCATGACGATGTCCGTCATCATGTACACGCGGCTGGGGATTTCCAATACCGACATTGCGCTTTACACGAGCTGGCTTTATTTGCCGTGGGTCATCAAACCGCTCTGGAGTCCTTATGTGGACATCACTCGCACCAAGCGCTTCTGGGTCGTAACGATGCAATTTCTCATTTCGCTTGGATTGGCCTTGGCCGCATTTTCAATCACCTCGCGTGGATTTTTTGCCTGGTCACTGATTTTATTCTGGATAATGGCGCTGGCTTCGGCGACGCACGACATCGCGGCGGATGGCTTTTACATGCTGAGCATGTCGAAGCACGAACAGGCTTGGTGGGTGGGGTTGCGCAGCACATTTTATCGGACGGCGATGATCGTGGGCAGCGGCCTGCTGGTCGTTTTGGCGGGCACGCTGGAAACGCGCAATGGTTTGCCGCCCTTGTCCATATCCGTGCGCGCGGTTGCTCACGCGACGGTCAGGCTGAGGGCTGGCCCCGCGTCGCCGTCCGGCCCTTTGCACTTGGTATCCTCGCCTTCGTCGCTGGACATTGCGTTCCGGCAAAGCAACGTCTTTTACTTGACGCTTTCCCAAGCGCCGCCGGCGGGAAGGGACATCGTCGTGCATCTGGACCGCAAAAAAAGCGGAATTGAATATCTCGGCTTGGCCCATGGAGACAAAGGCTTTCGACTCCTCGAAGGCGAGCGCATGGTTTTCAATGCCACGAATTGGAACCGTCCGGCCAGGGCGGTCATTCAGCTTGATCCCAAACTTACCCGCGAAAGCACGGTCGAGTTCATCGCGGTTTCCGGCAATATTCCGCTGGCCTGGTCGATTACACTTATGACCGTCGCGGGCCTCTTTTTTCTTTTCAGCCTATGGCACTCCTTTATTTTGCCGCATCCGGCCAACGACGGGCCGGTCGTCTCCCATCACAGTTTGACCGCCGAATTTTTTGCCACCCTCGGTTCGTTTTTCCAAAAGCCCGGCGTGCTGATGGCGATCGCTTTCATCCTGCTCTATCGCTTCGACGAGGCGCAATTAAGCAAAGTCATCTCGCCGTTTTTGCTGGCCACTCGCGCCAAGGGCGGGCTTGCCCTGACCACGACCCAGGTCGGGCTGGCTTACGGGACATTCGGCATCGCGGCCCTGACTTGCGGCGGGTTGCTCGGCGGCTTTACGGCGGCGAAGTACGGATTGAAAACCATGCTGCCTTTCATGGTCGGCTCGATGTATCTGCCCAAGTTGGTTTTTGTTTTTCTTTCCTTCGTCCAGCCCGAAAATTTCCTGGCGATTTGCGGCACGGTCGCGGTGGAACAATTCGGTTACGGATTTGGCTTCACCGCCTTTATGCTTTACATGCTTTACTTCGCCGATGGACCGCATAAAACGGCGCACTACGCCATCTGCACCGGCTTCATGGCCCTGGGCATGATGATCCCCGGCCTGTGGAGCGGCTGGCTGGCGGACCACCTTGGTTACCGTCACTTTTTCCTTTGGGTGATCTGCTCCGCGCTGCCGGGGCTCGTGGTGGCTTTAAAGCTCAAAGTCGATCCCCATTTCGGGAAAAAGTAAGAATGGATTTAACCGCAAAGAGCGCAAAGAACGCAGAGAAAGAATCCTTGAGAGGATCAATGCGTTGATTTGGCCGGGCTTTTTTCTATGTGTTCTTTGTGATCTTTGCGGTTAAATTCAAGGCGCTTATTTCGAGAGGAGAGTATCGTCTTTGGCATCCATTGGCAAATGATGAAACGACTCCGTGATTTGTTGGAGGATGAGGCCAAACTTTTTAACTTCCACCCGCGTAAACATCGTGTCCGTTCCTTCCGGCAGATACATCCACTGCCGCAAGTGAACGTGGGAGAGCGGATTTCCGGGTTTTACCGCGATGGTATATTCCCAGCAAAAGACATTTCCCTGCGCTTCCCCATGGGCTTTTCCCACGACGTCATTGGCGGTCGCTTCATAATGATGTTCGCCAATCCGATGCACATGCCAGGTGCGCTGCTGCGTGCGTCCTTTTTCGTAATGGAAAGTTTGTTCAATCATTACATCTCCTCCCGCCTCGCGTGTCCCAAATGAATCGGTGGTAAAGTGACTGGTCGGCTGCCCCCCGCGATTTTCGGTCACTCCCCAGGAACGGGTGTGGCCCATAAAATATTGATCCGGTTCGAGAGTGGTATTGGAGCCGGCGAAATCCCGCGGCTTGAGGCTGCTGCAACCGGCCGCCAAAATTCCGCAGAGGGCCAGAAATAAACCGGTTATTGACAGGTGAGATTTCCGCCGGGGTGAAAGGAAACGTTTTTGTTTAAGCACAGACGAAAGTAGTTTCAAAAAGCGGGGGGCGCTAGGGGGGTTTTGCCCGATTCGTTGCAGGCGAGATGGGGGACGATTGAAAATTGGTCATTGAAAATTGGGCCTCTGTCATTTAAAGAATACCCTCCATGGTCGTTGATTTTACCAAGATGGACGGGGCGGGGAATGATTTCGTGCTGATCGATAATCGCGCGCAAAATATTCGCCTGGATGGCCAGGCGGCGCGCCGCTTGTGCGACCGCCACCGCGGCATCGGCGCGGATGGGGTGATCCTGCTTAAACCTTGCGCCTCGAAGCGGGCGGATTGGGCGTGGGACTTTTATAACAGCGACGGCAGCATGGCGGAAATGTGCGGCAACGGCGCGCGTTGTTTCGGGCGGTTTGTGCAGCGGCTCACGGGCGGCGCGGCGAGCTTCACTCTCGAAGCCCGCGCGGGGGTCATTGCGATTCGTTGCGATGGTGAAAGAGTCAGCATCCAACTCACTGCGCCCAAGGACTTGCGCCTGAATCAAGTGGTGCCCCTGAGCGCCGGCCCGACGGCGATTTACTCGCTGGACACGGGCGTGCCGCATGCGGTTCTGTTCGTCGAGGACGCCGGCCAGTGCAAAGTGCAGGCGATAGGCTCGGAAATTCGCTTTCATCGGCATTTCGCCCCGCGCGGCACGAATGTGAATTTTGTTCAATTGCTGGGGGGAAATCAGATTCGCGTCCGCACCTATGAGCGCGGAGTGGAAGGCGAGACGCTCGCGTGCGGCACTGGCGTGACGGCTTCGGCTTTGGTGGCGGCGGAGGTGCATCATTTGCAATCGCCCATCGACGTGCAAGTCGAAGGGGGCAAATTGCTGCAGGTCGGTTTTAAAAAAAGCGGCGGCCAATATGCGGAGGCCACCTTGAGCGGGCCGGCCGATTTCGTTTTCGAGGGCAGAATTGAATGGCCGGACGCGGAAACAACCAGCGAAGGCAAAACCGCCGAACCCGCCATGGCCTCGCGATAAAGTTGGCGTGGCCCTTCCTTCGCCAGGCGGAAAAACCAGCCCGTACGCCATCCTGCGTAATCGGGATTTTATCTTTTACCTGATCGGCCGATTCGCCGCCTCCTTCGGCCAGCAAATGCTGACCGTGGCGGTGGGGTGGGAGCTGTATGAGCGGACTGGATCGTCGCTGGCTCTCGGATTTGTAGGTTTGACTACATTTTTACCGATGGTGGTCATGACGTTGCCGGCCGGTCACGTAGCCGATACGCGGAATCGGAAGCTGGTTATCATTGCGATGCAGGGAGCGCTGGCGGTGACCTCGCTGGGCCTGGCTCTTGTTTCCCGGAATAAGATGCCGGTGGCATGGATTTATATCTGCCTGTTTGGCGCGGGCGTGGCCCGGACGTTTTTGTGGTCGGCCAGCGCGTCGTTCCTCCCGCAATTGGTGACGCGCGAAGAATTTCCGCTGGCGGTTAACTGGTCATCCAGCACCTTTCAACTCTCGGCCGTCGCGGGGCCGGCGGCGGGAGGCGCTCTCATTGCGCTGAGGCATAGCGCGGTCGCCGTCTATGCGCTGAACGCGGTGTCCGCCGTGTTTTGCCTATTGATGATTTGTCTGGTGCGCGCCCATCACAAGCCGGTCTTGAAGCAAGGGTTCTCGATGGAATCTCTGCTCGGGGGCTTTCGCTTTATCTTTGGCCATCGCGTTATTCTGGGGGCGATTACGCTGGATTTGTTCGCCGTTCTTTTTGGGGGAGCGACCGCCCTGCTGCCGATCTATGCCAAGGACATTTTGCATGTCGGCGCCCAGGGATTGGGGTGGTTATCCGCGGCGCTGCCCGTGGGGTCGGTGACCTGCGCACTGCTCATGGCCCATCGGCCGCCGATGGCGAAAGCGGGGCGCGCCTTAATCACCGCAGTGGTCATCTTCGGGGTGGCGACGGCGGCCTTCGGGTGGTCGCGGTGGTTTTGGTTTTCGCTGCTCATGCTTTTTATTTGCGGCTTTGTGGACAACGTCAGCGTGATTGTCCGCCACACCCTGGTGCAATTGCTCACGCCCGATGAGATGCGCGGGCGGGTGTCGTCTGTCAACAATCTATTCATCGGCACCTCCAATGAATTGGGCGGCTTCGAATCGGGCTTCGTCAGCCATTATTTTGGCCCCGTCGCCTCCGTCGTGTCAGGAGGGGTGGCGACGATCTTCGTGGTGGCCGCCGTGGCCTTGATCTGGCCGGAAATTCACCGCTTCGGACGTCTCGTGCAACCGGCTCAGAAATAATCCGGCGCGCTGCCGGACTTCCACTTGATGTTGCAGCCGACGCTGGCTTTTTGCGGCTCGGGAACGGGCTGGCCCCGGAGCATGGCGTCGAGGGCCGCGCGCAAATCTTTCCCGGTTACCGGCTGGCCATTGCCGGGGCGGCTGCCGTCAAATTGGCCGCGATAGGCCAGCTTGCGCTGGGCGTCAAAAAGAAAAATGTCGGGCGTGCAGGCGGCGCGATAGGCTTTGGCCACGTTTTGTGTCTCGTCGAACAAGTAAGGGAAAATGTAACCGGACGATTGGGCTTCGGTCTTCATTTTGGCCGGGCTGTCCTCTGGGTAATTATTGGCGTCGTTGGCATTGATGGCGACGATGGCCACGCCGCGCGGCTGATAGTCGCGGGCCAAACTGGCCAGGGCGCCGCGAATATGTTTGACGTAGGGACAGTGGTTGCAAATGAAAAGGACGAGCAGGGCCGGCGCGGCCTTGAAATCGGCCAGCGAGACCATTTTTCCGTCCGGGTCGGGCAGTTGAAAGTCCGGTGCGCTCGTGCCCAGCGGCAACATGGTGGACGGAGTCAAAGACATGCCGAAAAAGCCTAATGGCTGAGAATGCCGATGCGGATGACGGCGGCAATGAAACAGATGAAGCCGAGAGCCAGGAGCCAGAAGATGCCCTTCACTGCCAGCACCACGCCCGTGACCAGGATTGCTCCCATGATCGCCCAAACCAAAATGATCAAAATAAGATTCATGCAGCCGTCACTCTACGGGACAGCCGGGACATAATCAAGGCGTGATAAATTTTGATTGCCCCAAAGGGTACATTTCACTTTTTTGGGTAAATCCTGTTGGCGAAGTAACGCGTCACGATTTCGGACTTCTCGATTGAGAATTGCGCATTGAAAATTTGTGATTGGTCATCGGAAGACTTTAGCGATGCGGGCGGCTAACCTCCACGAACGAGCAGAGAGTTATTGCGGCATCATGGAGGATATTTTTGGTCAAGTCCTGAAATAAATTTGGTACTTTGAACATTGTTGTTGATTGTTGTTGTTGATTGTCCTCCTCCCCCAGTGCGCAGTGGAGGTGAGCGTAGCGAACCGGAACGAAGCACTGGGGGAGGAGGGATTTCATTTTA
>DASRLE010000377.1:0-18392 GCA_035648615.1 Saccharimonadales bacterium (SeqCode) | reverse complement strand
GTTACCCTCGCAACGTGTCTGGCCCTATATGTTCCATAATCGCTATTAGGATGGGTGATCGCTTAAGCCCGACAGGCTGCTAGCTTGACGACCACGATGGAGGCCGGGGGCAGGGCCACAACCCAGTGGCCGCTGCCGGCTTGCGGGGTCAGTGGGCTCCATTGGCCGTTCCAACTGCCGTCGTCCCGGATGGATGCTCCTCCCAAGGTGATGCCGGTGGTCGCTTCGACCCCGTCGCTCGCGGCAGATAGGAGCATCGTCTGGCCCGTCAGACTTGAGGCTCCGGCGTTCAGCGTCACTTGAAGCGCCGTGGCGCCCGCGCTGTAATCCTTGTTAATCAGCGTCACAAAAAGCGCCTTCGCTCCGCGCACAACCCAGGCTTTCAGTTTGGGCTCGGGCGGATTCACGCTCGCCGCCACCAGTCGTCCATGGCAGCCGAGATCAAACGCTTTCAAGGCGTAGCCCAACGCATGCACGTCGCAGCCCTCGGGCTTCGCGGCGAACACCGCGTAGCGCATGGTCGAGTTCGCGCCGCTGGTATGAAAATTCAAGCCCGAAGCCCCGTGCGCCGCCCACCAATACATATAATCGACCCCCCACAACGACGCGGCGAAAGCATCGCTCACGCCGCGCGCTCCGCCGTTGGAAAAGCTGTTGCACTCTTCCAGTCGAAAATGCTGGCCAGCCTCCAACACGGCGGGCGCGAAGGCGTCGTAGAACTTTTGGTAAACCGCCTCGATCCTGGGCGAGAGAAGCTTTGCCCGCGCGGCGTCCACATCCGTGATGCGTCCGGAACCGGCCGGATATTCGTGCTGCGTAATGAAGGCGACTCGATGGCCGTGACCCAACTCCCGCGCGAAATCACCCGCCCACGCCACGCGGCTCGGGGTCGTGCTCGGGCCGCAAAACAGCGCCGCCGGCGACGTTATTTCGCCCGCAAACTTTTCCCAGGCCTGGCGATAGGACGGAAAATCCGCGTAATAATGGTCCGGCTCGTTGCCGATGATAAAACAGGCGAGATTGGCCGCATAGTGGTCAAGTATATAATTGGCGATCCGGGCGTCCGCCTTGGGGTCGTAGGGCTTGAGTGTTTCTTTGCTGCCGGCTTTGGAGGGGCCGGGCGCAATCGTTTTCGGCTCCCCCTCGTTCAGGCGCAGCGTATAAAGCACCTTCACGCCGGCGGCCCTGGCGAAAGCGAACAAGCTGTCGATGTCCGCTTCGCCCGGCACCTTGATGGAAGGGCGGTCCGCCGTGTTGCCGCCCACGCGAAGGCTTTTAATCCCGAGCGCGCGAAAGGTTTCGAGCAACGGTTTATTGTCCGCGCTGAAAAAGTAGCGGCCATTCCGATCGGGCAGAATGGCCGACATTTCATAACTCACGCCAATAAAGTCCGGCGAGATTTCCGCGCCCGCCGCATTTGGATCGACCGTGACCACCACCGATTCCGCCCACCCCTCCCTGGCCAGGACGAAAACCGCCAGCAACAGAACGAGGGACGTTTTAATTTTACCAAACGACAAGCTTCCTTTCATATTATTGACGCGCCAAATCATGCGGGGCAACCTTATCACCTGCCCGCGTCATTGCAATCCCCACGACATTGCCAGAGCCAGACGACGCATCCGGATTCACCTTAATTTGCTTCAATTCACTCAAATCCCCTCCACAGCGCTTACATCCCACGACATAGAAACGGATGTAGAGTTGAGCCTCCGTGCCCGCCGTAGCTTTAGCGAAGGGGGGTGGCTCAACAACACAAATCCCTCGCCGCAGCCCAAAGGCATGATAGGCGGAGAATCCATGGCGACCGTCAACAGAGGCCCTGTAATCTTGTCCGATCATTACACCCACTCTACCCCAAAACCGAAACTCTCTGCCGCTCACCGTGCGCGTTATTTTTGGAAGTTTTACGAGGAGGCGGTCAAAAAGAGCCGCGCACCGTGCGCGCTATTTTTTCAAGCAGCGAAACTCGCCGCCCGGCTGCCGAAGGAAGGATATCAGAAATCATGTGCCTGCCGTGTCAGCCAGGTTCGATACACGCTGGCCCATTCGCTGAAGTCCAGGGCCCACGCGTCATTTTCTGCCTCGTCGCCGGCAATGTACGCCGGATAAAATATTTCTGAACGAATTCCATATTTGCGCTCGAATCCGAAAAGCTCGGACTCAAGAGCATGAATATCCGCCAAAAGTTGCTGAGCCGCCATAAATTGCCTTTCCTGGAAATAAATGCTCCCGCGCCCCAGAAATGCAAGAACGAACCACCCGGTCATTGTATCCCCTTTTTCATCCCTGATCGGACATTTGAAAGTCCAGGAGCGCAAAGCACAACGTTTGGAAAATAGCCGCAGGGATATTCTGGAAGAACCCTTCGTAACGCTTTGTCAGCCACGAGACCACACAAGGGGGTCACCGTACATTTGCCTCTTACCAATTTTGAAGTGGGGCTAAAGAACTTCATCACTCGAAACCATCCTTGGCCGCACACTCAAAATAAAACAAATTTGACACCGCTGACTGCTTAGTAATATAGCTAGAATTAGCTTCTACCCGCCTTCCATCGATTGAACACTTGAAGGGCGTGCGGCTTTAAATCGGAAACAATAGCAGATAACATCGGCTGACCGATTAGACTCTCATAGACTTCGTCTGTAAGCAATCCTCGTGCAAACGTCTGTTTAGACGATGCCATTCTTTCAATTACATCATGTGCGACTCCAATCGCATTTTCTATCGAATGATCTCCGTTTTGCCGCTGCTCATATAGCCTTGCGACATACTTCGCAAATGCCGCACAAACCACCCCCGCAATTGCGGAGCATTCGCGCACCTCCGCAAACTCCGGCGCCTCTCGAAATCCCAAAATATCCGAATCGAGAAGTGTTGAAATTGACTCCCAGTCGTTTTTGAGTTTAATAAAATCACACATATAAAGAGGTCAAACCGTAATAAGGGGTCAAACCGTACATTTGCTTTATTTTGTTTTGCGGCCACGGATTTTTGCGTTTAGGACGGTTTTTAATGCCACAATTTTAATGCCACGTCAAATTCGCATTGAGTATCCTGGCGCAATTTATCATGTGCTCAGGCTGGGAAATCGTCGAAAAGCCATTTTCCTGGATGATGGGAATTGTCATGATTTAAGAATCAGGCTTCAAGAGCTCAGAGGCATCCATGAATAATAGTGCAAATGTACGGTTTGACCCCTTTGACGAGTACCACACCGATTGCCCTGTCGATCACGTGCTCCTTGACTGGAAGGGCGTCGAATATGCAGGCGTGCGCAAAGCGCTTGAGGCCGGCGCGACCGACGAGGAAATTGCCAAACACTTGGATGGCCATGGCACGAAAAAGACGGCGGAGGAAATCAAAGCCTGGTCGGACAGTGTGGAAAAGTCCACTATGCACGGCAATCCCCAGAAAGGCGAATACTTCGACGGCGAATGCCGGAAATTAGGAATCGACCCCGCCAAAAGTTCGACCTTCGACTGGCTGGAGGCCGATGACCGCGCGGCCTTCGCTAAGAAACCACGTTAACCTCAGGAACGACTCAATCGTCCCACCCGCGGACGAATAAGAACCGCCCGGCACTCCGGCTAATTCACAACTTTCGGATGCCGCCGGCCGGCAGCTTCCTCATCATGGACGGCAACTTCTGCTTCATCGAGGTTTGAGAATGGGTTGTTGGCTCGGAAATCTGGGTTTATGCCAATTTGTAAACTGTCCGGCTTGTAACAATCCGGTCGAGGGTGGCGGGGCCTCGTCATGCCACCATGGAAGAGGCAGATAAATTTATCGATTATCTGTGCGCGGCGTCGGACCATCAGGCGATTTATTTCAGTGGGAGGGTCGTAATAATTCTAACTAAAATTAGGCTTATAGCGTTATCGCCCGTTTTTAAAAGTCACGCCTTGACGGGCTTAAAAGTGAGGCCATACTGCGGGTGCTATGCTGCCTCTCATCTTCGGCATTTGCTTTGTGGTATATGGCTATTCCATAAAAAAAAAGCGAAAGCCCTGTTGGAATTTGTTCGTGCTTCTTGGAATCGGGTTCATCGTTTACGGCGTCGCGACAGGACTGGTGAAACATACGACGAGGTTCTTCTATATTGGCCCTTAAACGCCGCAATTTTACAATGTAGCTATGATGCTTTGCAATATGGAGATTATTTGGCCAGTGTGAAACTTAATGCCAATTTGCATATAGCCATCGCCCGGTTCAACATTTACCAGACCCGTTTGATTCGCTCATTTCTAATGGGCATTCTTTAGGTTCAAACGGGTCCTGGTGCCATCTATAATGTCCTCAGGCGTCCGAGGGCTAGGGGAGAACTGGATTCAAGCAACGCTGCACCCGACGAAAGGCATCCATGATTAATAGTGCAAATGTACGGTTTGACCCCTGACCCCGATCATCGCTTCCATCCTACCACAAAACCGAATCTCTCTGCCGCTCACCATGCGCGCTATTTTCGGAAGGTTTACGAGGGGATCTGTCAAGAAGAGACGCGCACCGTGCGCACTATTGTTTAAAACAACCTCAAATTCGCCGCCCGGCTACGGAAGGAAGGATGTCAGAAATCATGTGCCTGCCGTGTCAGCCAGGTTCGATAGACGCTGGCCCATTCGCCGAAGTCCAGGGCCCACGCATCATTTTCTGGCTCATCGCCGGCACTATACGCCGGATAAAATATTTCTGAACGAATTCCATATTTGCGCTCGAATCCAAGAAGCTCGGATTCAAGTGCATGAATATCCGCCAAAAGTTGCTGCGCCGTCATAAATTGCCTTTCGTAAAGGGGTCATAAAGGGTCAAACCGTACATTTGCTCTATTAACACGGATAACTTTCGTCTTACTGGGTGCGAATTGACGTTGCATTGAAGATCATTTGAACGCAAAAAGTCGCGGCCTCAAGCACGAAATAGAGCAGATGTACGGTTTGACCCCGGCGACGGGGGTTTTTTCAGTGGAATTGATACCATTGACTGACTCAGTTCCAGTTCAGTCTAAAGGCAAGGGCCTATTGATCTAAAAGCTCCCATTTGAATCCGTGTTCGTCATCATGAACTCCGACCAGCCGACGGTTGACGTCGATAGCCACTATTTGGCTAATTGTTGTCCCGGCGTCATGCAGCCCGCGTCCAGGTAAAGTGGTAATTTTAAAGACTTTTCCTTTATTATTCATGTAGTTTATAACAGCCATGAAGTTATTCGGCGTTACATCTGCGGGGGCGTCGATGGCTACACCGAGGCCCACATTGGGGTATTTGTCATGTGGCAGTCTGTAATTGTTGGTTGACCATCTAACTTCGAGTCGCGGTTCAGGAGACTTGGCACTCGTTTCGTTTACTTGGGTTTGCACGGGCCTTACAGGGCTTGCGCAACCGGCAGCAACGATTAGGACAATTGCGAGCATTTCTCGCGGGCTGCAAACAGAATCGAGGAGGATAGTAATATGCTCAAGAATTTTCATATTTTTGGTTACAGCTTTGTTATGGTCCGCGCTGGTGCAGTCGGGGTTGTCTTAGGGAGTAAGCGACACTGCGCAACGGGAACAGCGGCATCACAATCAAAATAAATCGACCAGCAAATTACGTCCGGGTTAGTCCGCCGCAATATTTCGGGTTGGCCATCGACGTGTATCACCCACATTCCGAGCCCGATTACGCCGCAATTAACGATCCGCCAAAAATGTCGAATTCTAAGGGCTCTCAATGCACGGCAAGATGACTTTCATTTAACCCTCTGTCAAGCTTGAATCCAATCAAGCCCGGTGGCGCCCGCCTGAGAGGAATCCTTCAATTCGTCCAGAACTCCGGCGGACAGTTATTAGAATATTAAACATCAAAGGGGTCAAACCGTACATTTGCTCTATTAAACACGGATAACTTTCGTTTTACTGAATGCGAATTTGACGTTGCATTGAGATTATCTTAACGCAAAAAATCGTAGCTTCAATAAGATGTTTGTAATCCAGCTCGGGGATAAGGCGAGTTTTTATTATTTACTCCCTGCGTTTGTCGAGGCGGATCAGGACCACGCCGTGGGGCGGCACTGGGGTTTCGAATTGGCTGGCGAAACGGCCGAGGTCTTTTTGACGCCAGAGATCGCGCACCATCCGTTTGCCGTGCAATTTTAAGTCCGACCACTGGAGGGTTGCGGTGGTATTGTTGGTGCCTACGTTGAAGAGACCGACGGCCTTGGAGCCGTCTTCGAGGTCTTTGGCGTAGATTTTGATGTCGCCGTTGGTGGCGATGCAGCGGGCTTGCTGACCCAAGGCGTCCTGGTCGAGCGCGAGGACTTCGTCGTTGGATAGCACGCCCAGGGTGAAAGCATCGACCTTGCCTAAATCACAGCCGATGAGCAGCGGCGCGGATAATAGGCACCATAGGCTGATGTGGGTGTATTGCTCGTCGGCGGTCAAGTGAGTGGGGTGCGGCGAACCCCAGCCGACTTGCCCGACGACCAGCATGTCGGGGTCGTTCCAATGTCCGGGACCGGAGTAGCGCGCCCATTTATCCTGGGAAAAACCCTTCGCGCTCATTGAGGCCCAAGTGTCGCGAATGTCGCCGGTGGTGCGCCACGAATTGGCGTAGTGGGAAAGCCCGGGCATGTTGGTGTAAGGCGAGGAGTTGGATAGACTGAAGACGACGTCGCGCCCGGCCGCTCGCAATGCGCCGGCCATCTCCCGGGTTTCCGGGACTTCGTTGGGGTTCCAGTCATACTTGAGGTAATCAATGCCCCACGCCGCCCATTGTTGGGCGTCGTTGCTGGCGAAGGAATAGCGTCCGATGGCCCACGGCAAAATCTTTTTATTGACTCGGCCTTTCTTTTGCACCGTGGGTTTGGACCATGTTCCTTCGGGGTTTTCGGCGCTGCCGCCAATGTGAGTGGCGTAGGAAGTCGTCCACGGCGTGGAATAAATTCCCGCCTTGAGTCCCATGCCGTGAATTTGGTCGCACAGGCCCTTCATGTCCGAAAAATTGGTGTTGCCTTGGATGCCATTGAACGGGCCGCCGCGCACTCCCTGCCAGGCGTCGTCGATGTTGATGTAGGTCCAGCCATGATCGATCAAATTGGAAGCCATGCCTCGGGCGCTTTGCAGCACTTTTTCGGCGGTGACATGGCTGCCCCAGCAATTCCAACTGTTCCACCCCATGGCGGGCGTGAGTGAGATGTTGTCGCCGACGACGATGCGGAATTTCTTTTCGCTTTTGCCCAAGGCATTTTGGGCGCGCAGCACGATTTCGTATTTTCCTGCGCTCGTCAGCGTGCCGGTAATTTCGCCGGTGGCGGAATCAACTTGCAGGCCGGCGGGCAGCTTCTTGACCGAAAATTCCATGGGCCTTTCGCCGGTGGCGGGGATGCGATACAAAAAAGGCGAGCCGGGCCGGACGCCGAAAATAGACGGGCCATGGATGCGCGGCGTGGGCGGCGGAGCGGGGGTGAGACTTTCCGGCATTTCCTCGCCGCGCGCGGACGCGAGGACAGAAACCAAAACGGCGAACAACAGGGGGCGAATTTTAATTTTCATTTTTCAGCCAGAGCAGAGGTTGGGTGATGGCGATGTTGCGCCGGACCTCTTCATCGGAAATTTCGGGAGTCATTTTCTTCCAAAGGCCAACCCATTTTGGATCGCCCAAGGCCAGCCCCGCCAGGAGAAGCGAAGGCTGGCGGCTCGGCCACGCGTTCCACGCCTGCACATCGGGTTTGTGCGGCCACTTCGATTTGTCCGCCAGGAATGGGTAAAGAAATTCCATCGCCTTGCGCATGCCGCGCCCGTCCGGCAGGGTGAAGGTCCACAGGTTGTCATCCGGCGTCGAAAGCACCTGGCAGAGCGAGGCCATGTTATCCAATTGAAAGATCGAATAGCCGTACGGCTTGGTGCGGGCCAGCTCGCGCGGGAAGCTCCCATCCGGCGCCATTTGCTTCGCGACGAAAACCGTTTTGAACTGCCGCCGGCAGGCCTCAAGGCGCGCCTCGTCACCCGCGAATTGGGAGAAGATGGCCAGTTGCAGGTAAAAGGCGACGGCGTGGTTGTTCTTGGCGGCGGCTTCCTCGTGGCCATTTTTGCTCGTCTCCATCCAATGCGCCATATCGCCAAACCACTTCTTCAAACCGGCGAGAACTTCGGGCGGGAAGGCCGCCGAATTTTCCATCGCCTCAATGGCCAGCGGCACCTCGATAATATGCAACCCGTCAATAATACCAATGCCGCGCCCCGGACTGCGACCGGGCACGGCCTGGGCAAATTGGAAATTGGGGTTCATGCGCGTTTTCGGATCCAGAAAAAAAATGTGCAGGAACTCGACCGCCTTGGCCACGTAACGGTCGTCACCCGTCAGCTTGTAAGCCGCGCCGAGGGCGGCCACGTTGTCGCGCAAAGTCCGCCGGGCGGTGCGGTGATCGTTGAAATTATTCGGATTGGATTGGCCGTCGCGCTGAATATAAGGGAGGCCGTCGGGCTTGGACGGATCGGGCCACCAATAATCGCCATTGGAATAATAATCGTTCGGCCCGCCTTCGCTCAACTTCGCCCGCGAAGAGGTGATGGTCACCGGAGCCGCCGCCATCGCCTCATCCGCCTCCTTGAGGATGCGGGCGTGATCAATGGCCCCGACATTCACCTTGACAGGAGGGCCGATGTTGGCGAAAACCGGCGGCAGTCCTTCGGTGGCCACACCCGCCACGGCCAGTCCGGTCAGCCGCGCGGAAATCCAGGCGCGCCCGTTGGCCAGTTGCACCACGCGCGAACCCCGCACCGTGCCCAAGTCATCCAACAACACACCATCTCCGGCCAAACTGAAGCGCACCACATTCGTCGCATCCAGACACCAGACGTTCGACTTGTCATAAGCGCGAACTTCGAGAGTGAACACATCGCCCTCCCGCGCCACTTCCTTGAGGGTCAGCAGCGCCGGCGCGGACCATTTGGTTGTCTGATACTCGAAGGTGATTTCATCGGACGTCTCGACGCCATTCTGGTGTCCGATCGCTTTCAACGTATTGGTTCCCTCGGGCAAGGGTGTCATCCAGCGAAGGCCGGCGCAGGGGAAATCCGCGCTGTCGCGATGCTTGACACCGTCCGATTGGCCGTTGACGAACAACTCCACCTCGCCGCAATTGGAGTAAACGCGCACCAACTTCTGTTCGCCCGGCTCTCCCCAACGAACCGGCCAGGTGTGGCCATAAAGATGAACCATCGGCTTCTCCGCCCAATAGGATTGGAACACGTAATAGCCTTCCTTGGGCGTCAGGTCGCGTTCGGTCAAGCCTTTCTCGTTGACACGCGGGATGGGGTTCTCGGGCCGCAGCGGCGTGGCAAAATCCTCGAAAATCCATTGGGCGCTGCCGGTCAGGTCCGGCATGGTTTCCTGTTCCTTGAGGCACCAGTCAAAAAGATTGCAGATGTAGGTTTCCGACCAGTCGCCGTCGCTGGAAACGCGGACGTTGCCGCCCCCGCGTTTGTAAGCCAGTCCGGTTTCGACGGTGCCTTTGCCGGTGGCGACGTTGCCCAGCACTTTTTCCGGATCTTCGGAGTGCCGGTCCGGATGACTGTCGCCGCCCCATTCGGCGTGGAAGAAGCGGGGGACGTCCTTGATCGCTTTTTCCGTCGCGGCGCGATATTCGGCGTAACGGCCCGAATACCACCCGGCCCAGATACTGGGCGAATACACGTCGGGAATATCCTTGCAGAATTCGCAGCGCCGAATGCAGGTCAGCCGCGACGGGTCCAGCCGATGGGCCTCCGCGTTCAACTCGGACATGAAGGCGCGGATGTCCTCCTTATTGATATGCTCGAAGTCACCCGGCCAATCGTCTTCGTTGCCCAAGCCCCAAAGGATAACCGCCGGATGGTTGTAATGCTGGTCGATCAAGTCGGCCAGCATGTCGCGCGCTTGCTGGCGGTAACGCCCGCCTCCCACGCCGCCGCGGCACCAGGGAATTTCCTCCCAAACCAGCAGCCCCAACTGATCGCACAAATCCAGCACCAGCGGCGATTGCTGGTAGTGACCGAGCCGGACAAAATTCGCGCCCATCTCCTTAATCATGCGCAAGGCCTGCCGCGTGTCGCCGTCGCTGACCGCCGCGCCCACCCCGGCGTGATCCTGGTGATATTGCGTGCCGCGCAAAAGGAGGCGTTCCCCATTGAGCTTGAACGGCCCGTGCTCGACAAATTGATAGGATCGCAAACCGAAATGCGTCGTCGTCGTTTGCCCGCCGTGAGCCGACTTCATCGTCACCGCGCAAACGTAAAGCGCAGGACTCGACGGCGACCAGAGCCGTGCTTTGGGTATGGCGCCGGCGGCGATTTCTTTCTCGCCAGTCCACGGCGTCAATTTTTGGGTGGCGCTCAGAACCACCGCGCCATCCGGGTCACGGACTTCGACCGACACCGTCACTTCGTCAGCCAGCGAAGCGGGATTATAAAGCCGGCCCCGAACCTTAACCGTCGCATCGTCTGCGCTGGTCAGCGCCGGTTCCACATGCACCCTTTCGAGCGAAATCGCCGGGACATAGACCAGATCGACATGACGATAAAGGCCGCCATACAAAGTGAAATCGCTCAAGTTGGACGGAATCATTTCCAAGTCGCGCGAATTGTCGCACATCACCGCGACAGGCACAGTATTGCCCTTGGCCGCGTCCGTGATATCCACCGTGAACTCATCATAACCGCCGACATGCTCCGCGCCGACTTTTTCAAGACCCACATAAACCTGCGTCTTCTGCCCCGCGCCCTCGAAATGCAGCAGGGTGCGTCCACCCGCAAAAGGATTGGCCACCGCCACGCGGCTGCGATACCAACCGGGACCTTGATAATAATGAACATCGGGGTCCACCGCGTCGAACGCGTTAAAGCAATGAGGCAACTGGACAGGAGTCCAAGCGACATTATCACTGGCCTTGCTGCCGCGCCAAACCTCCCAAATGCCGCCCAGACCGCCCTTATAATATTCCCAGCCAGAATCCAGGCGGCGCGAAGAGGAATCCGCCGCCAACGCCTGAACGGCCACCAGGAACAGGGCCGCCATGCGCGCTCCTGTTGGACAAAAACTTCTCCAACGGATCATGCGGGCGAATGTACGCATACGTAAATTCCCTGTCACTGAGACTTTGCAGAAAAGAATTGAACTTTTCCGTCATCGGGTGGGTTTCATGTCCCGCCCCGGATAGGCGGGCGGCGATTGACGGCGCGCAAGGTGTCCGGCTGACAATAATAATTTAACCATCGCGCGCTCGTGCGAGTGGCGGACTTTCGGGCGGCGGGCGATCCATCGACCAGCGCGGCGACCCAACCAAGCGAAGGATACTCCCGATCGCCGGTGGCCAAGGTCCTGATTGCATTGTCCGTGGAATCAGGCAAGACGCGCGCAATCGCCAGCCATCGACTGATCTCGCCACCAACCAGATTCTAAGCAACAGCGTTCTCCAACTTACCGATCCTGGCGCCGCCACCAATGCGAGTCGTTTTTATCGCGTGCGTGTGGTGCCGTGACCTAATCACCTGCCCGCTGGCATGGCCACTTGAAAGACCGCAGATTTCATGGGATACTGGCCGCATGAACCTTCTGGTCGGGATACTGCTTGCTCTTCTTGCCCTGCCTGCCTTGGCCAGCAATAAAATGACCGCCGTCACGATCGCCGGCGCCTCTTACGTTCAAATCCAGGATGTCCACATCGTCAGCGGAGGACGGATCGTCCTGCTGTATGCCAGTGGCGGCACGACGGTGACTGCGGACCAGCTTCCGCGGGATTTTTTGGATTCATGGGGCATCACGGCGCAAGCCGTCGCCGAGTCAAAACGGACGACAGACCTCCAAACCGAACAGTCGCTCGAACAAGCCATTCGCGGCGGCTTTTTCCGGGAGGTCGATGGCGTGATCTATGACTTGCGAAAACCCCAAGCCGGGTGGATTCGGTTCGCCGGGGCGAAGATTCTGCAGATCGTGGAAAATGGCGCACTCATCGACCCTGCGCCAGGCCAAGGTGTGCCAGCCACCGTTTTCGTGCGCAATCTGCCCCATATCTTCACCGATAATCAAAGCGCGTCGTTCATGGCAAAGTTGACTGGCAACTTCAGCTACATCAATCGGTTCGGCTACGAACAGACCATTCGCGCCTATGATGTTGGACACATTTGCGCGAGAAACGAAATCCCAAGCGCCATCATCAAGGAAGGCCACACTGCGGCTCGGGTCGGGCCTTCTTCCGAGCCCTCGGGAGGCCAGGAAGCGGCCATTCCCGACCGCCGGGGCTTGCGCGGCATCGGCTCTGGATTTTTCGTAACGCAAAATGGCTATCTGCTGACCAACTATCATGTGGTCAAGGAGGCCGGAAAAATTAAGGTTTATTACAAGAAACAGTACTATCCCGCCAAAGTCATTGACGTGGACCGAGTAAATGACGTGGCCCTCCTCAAAGTGGACGGAGGCAAATTCCTGCCCCTGGCCCTTTCCCACAAGAGCAGCGCGGATTTGGGAGATGAAGTCTTCACCATCGGTTTCCCCAACATCGAGATGCAAGGAGTGGAACCCAAGTACACTGACGGCAAAATCAGCAGCCTTGCCGGGATGCAGGATGATCCCACCGAATACCAAATCAGCGTGCCGGTCCAGCCCGGCAATTCGGGCGGCCCGCTCTGCGATGTCAACGGCGAAGTCGTCGGCATCGTCGTCGCGCGGCTGAATGATATGGCCGTGATGCGCGTCTCGGGGGTCGTGCCGCAAAACGTTAATTACGCCGTCAAATCCGAGTATGCGCTGCGTCTGGTCGAGAGCACTGCGGGTCTGGAACCTTTGCTTGCGGCCGCTCAAGCCCTCCCCAAACCCGCCAAACCGGTGCAAGCGGTCGAAAACGCCATCGCCATGGTTCTGATCAACCAATGACCCATTGACCCGCGGTTTAGCGCCGGCAAATTCGGATTTGTGTTTGGGTCTTAAGACCGCTATACCTTCGCTCATGCCATTGGCCGTCAACCGTCGCGATATGATTAAGGGGAGTGCGGCTGCCATGGCGCTGGCTTGGGCAAACTTTTCGCTGGCGGGCGGCAGTGCGGCGCCCGGCATTCCGGTTCCTTTTCTCGATCCACTGCCCGTGCCGGCCGACCGTCCGATGCTTTCGTTGGATCAGCTTCCGGCCTGGACGACGCCGCTGCCGGATTTTTTTGCGGTCAACCATTATGGCGCCGCAACGATAGATGCGGCCCAGTGGCGATTGGAGGTCACGGGATTGGTCAAGCGGCCCAAATCATTTTCGTTGGAGGATCTCAAGTCGCGGCATCATGCGGAGATTACGGCAACGCTGGAGTGTTCGGGGAATGGGTCGGCCAAGACGTTCATGGGCGCCGTAGGCAACGCCCGCTGGGGCGGCGCGCCGTTGGGGCGGTTGCTCAAAGAATGCGGCCTCAAATCCCAGGGCATCGAGGTGGTGTTCTTTGGCGCGGACGAAAAGACCGAAAAGATCAAGGGCCATGACTATTTGCAAAATTTTGGCCGCAGCCTTTCGGTGACGGATGCGTTGCGGGATAAAATTCTGCTGGCCTATGAAATGAATGGGAAACCGCTCGAGCCAAAGCATGGGTTCCCTTTGCGATTGATCGTGCCTGGCTGGTACGGGATCGCGTGGGTCAAATGGCTCAAACGCATCGAAATCCGGGACCGCCGCTTCATGGGCCGGTTTATGGCTCGGGATTATGTCACCATCCGCGGCGAAGAGCGGCCCGACGGCATGGTCTGGCGCGAAACCAGTGTGACGCGCCTGAATGTGAAATCGATCGTCGCCGCCGCGATGCGCCGCCCCAACGGAACTGTAACCATCAGCGGCATGGCCTGGTCCGACGGCACCCCGCTGCGCAGCGTGGAGCTGAAGATCGACGAGGGTCCTTGGCTGCCCGCCCGGATTGACCACAGCCAACACTCCCAATACGCGTGGTCATTCTGGAATTACGAGTGGCAAAATCCTTCCGCAGGGGAACACACCCTTGTATCCCGGGCCACCGATGCCAAGGGAACCATCCAGCCCTCCGCCGACGATCCCCTCATCAAGTTAAAGAAAACCTACTACGAAGCCAACGAACAATATCCTCGCAAAATCCGCATTTGAAACCAGGACCCGCTCAGTCACCGTTGTCACTTCTGCGCACTATTTTTTGAGCTGGAACAAGCTCTGAATGCTCGCCAAAGGTAAAGTGACTGAGTTCTGAAAGTTTGTTATGAGGGGCGAGTTTGTTATTGTTGTCCAGGTGGCGGCCATGGCGTTTGATTTTTGCTGTAATTGAAAACCATCCGCAGGCCACGGCCATGTTATAACGACGTTCGTACCGGAAGGCATCGGGGGCGGCATCCATAGGTGCGGCGTCGAGGTGACAATCTGGTCAAGGACGCTGTACCCGTTGGTGGTGGGTGTTGTTCGAGACGAGCAGGCCACGAAGTTGCTTCCATTGGCTGACGAGGCGACCGACGTCCAAAATTCGGGCGCTAGATTGTTCGAGGTCCAAGTCACCCCCGAGTCGGACGAAGTATAAATGGGGCCGGGAGCGCCGTCGCCAAATCCGCTTCGGACAGCCGCGATCAATTTTGTCCCATCCGCCGAGCAAGCGACGGCGGTCCAGTCTTGATCAGGCGCGTTGGTTTGTTGCGTCCAGTTAGTCCCCGAATTGGTTGAAGTATAAATGCCGGTCCCGACCGTTGTTGCCACCAGCTTTGTGCCGTCGGCCGACGAAGCCATCGCGCCCCACCAGATGGTGGGCTCGTTGGTTTGGGCCGTCCAATTTGTGCCGGAATCGGTCGAGGTATAAAAAACGCCGTTGCCGCCGATTGACGCGACCAGCTTGACGCCATCGGCCGAAGTGGCGATTCCACTCCAATTGGTCGCCGGCGCGCTCGTCACCGTCCATGTGTTTCCCGAATCCCGCGAGGCATAAAGCTGAACAGGGCCGGGCTGACCTGCCTGTCCCACCGCCAACAATTTCGTGCCATCCGCCGAGCAGACCAGATACTCCCAAAATCGTTGAGGCGCGCTGGTTTGCGTCCAAGTCCCTCCCGAGTTTGTGGAGGTGAAAATGAAACCACTGTATTCTTGCCCGCCGGCTAGTTTCGTTCCATCCGATGAAGAGGCGACGCTGCTAAAGCCGATATTGGTCAGGCACTCGATCCAAGTGCCTCCTGAGTTGGTCGAGACATAGGCCGACCAAGTAGGGTAATTGCCGGCGGCCACCAGTTTCGTTCCATCCGACGAAGAGGCGACAGAAAGCCAGTTGACATCCGTGCGCGCGCTGGTACCCGTCCAGGTTTGGGCGGCAGCCTGATTGATCCCGGCAAGAACCGCCAGGACGGAGATAATATTTTCGATTTTAAATTTCATAATGGTTTGGTTGGTTATTGTTCTGAATTGATACGCCGCAACCGGTAGAACGCAACAGCAATAATTCTGTTTGACCCGATTGGGAGGCTTGCGCCGGATCCGGACTGACTTCCAACTGCGGGTGCAGCGGCCCTCAAACCAGCAAACATCCTTAATTTTTCCAGGTTTTTGCGCCCCCACATTTTGGCGTCAATCCTTAACAATACACACGTTTCGGTGCGTCAGTCATGGCTGTTCGGGGTTCAGGGGATGCTGAGGCGGTAAAAGCGGTTAGGGTTATTTGTCCACTGAGGATCGCTAAAATAAAATGAACCGGTTGAGAGGTAGGAGGAGATTAGGTTCGTCAACGGAGTCCAAACGGGGTTGCTCAGATTAGTACATGTTTCCACCCTCAGCGAGCGAATTTGCGGACCCGTGATATTAAAGCCAAATTGCCCATTGCTAATGCCGAAACCCCCGTCGCTGGTCTGAATTTGCGGGTTCCATAGGACGGCCGGAACAGCATAATTATTGATGTAAGTGGACCATCCGGTTGTGCCAGGCAGATAAAAAAACGGAGTACCCTCGGGGCTAAAGATTTCCGGTACGAAAAGCGGGGCATTGCCCATGAAATGGATGCCGAGCAAACTAGGCTCGTAATTGACGGCGCTAAGGTACATCGAGGTAACGCTGGCGGGAATGGTCAAGTCGATAAGGTTGAAGCAGAGCTCAAATGCGCCGTCCCCAATGGTGGTTACGCTCCCGGGAATCACAATGTTCGACAGGTAACTATTTTCAAACGCAAAGTCCTGGATGTTGGTAACGCTGGTGGGAATCGTGAGATTCATGTTTACACATCCATTAAAGCTGGAATCTCCGATATTGCCGACACCCGCAGGAATGGTGTAGCTTCCCCCGAGGCCTGTTGGATACTGGACCAGCGTTGTTTGCGCCTTGTCAAACAGCACACCGTTGATCGAGCGATAAACAGGGTTTTGTTCATCCACCGTTATGGCGACAAGGTTGGTGCAGGACGAAAAGGCGCCGGGTCCAATGTTTGTGATGGCACGGGAAATGGCGATATTTGTAAATTGACATCCAACAAACGCAGAATCCCCGATGCTGGTGACGTTGCTGGAAAACGTCATGTTGGTTAAACCGCAATTTGCGAACGTCCAACGCGGAATGATGACAATGTTGTCTGGCAGTATGACGCTCGTCAGTTTAGCGCAGCCACTGAATGCAGCACCGCCGAGGTCTGTGACGCTGTTGGCAATGACGACATTGGTCAGGTTGGCGCATTCTGCAAACATACCATCCCCGAGGGTCGTTATGCCGTTTGGGATGGCAACGCTTCTCAGGCTGGAAAAGGCAAAAACGGAGGCGCCAAAGTTGGTGAGGCTTTCGGGAAGTGTAACCGAGGTCGCGGAAGAGTAATAGAATGCTTCGTCCCCTATGCTTGTAACACTGTCGGGAACGACGACGCTCGTTACGTCAACACTGGATCCGAGTGGAATCCCATAGAACGCATATCCAAGGGCAGTGACGGTAAACCCATTAATATTGGTCGGAATGATTACACTGCCCCCCAGACCACCATAATGATTCAAAGTAATAGAGGTTCCGTCCGCGTTTGCAGTATAAGTGTATTGGGGTTGGGCGTCCAGTGCGGCAGGCCCGCCGAGAAAAGCCAGGAATATTAGGAAAGCCCCTTTTATATTGAGGAAAGTCCTTCGAGGAAGATGACTTCCAGTTCTTGTGTATGTCATAAAATTATTCGCTTTGGCTTAATTTGATGCAATTAGCCTTAAGTTGCCGCAGGTAGATATTGAAAGCAATTTAAATGCCAATGAACGGATCGATTCTGGGCTGGATGGTTGCGGCGACGGCGTTGCAAATGGTTTGAAGTGTGGGTAAGATTTTTCCGCCATGATTCTTGAAGCGGTAATTTTGGATGTCCGCGCCGGGCAAGAAATGTCCTTTGAGAAGGATTTTGCGGTTGCGTCGCAGTATATCAGCAGCGCGGCGGGTTACTTGTCGCATGAGCTGCACCGCTGTGTCGAGAAATCGAATCGGTATATTTTGCTCGTGCGATGGGCTGATCTCGAGTCGCATACCAAAGGATTTCGCGGCTCGCCCCAGTTTGCCGAATGGAAAAGGATGTTGCATCATTACTATGATCCATTTCCCACAGTCGAACATTACACGAGTGTTTATTCGCAAACAGCGTGACCAATACCATTCACTATAGTGAGACGCGGGAATTGCCGCTGGACGGGGTCCTTGCTCTTTACCGGGCGAATGAATGGTCGGCGGCGGAGAAACCTGAGTTATTGCATAAGGCGCTTCGGGCGTCTCACTCATTGGTGACGGCTTGGGATGGCGCCCTGCTCGTCGGGCTTGGCAATGCCATCTCAGACGGTTGCCTGGTCGTTTATTACCCGCACTTGCTGGTGCTGCCAGAGTATCAGGGGCGCGGCATCGGGACGCAGTTGATGCGGATGCTGCTCAAGCATTACGACGGGTTTCATCAGCACATGCTCGCCGCCGATGGACGCGCCATCGGATTCTATCGCAAGTGCGGATTCGAGCGCGCCGGCCAGACGGAGTCGATGTGGATTTATGCCGGCCACGATCACTAATGATCGGGACGCAATTTACTTTTTTGGCGTGGGCGGGTCTCGGGCAAGGACTTTGCCAAAGTCCTTGCCCGAGAATGCCAAAGCCAAATAAAAGTGAAATGCACCCACACGCTTTTGGACGGCTTTTATTTGCTTTTAAGCGTTCTGGGGCCTCGTTATCGTTTCACACTGGAACCCAGTTCCATTGTCAAACATGATTTCTTTCGTTGGATGCTGGTTCCGCTGGTTTGGGGCGTGGCTGTTGGGCGCAGTCTTGTTGACAGGTTGCCGGCAGGGAGGAAATTTTGCGGCGCACGATCCGCGGCTCAAGATCGTTTCCATCGCTTCCGATCGTCGTGAATCGTTTTTGGCCATGGCCTGCGACGGCATGGGGCGGCTTTTTGTCGGGGGGAGGGAGGGACTGTTTG
>DASRLE010000376.1:0-9024 GCA_035648615.1 Saccharimonadales bacterium (SeqCode) | reverse complement strand
CTTTACAACAACAAGCCGAAACAATTTCGCAAAATCGAAGCGGAAGTTTCAAAATTAGTCCCGCACCTGGGGAAATTGTACACGCCGACCATCCAGAACGCCGCCACCCTCGGGCTGATCGATTCGAGCGATGAGGACTTGGTCTATTCGATGGACCAGATGAGCTTCGGCACCCGTTCCCTCGTGGCGATTGTGGCCAAGATCGTTTTGGCCAAGCCGGGTTCATGGGTCTGCATCGAGGAACCGGAAACGTATTTGCATCCGAAAGCGCAGATGGAGCTTTTTCATTTCCTGCGCGACGAAGCCCGCACGAAACGTGTTTTTGTGGCGACGCACTCCACAGCCATTGCTGCGTCCTGTCCAATCTCGTCGCTCTTTATCGTGCAACGCGACGAGAATAATTGCACCGTGGCCCTGCCGGTCACGGCGACGGATGCCGGCGAGGTGATCGAGCAATTGGGAGTCAAGCCGTCCTTTAGCTTCGAGGCCGAGGCCATTGTGTTTGTCGAGGAAGCCGAACACATTCCGATCTTCGAAGCCTGGGCGCGGAAATTTAACTTCCACATCAAAATGCAATTTCTCGATTCCGAAGGCGCCTGCACCCTGCATTACTATGCCAACACGCGCATTGCGTTGAGCAACTTTGTCCACACCCTGGTCTTCGCCATCTTCGGCAACGGCAGCGAACAAGCCAGCCGCACCCGCAAAAAGATTGTCGAGCAACTGAAACTTCCCGAACAGCAAGTCATCACCCTGGATTTTCCGGAATTGGAAGGATACCTGCTAAACTCGATCGCGATTTTGCGCGCCTTTCCCGCCGTCACCCTTTCCAACGCCGACCTGGAAACCCGCCTGGACCCCGCGCGCACCATGCCCAACCAAAAGAAAGCGCTTTCCGAATTGTTGACACAATTTCGCATTGGCGAATATGACAGCCGGGTGGGCGCGCGCATCGCCGAGGCGATGGATCAAATTCCCGCCCCCATTCGCCAACTATTCGAACAAATCGACGCCAGTTCCAAACCCTATTGGAAAATCTAGTGCGACCCTTTGCGGCGGACGGCCAGCTCGCTGAAGACCTTGAGAAATTTCGCCATTTCGTCCTTCTTGCTTTCGCCCATCGTCAGCACGTCCTGATGCACCAGCACGCCGGACTTGGCGTCGCCGCCGGCCATATTCGTTATACACGACACGCCCGCCACCGTCATCCCGCATTGCCGCGCCACAATGGCTTCCGGCACCGTGCTCATCCCGACGGCATCGGCGCCCAGCCGCCGGAACGCGCGAATTTCCGCCGGCGTCTCGTAATTCGGCCCGCAGACCGCCAGATAAGTTCCTGTGCGCAAACGCAGCTTGCTCGCCTTGGCCGCCTGCTGGGCCAGCTCGATCAAGCGAGGGTCATAAACCCTCGTCAAATCCACGAAACGCGGCAGTCCCGGCAGGGGCGGCCCGCGCAACGGATTGACCCCCATGAAATTGATATGGTCCTCCAGCGCCATAAAATCCCCCGCCCGATAAGACCGGTTCACCGCCCCCGCCGCGTTGGTCAATAATAAAGTTCGGATCCCAAATTCCGCCAGCGCCCGCACCGGGAAAGTCAGGCGCTCCATCTCATGCCCCTCGTAATAATGCGCGCGCCCCTTCAGCGCCAGCACCGGCGTCTTGTTAAAAAGCCCCAGCACCAACTTCCCCGCGTGCCCCGTCACTCCCACCGTCGGAAATCCCGGCAACTGTCCGTAAGCGATTTCGCGAGTGACCTCCAGATGCGTCAAAGCATGTTGAAACCCGCTCCCCAGCACCATGGCCAGCGTCGGACGCAAAGGCGATTCCTTGCGCAGCAACGCCGCCGTCAATTTTGGATCATACAACACAGGACAAGATTATTGGTTGATTCGGTTCGTAATCACTGTAGGTGCGATTTTATCGGGTCGCGATCCTTTTTTCAACGACGTTTAGTTTCATCCCAAGAAAAAGCGCCGGATGGGGCAGAACGACTGAATTCCGATTTGATATGAGAAATGGTATTAAATCGCCCAAGCGCAAAGCTTGTCAATACCAAAAGCAACTTGTTAACTCCCAGGCGCAGCATTTATAGGTCTTGGAGGAGACGTCCAATTTGGATGCCAGAAAAGACTCCAAAGGCTTTCCAACGACACACTTTCCACATGCCCGTCAAAAAAGCCCATGTTAATCCCGCCAGGCAAAGGCTTGGTAAGATTCGCGTTTGCCGGCGGCACGTTGGGCCGCTTGGGACCATGCCGGGCAATCAAGTACCTATCCATTCCCTGGCCTCCACCAGGTCCAACGCTAGCGAATCCCGTCTGCAAGTCGTTAACGGGCTCGTCGATCCCCTGGCCGCTTGGATTGTTGTCTTCGGGCCAGGCATCCGGCCAAATCCCATCCCCAAAGACCGGGATTCTAGCCGGCGCGCTTACTCCCGCGTCCTTCTTAAACGCTTCGGCAGTAGGGTTACCCGCAGGTCCGACACCCTGAAACGTAAATCCGCCGCCATAAAGCCAGCCATTCATGGTATAGCTGGCATTAACGTTGGTGGTTGAACCGGGGTTATAATACCAGGCTGTCTTGTAGTCACCTGGTGTTGGGACTCCTGGCTGCGGATTCTGGATGGTAGTCATGGGGCAGATTACCACATTATCCACATTGCCATAGACAGGGCGAAGCACGGGAATCCATGTCAGCGCACTGCCGCTCGGATACGGAAACATATTACCGTTGTAGTCATTGACATATAAAGCCTCCGCCAAACTCAACTGCCTTAGATTACTTCTACAGTTTGCCTCTTTTGCCGCTATTTTGGCATTGCTCAAAGCCGGCAGGAGCAGCGACGCGAGTATCGCGATGATTGCTGTCACGACCAGCAATTCAATGAGCGTAAATGCGCCGCCGGCCTTCGATCTAAACATACAAGATCTTTTTTGAGAAGTCAGCCGACAGTTTTCCGATGCCGATGCAATCTTCCCTGTCAAACTTGATATGTTTGTCACAAAATGTAACTTGGCACCTGGCTGATCGGTTTGGAATCAAGGGTAAAATAGACGATAGAACACACTGCTGACGTTCGTATAAATCGGAATAATGATTTGATTGGTCGAAGTCGAGCCTGTCACATCGACCCAATTGGTGCCGATTACAGAGTTTGTCTGCACCTGAAGCGTCCAACCTAGATTCGTCGGCCAACTTAGGGTCAACAGATTGCCTGCCACCGAGTGTTGAATCGTTCCTGGGTAGGGGTTGATTGGAGACACCAGCGTGATGACGGTGATGTTGGTGCCATAGGCGTTGGTCACAACCAATTCCAATTGGCCGGCGCTCAGGCTGCTGCTGGAAACGCTGAGGTTGGCGGAGAGCGGCGCCATGTTGTTGGTTGAACCCGACGCGATAACCGCGCCGTTGTTGCTCCAATAATAACCGAGGGGCGCCGAGCCGAAGGCCGTCGCTGAAATCGCCACCGTCGCGTTTGTCAGCACGATGCTATTGGTTGGCGGCACTGGATTAAGGAGATAGGGCGGAACGCCGCCGGGCGCCACTTGAGACAGCGAGAAGTAATTCCACTGAATATCCCCGGGAGTGCTCAAGGCGTTTTGGCCAATTCCAACGCCGCTGATTGGCGGGTTGCTGGCATAGGTATTTGTCCCCGCTGAAACGCCATCAATATAAGCATACATAATCCATTGAGTGCCCGTCGTATCCAATGTGACCGTTACTGTGTGGGTTCCGGTGCCGGCGGTGAAAAAGTTATTCACATTGGTGACTGTCCCATTACCACTCGCCCCCGCAAAATACTCCGCGTTTCCACTGGATTCATTCAGGAGAATCCAATCATAACCGTTGACACCGCTTTGATTGAACTGCCCGCTGCCAACAGCCGCGTTAATCGGGACGTGCTGCACAAAACCCAGACAGGCCCAACTGCCCGGATTGCCACTAAACGTCAGCGAAGCGGTCGCAGTGTAAACATAACCGGCGTCCGGCGTAAGTGGCAACAGCCAGCCATCTGCCAACGCAGTCGTGGGAACGCCGTTGGCCTGCATGCGGCCAGTGTCATTAGTTCCCAACGCATCAACCCATGTGGTATTGGTGCCGCCGACCAGACTGTTGGCCGCTGTCACTGGCATGCCGCCAATCGACCACGTCCCTCCGTTGAAATAGTTGGAATAAAGAATGGGGCTGGTGTAGCTCAGCGTTACCGGCGGCGCCGGACTGAACAAAGTGACGAACCAGTTGGTGGAAGTGTCGGCGTTGGTGGCAACCAGTTCCAATTGGTCGCCACTCAGGCTGGGGGAAGCGTTCGGAATGGTCAAGGTTGCGTTCAGATTTGCAAGGGCGTTGGTTCCACCCGATGCGAGGACAGTGGCGGTGGTCAGGTTGGTCCAATAGTAACCGATGGACGACACACTGAAAAGTGTCGCCGGAATCGTCATGGTCTGGTTCGCCTGGAACACGACATTGGCCGGCGGCAGCGGAGCAATAAAAGAGATCGGAATCGTGTAGCCGCCCGACTCATAGAGGGTGGCCGCCTGCGCAGCCGAGAGCGCGTAATTGAAGACCGCCACATCGTCGAGTTCACCGCTAAACTGCAAATCATATCCGGACGTGGATGACGTGCTTCGGGCGCCGATCGTCATCGGCGCGCTGGAGTTCAGCAATCCGCTCCCCGACGGAATTGCAACGCTGCCAGACTGCAGGCCATTAACATAAATCGTGACGTTGCTACTGGCTTCATTGCACACACCGACAACATACTGCCAGGTTCCATTCGGGCCCGACGCTGCCACGGCGCTGTAAAGGGCGCCGCCAGCATTATAAACCGAAAACCGATACTTGCCGCCGGTTGTGTCCACAACAAACTGTTCCGCGTTGAGATAGCCTTTGGCGACAATACCGCCGTTATTGGCAGCGGACGTTCCATTAACCCAAACGCCGACGGACAAAGTCGAACTGGTATTGGTTGGAGCAGCGAAGTTTATTCCCTGGATGCCAACAACGGCGCTATTCGGGTAGGCAACAGCACTAAAGTCCGCCGCCGTTTCACTGGGATCCGTGATTGAGCTGTAACCTGAAACGCCGAGATACGCATTGGTGTAGATGCCGTTATTGCCGCCGCCGGAATCGAGAGCAAGGACGCCATCGTCGCCGTTCCCATCATCCGGCCCTTCATCTAACCGCCAATAACCGAGGGGTTGCCATGTCAAAACCGCCTGTGGGAAGGGTGTCGCCGGCGCGTGGACATACGACACTGACCAGGCATTGGTTGTCATACTATAGCTATTGGACACAATACAGGCGAAGTTGGACGGACTGCTCAACTGGCAATTCGTTAACGTGAAGCTGGCATTGGTTGCTCCGCCGACGGCGACGCCGTTGCTCAGCCATTGATACGCCAAGGGCACCGCGCCCAACACTGAAACCGAGAATGTCGGACTTGCACCAGCATAGTTTGTTCCCCCAACATTGGTTCCGCCAAACAATGTTATTGGATTGGTATAAGCAACCGGATACGCCGCTGAAATCACCGGGTTGGTATAAACCGTCAGACTCGCCACACTGCTGGTGACACGACCACATAATAATTGGTGCCGCCGTTGGTGACTGTCACTGGATCAAATACTAAAGACGCGTTGGTGGCTCCACTGATCGAAACGCCGTTGTTGAACCACTGGTAGTGCGGCGTGGTGGCCGCGACCAGAACCGTGTTGGTGAAAGCACT
The DNA here is from genome assembly GCA_035648615.1 of Saccharimonadales bacterium (SeqCode). Taxonomy (GTDB): domain Bacteria; phylum Verrucomicrobiota; class Verrucomicrobiia; order Limisphaerales; family Palsa-1400; genus DASRLE01. The sequence goes on along the minus strand of DASRLE010000376.1, from coordinate 3,296 downwards.
GCCCGCGTCAACGTTCGCCGACACTGGTTGTTGACCGATTACAATCGGCGCGGCGGAAAGCGTCAAAGAAGTCCATTGATAAGTTGAGGGAACGGTCTCAGTATGTTGGCCAACTCCAAGCGCGCCGATGGCCGGGTTTGAGGCATAGGTGAAAGGCACCCCTAATTGCACACCATTAAAAAAGGCGGTGACAACCCATTTACTGCCCGTCGTATCTAATATCTGCGTGAACGTGTAGGCTCCTGCACCGGTGGGGATAGCAGGGGTGGCATTGTAGATGGCATTCGCTGCGGCCCCGCCCCCAAAATACTCTGTGTTTCCAGTGAAATTACGGAGCGTCCAATCATAAGCGCTTATACTGCCATTGGGCGGGGCGCTGGCAATAGGATAGTTGGTGTAGTGTTGCGCAAAACAAGCTACAACCCAACTGCCCGGATTACCGTTGATGTTCACCGAAGCTGACACATTGTAAACATAACCGGACTGCGGCGTAAATGGCAAAAGCCAGGTGTCTCCCAGCAGGGTTCCGACGGAGCCGTTTGCGTAAAGAGAATTGGTTTGACCTCCTACGCCTCCCACGTCAAGCCAAGCCGCGTTGTTGCTGCCGCCCAGGAGGTTGGTGGAGAAATCGGGCACCGTGTTGGTAATGTTCACCGTTCCAAGCCCGCCAAAGGAGTTGGAATAAATGAGCGTCGCCCCAGTCAAGGAGCTGGGATAGCTGAATTGCGCGTTGCCAATGGAGCCACAGAGCACAGCGATCAGACCTGCGGCTAGAAGGTTTTTAATTTTTTTCATAGTGAAACTCGAATGGGGGTTTAAGCTGGAGAGCGAAATCATGCCAATTTGCCGACGACTGTTCGGCTATGGAGATGGAACGAGGCTGGGAATACTCCCCAGTAGGCGCACCGATCCGCGGACACTGCCTCGGAAGCGCGTGCTGACTTGTCCCGGGCCTTTAAGTTTGGGGGCAGCAAGCCCCAGTTCAATGGGCACGGGGATTTCTTCATACGTCTGTATAATAACGGCGTTAGGTCGCTGGTCTATATCCACAAATGTGGAGAGCACTTGGCCTTGGGAAGAACGCCGGACTCCAGCCCGAACGAAGGCGGTCCGGCGCCTGGACTTCTAAAACAATTTCAGGGAGCTGTCGGACGAGTGGCTTTATAGCGAATGACCGCTTCGGTGCGGCAATGCACATGCAGTTTTTCGTAGATGGTCCTCAGATAGGTGCGTACCGTTTCGAAACTCAAGCGCAACTGATCGGCAATTTCCTTGTTTGAAAGTCCGCGCGAGAGCAAACTCAATACTTCAATTTCCCGCGTGGACAAACGCGCCTCGTTGTGCGGATTGCCCGGCGGACGGCGGAACGAGCGCACGACGCGCCGCGCAATGGCGCTGCTCATCGGCGCGCCGCCGGCCAGCACGTCGAGCAACGCCGCGCGCAAATCGGCCGGCTTGCATCGCTTGAGTAAATAACCATCCGCACCGGCTTCCAAGGCTCTGAAGATTAATTCGTCATCGTCCAACACGGTCAGGATCACGATGGGCGTCGATGGCCGCAGTACTTTCAGGCGTGACGTGCATTCGATTCCCGACATGCGCGGCAACCGGATGTCCATCAGAATGACATCCGGCCGCGTGTCTGGAATGACGCGCATCCCTTCCTCGGCCGACGCGCAAGTGCATACGCACTCGAAGTCTTCGAAAGATTCAATAATTTGCACCCAGCTTTGGCACAAATCCTTCTGGTCTTCCACCAGGACCACGCTGACGCAGCGCTGATGTGAAAGATGGCTGGGCGCATTCGCAGGGTATGATTTCATTCGGTCATTCCGCTTTGCTCACCAACACCGGATCAAGCCTGTCGTCAAACGGAACTCCGGAAGCGAAATCATTCTGCGGCGGCATCCGGAAAACTCTCTTAAAAAACGACCGCTGTTTAACCGGCACCCGAAAACTCACCCGGCAGCCTTCGCCGCGGCGGCTGGCCACTTCGCAATCGCCGCCAATCTCTGCCATCCGCTGTTTCATATTGGTAAGCCCGTTCCGCTTCTGGCTCGCGTGGGCCGAATCAAAACCGCGGCCGTTGTCGGCCACGGCGACGTTCAGTCGGGCGCCGGCCAATTCGATGCGCACCGTCAACTCCGTCGCTTGTGAATGTTTGGCGGCATTATTGAGCGCTTCCTTAATAGCCAGAAACAGATTGCGCCGCCTGAGCTGGCTCAAGGGTTGGGCCGGCAGTTCCGCAGCCACGTCGAACCGAAAACGGACGCCCGTGGACTCAAGAAAATGTTGCGCGTATTTGCAAACGTAAATCCCGAAATCATCCAGGCTATCGTGCTGCGAGTTGACAATCCAGACCACTTCGTCAATCGTCGCCAGAATGTTCCGGGCGCCATCGCACATTTGCGACAAGGGCGCGTCAGCGTCCGGGTTGGCGCCCGCCTTGATTTGCGCAACTTCCCCCGTCAGCAACAATTTGGTGACTGTGGAGCCAAGGTCGTCATGAATGTCTCGCGCGATTCGATCGCGTTCGGCTTGCACCAGATGATGCGCCTTGGACTGGCTCAACAATTGAATGGAAAGATAAAGGCAAATAATAACAAAGACGCTGCAGCCGACGAACAAGGCTTCTTGAAAAACGCGCCCCTGCCAAACCGGAATCGGATTCGGCAACTTCCCGGGAATGTGAAGCACGGAAACGGGGACAGTCCACCACGGTATCCTGCCAAAATTGGAGGCGAACGAGGCATAGGGCCAATTTTCGGCGGGCCGCAAGGCAGTTTCCCAACTGCGGTCCGTATTGGGAACGACGCGCCACGTTCGGTCCGAACGGATTTGTTGCTCCTGGCCGTTGGCCATTTTCAGGCGCAGGCCGAGGATGATGCCCGCCTGATCATTGTCGTTGAAGCCTTCCACCGCGAGGATGTGAGCGCCGGGATTCAAAGTGCCTGCGAGATGGTAAATGCTCAACGTCCGCCAATCGCTGCCGCTGCCCAGTTCCTGGCCGTCCAACCACACTTTGAAAGCGTTATCAGCCGCGATGCGCAATTCGGCGCCGGTCACGGGATTAGTCTTCGGAACCTCAAAGCGATGCCAGAACCGGACGGTTTGTTTGTTGAGTGTGGCTTTGTCCCACATCCAGCAGCCTAAGCCGTTAGTCACCTCTGGGCGTGGCTTGGTCACCAAAAAAATCGCGGGATAATTGCTGGCGACCATGGCTAAATCCTCCTCGGCCCGCGCCGAGACACCATTCATCACCAGACACAGTAGCAAGAACGCGCAGCGCTGGAAGG
>DASRLE010000375.1:0-5042 GCA_035648615.1 Saccharimonadales bacterium (SeqCode) | reverse complement strand
CACCAGCAACGGCAGCCAGCGCGCGGCCACAAAACCTTTCAGCGCGTCGGCCAACAGCACGGTCGTCCCGGCCGTTTTGCCCAGCACGCGAAAGGCATTGGTCGCCCCGATATTCCCGCTGCCCAGCGTGCGCACGTCAATCCCCCGCGCCTTGCCCGCCAGATAGCCCGACGGCACTGACCCGACAAAATAAGACATCACCACCACCGCCATGTAAGCGCGCATTTCCACCGTTCCGCTCAGGGTGGAGAATGCGGCGAAACTTGAAAAGGGAAATTTCCGACCTCGCTCCGACAGTCACGCGGAAGGAAGAACCAGGACGCTGGCCTCTGTATCGCAAGAAATGATTCTGTCAGAAAGATTCTCGTCAAACAAGAGCTTCACGCTGCCGGAGGGAACAGTCTGCGTTCACGGTCCGCTGCAAAAGCGAGGCACGCCTTAATGTCGTCACGAGTCAGTTCAGAAAAGTCGGCCAGAATTTCGTGCTCCGTCATCCCCGAAGCAAGATACTCCAGAATGTCGTAAACCGTAATCCTCATACCCCTAATACACGGCTTGCCGCTGCGCTTGCCCGGCTCGATCGTGATGATATGACTATAATCCACGGGGCAGATTGTATTCGTTGAACATCGTTTCAGCAAGATTTTAGAACGGGAATGAGCCGACGCCGGCACAAGGGCCGCGGCCGCTTACGCCGATATTTCAGATAACCCAATTGGACATTTCTTGAGCCGGTCGATTCGAATGGCCTCGTCTGCGCGAGTAGGATTTTGACAATTATTTCGCCAGCCGCTAGGGTGCCCGCGATGGAACCTTTGTACGCCCCGTGGCGAATCGCCTATATTCGCGGACCCAAACCCGTTGCGGGCACCGCGCTCCTTTTTAAACAAATCGGCGAGTCAAGCGATGACGTGGCCAATTATGTGGTGGCGCGGGACCGCTCTTGTTACGCGGTGCTCAATCTTTATCCTTATGCCGGGGGCCATTTGCTCATTGTGCCTTATAAGGCGGCGCCGGATTTGAATGCCCTGACCGGGGAGGAACTGGGTGATTTGATGAAACTGACGCGGCGCTGCCAAAACGCTTTGACGGAAGTCATGCAGCCCGAGGGTTTTAATATCGGCATGAATCTCGGCCGAGTGGCCGGCGCGGGGATTGTCGAGCATGTTCATATCCATATCGTTCCGCGATGGGGCGGAGACACCAATTTCATGCCGGTCATCGGCGGGGCGACGGTGCTGCCGGAGGCGCTGGCCGACGTGGCGGCGAAGTTGCGCGCGGCTTTGGCGAAATAATTCTACTTCATGCCTACTGAAACACTTCACTTCGAGAACGACCGGCTGGCTCAACAATTGTTCAACAACGACCCGCGCAATTTGCAGGCCATGGCCGAGGCCCTTTCGGTCAAGGCGGTGGCGCGCGAAAACTGGATCAAGCTGGAAGGCACAGCCGATGCGATCGAACGCGCCCGGCAAATGTTTCAAACCCTGGAAAGTTCGCTGCAAAATGGCGGCTCAGTCCGCAATCGTGAATTTGCCCAGGCCTTGAGCGTGGTCAAAAACGAGGGCGCCACCGCCCTGCGCGCCCTCTACGCCGATCGCATCGTCACCTCGACGCGCAAACCGCCCGTCGTACCAAAAACCATCGGTCAAAAAAAATATGTGGACGCCATCCGCACCCATGATGTGACCTTTGGCATCGGCCCGGCCGGAACGGGGAAAACGTACCTGGCCATGGCCATGGCGCTGTCCGCTTTGAAAGAAGAAAAAGTTTCGCGGCTAATCCTGACCCGCCCGGCGGTGGAAGCGGGTGAGGCGCTCGGGTTTTTGCCCGGCGACCTTTACGAAAAAATCACGCCCTACCTGCGGCCGCTGCACGACGCCTTGCACGACATGCTGCCGGGCGATGACGTGGAAAAGCACATGGAACGCGGCATTATTGAAATCGCGCCGCTGGCTTACATGCGCGGGCGCACCTTGAACAACGCCTTCATCATCCTGGACGAAGCGCAAAATTCCACAGCGGAACAGATGTTCATGTTTCTCACTCGCCTCGGCATTAATTCCAAGGCGGTCATTACCGGCGATACCACGCAAATCGACCTGCCCGCTCACAAACGCTCGGGCCTGCTCGAAGCTCAACACGCATTAAAAGGCATCGAGGGCATCGCGCTGATCGAATTTTCGCGCCGGGACGTGGTGCGGCATCCGCTGGTGCAAAGGATCATTGCGGCTTACGAAGAACACCGCGGCCGCCAGCAATGAGACTTTTGCGGCTCATCAACCGCCAGAAAATTCAGGCCGTCCACGCGCCGCGCTGGCGCCAAGCCGCCCGCTACCTGCTCGAAGAAGCGCGCGGACATGAGAATTATGAGTTGGGCGTCCATCTGATCGAGGCGCGCGAAATGGCGAACTTAAACGAAACGTTTCTGCATCATTCCGGTTCAACCGACGTCATCACGTTCAACCATCAAGAAGAAGGCGTGACCGCGCTTTACGGGGAGATTTTTATTTCGATGGACGACGCAGTGGCGCAAGCGGACCTCTATGCGACAAGCTGGCCCGCCGAAATCGTTCGCTATTTGGCCCATGGAATTTTACATCTGGAAGGCTACGACGACCGGGCCGGCGGCCCAAGGCGGCGGATGAAACGCGAAGAAAATAAATTGGTAAAGGAATTGTCGGCGCGTTTTGACTTAGGCAAGCTGGCGCGGGCCAAAACCAATGCCAAACGAAAATAAATTTCTCGGAAAATTGCGGGCCGACTTCTTTGCCGGCCTGGCCATTATCCTGCCGGCGGCCATTTCGGTCATGCTTGTTCTTTGGATTTTCAAGAATATTTCCGGCATCACCGACACCCTCCTTTATTTCCTGCCCAATTCGTGGACCCACGCCAAAAAACCGGACGGCGAGCCGGGCGAGGTCTATTGGTATTGGAGTTCGGTCGCTTTAGTATTGACTTTGCTGCTGATTTGTTTTGTGGGCCGTTACGGCCGCAATTACCTCGGGCGCAAAATGATCGAATGGATGGATCACACCTTGATGAGCATCCCGCTCCTCAACAAAATTTACGGCACCGTCAAACAGGTCAACCAATCCTTCTCCAGCAACAAATCGTCCTTCAAACAAGTCGTGCTGGTTTCCTTTCCTCACCCGCGCGCTCGCTCGCTGGCCTTTGTGACCGGCGAACAACATGGCTTGGGCCCGGAAAAATTAATCAGCGTTTTCATCCCCACGACCCCAAATCCAACCTCGGGATTTTTGCTGCTGGTGCCCGAAACGGAGATCGTCAAACTGGATATTTCAGTGGCCGATGGGATTAAGTTCATCATCAGCCTGGGAGCGATTTCGCCGGACTACGCGGGCCACCACATCGCGCCGCTGCCATGAGCGTCGAGCGGACGACGGGGCTGGTCCTGCGCACGCGACCCTTGACCGAAAGCAGCCTCATCGTGCATTGGCTGACCAGCGATTTGGGCCGTCTGGCCACAGTGGCCAAAGGAGCGCGCCGGAATAAATCGCCGTTTCGCGGGCAGATCGACCTTTTTTATCTGGCGGAAATAAGTTTTTCGCGCAGCCGCCGTTCGGACCTGCACGCCTTGCGGGAAGTTCGTTTGCTGGAAAGCCACGCGGCCTTGCGCACTGAACTGTCCTATCTCCAACAAGCCTCCTACTGCGCCGCGCTGATTGAGGAGACCACCGAGACAGATACGCCGCTACCAAAGGTTTACGACCAGTTTATCGCACTGCTGCGGGAGTTGCCTCGCCAGCCTGCGCGGGCTGCCACCATTTTCGCCTTTGAAATGAAATTGTTGAACGAGCTTGGTTTGCAGCCGAACCTGGCGGAGACACCCCTCAGCGCGGGTGCGAAGCAACTATTGGAAAAATTGACCGGGCTTGATTGGCCGGCCATCGGACGATTGCGCTTGAGCGCCGCGCAAGAAACTGAACTTCGGCAATATCTGCACGGGTATTTAATCTATCATTTGGACAAGTTGCCGCGCGGGCGAAACGCGGCGCTGGGAGGGTGACGCCACGCAGGGAGGTCGCGCACGCGATGTAGGCGCCAAAAATGTCCCATCCAAAAAGGGCAAATGTTGCCGGTAGGATTTGACCAAATTAAAGCACTGATACCAAAAAAATCCGGTTTTATGAAGGGGTTGAAGGCGTTGGTAGTGGGCTACTTTGAAAAAAGATTTCTTTTTGCACCGGCTGGCATGGTAAATTTCCAGCATGATTAAACCAGCCAAAAAGCGCAAGGGTGATGCCGTTCAAGTCGCATACAGCGTCATGCAGGACGTGATTGCCCTCAGCAATAAGCCCGTGGTTGCCTCGCCGTTACCACCGCCCAAAAAGCCGAAGAAAAAGCGGTAATCTTAGGGCTTTCCTCATAGGCTGGGTTCGGGCTTTATTCGCTGGATATGCAATGGAACCCAAACGCATGGCCAAAAACTTTTTCCGAGGGATGTCTGTACGGTATTTTTGGAAGGCTGATCGTAAGCGCAAGAACCGAGAGTACCAGATTAGAATATGCGTTGGAAATGCTGGCGTGGTGGCACGATCAAATCAATGCCGATTCTGCGGCGACGATTCGCGCCAACACCCCAGCGCGAATGACGAGCCAAGATTGGACTCCAGAGCAAATTATTGACGAGAAGAAGCGAGACGGTTTTTCCGCGGAAGATTATGATGGTTGGAATTTCGTTACCCAAAGATGGATGGGTAAGCGTTTTAAGAGGCGAGGCGTTTATAAACCAAAGAATCAGCTTGATGGCTTTCTTCGCCATGTTATAGGGGGCAAATACAAGCACCGCAGATATGATATTTTACGCGATTATTTGATAAATAGCTACAAGCAGACACCAGAGGAGGCCGAGATGATTATTGCTAGCAGCCTGTCGAGCTTAAGCGATCACCCATCCTAATAGCGATTATGGAACATATAGGGCCAGACACGTTGCGAGGGTAACTCTGGTTGGCAGTAATGGATTGGATAGCCCTTTCAGGTTGGCTCTCCAAATCGTCCGGGCCGCCAAAAACCAA
>DASRLE010000374.1:0-6539 GCA_035648615.1 Saccharimonadales bacterium (SeqCode) | reverse complement strand
CCTTTGGACCCCGCCACACTCCAAAGCCAGGCTGAACTATGCGGCGGTGATTGGCCTGCTCATTATTCTGGCCATCAGTTTCTGGGCGCCGGCTGGCGGAGCGGCTTCCGTCGATTCCCTCCTGGTGCAAGACGGCCTCGCTCTCTTCTTCCAACGATTTTTCCTCGTCTCGGCCATTTTCGTGCTGCTCATGGCCGGCGAATTCTCCGCGCGCATCCCGATGGGCATCGGCGAATTTTATGTCATCGTCTTGATGGCGCTGGCGGGAATGATGCTGGCCGCTTCGGTCAATGATTTCGTGCTCCTTTTCGTCGCGTTGGAATTGATCTCGATCAGTTTTTACGTACTGGTCAGCTTTCAACGCTCGCGCATTTCTTCCCTCGAAGCGGGCGTCAAGTATTTGATTTTAAGCGCGCTGGCGTCCTCCTTTCTGATCTTTGGCATCGCGCTGATTTTCGGCACTTCCAATCAGACAAATTTTGTTCGCATCCAGGCCGAAAACCCCGCGCTGCTTTCCGACAAGGTTTTTTGGCTCGGCGCGCTTCTCGTCATGGTGGGACTGGGATTCAAGATCGCCGCCGTCCCGTTGCAAGTCTGGGCGCCAGACGTTTATCAAGGCGCGCCCACCCCGGCGACCGCTTTTCTGGCCATCGGCTCCAAGGCTGCGGGTTTCGTCTTGCTGCTGCGCGTTTTATTTGTCGCGCTGCCCGGCCTGATTGTCCACTGGGACAAACTGCTCATGCTGGCCGCCGCCTTCACCATCCTCTACGGCAATCTCTGCGCCATTCCGCAGCGCAATTTGAAACGATTGCTCGGCTACTCCAGCATTTCCAACGCCGGCTACCTGCTGCTCGGCATTGCCGCCCTCAACGCTTCCGGCGCGGCGGCCATCTTATATTACTTGGCCGGATATTTGTTTACCGTGGCCGCAGCTTTCGTCGTGATTATCGTCGTGGCTCGCGAAAACGAGGACATCGGTTCGCTGGCTGGCTTAAGCCAGCGTTCGCCCTTTCTAGCCGCCTCCATGACTTTGGCCATGGTCTCACTGGCCGGCATCCCGCCGCTGGCCGGCTTCATGGGCAAATTTTTTCTCCTGCGCGCCGTCATCGAACACGCTGCGGCCAACCCGGCCTATTACTGCCTCGCCCTTGTTGCCATCGTCGGCGTCGTCATCTCATTGTACTATTATTTCGGTGTCATTCGCGCCATGTATTGGGCCAAAGACCCAACCGATCTTTCCTCCATCACCGTTTCGCTCCCCATGAAACTCTGTCTCTTTGTCTGCATCGCCGGCATGCTCTACCTGGGCATTTTCCCAGACTGCGTATGGTCCAGCGCAACCGAAGCGGTCAAGGCGCTGAAGTTCTAAAGGGCCGTCGCTCACCGCGTCAGCGGAGCCGGAGAAACTTTTCCCTGATCAATCTAAGCCCGCTCAACCAAGCCGCTAAAGAAGATGCACAGAATACGAAACCAAGCGAGTTCACGAACCGTGCAGACTGGATTTTGGCGGCAATTTGTGCAGAGCAAGCTCGCCAGCGAGAGCGTTGAATTCGGAATCTTTGTGGACAAGTGTTGCAGCAAACCGTTTGGCTGTGGCTGCCACAAAAGCATCGGCAAAAGAAATTTTGTGGGCCGCTTTGAGTGTTGCCGCCTCGTGGCACAGGGATGCATCCGAATGGAGCCATTGGACAGGCAGTGCGTTGAGGTCAGCCAGTCGCAGACGCGCTGTCTCCGCTCCCTCTTCTTGCACGGTGATGTATTCCACTTCGGTCAGGGTAGCGAAGGAACCGTGCAACTGAATGCGCCCGGCGATAGCCTCGGCCAGATACGTCTGCACTTCATCGGCGCCCGGTTCATTGCCGGTTAAGGTGAGAATCGCGGAAGTGTCCAGGACAAACGCGTTAGCCACGAGCACACTCCATGGCCCGGTCAGCGAGGAGCTTCTCCAGGAGACCCTTCCCGGCACTGGAGCCGCGAAGACGATTCAGGGCCTCGTGCTGAGACGCTTCGGTGAGAGAAATCACTCGTTCGCGGACGATTAATTGCTCGTCCGGGGCTAGCTTTTTGAAATCATCCAGCAGTTTGTGGGCGAAAGCGGTCATCTGGAAAAACTACCTTGCGCCCAGCGTAGAATCAAGAGGCTATGTGGCCAAGTTCTAAAAGGCTTGCGCTTGTTGCGCCGGCCTAAGTATAGTCCCGCCAGTAATCTTATGGCTGACATTGCAAATAAATATCCCGACAACGTGCCCGGCAAATATTATGTCGATAATCAGTGCATCGATTGCGACCTCTGTCGTGAAACGGCCCCGGCCAATTACACGCGCAATGACGATGGCGGTTATTCTTTCGTCTTTAAGCAGCCCAGCTCGCCGGACGAAGAAGCGCAATGCAAGGAAGCCAAGGAAGGCTGCCCCGTCGAAGCCATTGGCGACAATGGCGACCAGGGATAATTTTCAGCCGGGATCGTTCTCGGCCTCGGGGCGCAGGCCGAAGGCGGTCAATTTCTCTCTCATCGTCAAGCGCGAAATGCCCAGCCAGCGGGCCGCTTTGGCTTGGTTGCCGTGGGCGAGATGAATCGCCTGGGCAAAAAGTTCCCGCTCGATGGCTTCGGTCACTTTGCCATGGATGCGTTCCATTTCGCCGTGGCGCGCTTTCATCAGAAAATCGGAAATCCAGGCCGCCATCGAGGCGTCGGGGCTTTCGGTCGAACGGCTCATCTTGGCCAGCACCTGGCGGACGTGGTCCAGGGTAATGGTGTATTTGCGCGCCAGCAGGAGCGCCTGCCGCACCACGTTTTCCAATTGCCGGATGTTCCCCGGCCACGGCTGTTCGCATAAAAAGGCAATGGCCTCGGGTTGAATGGCCGGCGAATCGACGCCCAGTTCCGCGCCATACTTCTGCAAAAAATATTTGACAAGGCTGGGGATGTCTTCCGCCCGCTGGCGCAAGGGCGGCAGGATGACTTGGACGACATTGAGCCGGTAATACAAGTCCTCGCGGAACTGCTTCTCGCGAATGGCCGCCTCGAGATCGCGATGGGTGGCGGCGATGACACGCACATTGATTGGAATGGTTTCCTTGCCGCCCAGACGCTCGATGCACCTTTGCTGAAGGACACGCAGGAATTTGGCCTGGGTATTCAGGCTCATATCGCCGATTTCGTCTAAAAAAATCGTGCCGTTGTTCGCTTGCTCGAAGCGCCCGATGCGCCGCGTTTCTGCGCCGGTAAAAGCGCCTCGTTCGTGCCCGAACAGCTCGCTCTCCAGCAACGTCTCGGGAATGGCCGCGCAATTGACCGCCACAAACGCCTCGGCCACTCGCTCGCTGTGCTGGTAAAGGGCGCGCGCGATCAGTTCCTTGCCCGTGCCCGTTTCGCCATGGATCAAGACCGTGACCGGCTTGGCCGCGACCCTGCCGATTTCCTTGTAAATCTCCTGCATGGAGCGGCTGTTGCCGATGATGGCATCGCGCAACGTTTCGCCCGCCCCAATTTCCACCGGCTCGGACATCAGGCGGCTGCTTTCGACCGCCTTCGCCACCAAATCGAGCAACTCCTCCATCTCGAACGGTTTGAGCAAGTAATCGTAGGCGCCGAGCTTGGTCGCTTCGATGGCGATCTCGGTCGTGCCGTGCGCGGTCATCAGGATGATCGGCAGACGCGGTTTGAGGGCGTGGACTTGCCGGACGACTTCCAGCCCATTCAAGCCGGGCAATTTAAAATCGCTGATGACCAGATCGAAATTTTTATCGCGCGCCTCGGCCAGGCCGGCATCGCCACGCGCAATCGTCTGGACAGAATAGTCCTCGTCACGCAGCACTCGTTCCAGCGCCGCGGCGGCGCTGAGGTCGTCTTCGATGAGGAGGATTTTAGGCTGCGCTGCCATGGGTCAAGGTGGCGGGAAAAATCACGCCAAAAGTCGTGCCGCGCTGCGGCTGGGTTTGGAATTCAAGCAGCCCGCCGTGCTTCTCGATGATACGCGCCGCGATGGCCAAACCCAAGCCGGTGCCGGTGTCTTTGGTGCTAAAAAACGGATCGAACAATCTTTTTTGCACATCGGCCGGAATACCTTTGCCGTTGTCCACCGTCTCCAGAATGACCACGGGCCGGTAATGTCCGCTCAGGCGCGCCGTGCCGCTGCGTCCGCGCAGAATAATCTGCCCGTTCTGCGCAATGCTTTCCGCCGCGTTTTGCACCAGGTTGATCAGCACTTGCTTGAGTTGTTGCGGATCGGCTTCAAAATGGTCGGTGGTTTGGATCTCGAGCTTGAGTTGAATGCCTTGCTTTTCGCATTGGGGGCCGAGCAAATCGCGCACTTCGCGCAACGGCGTTTCGGCCGTCATGGTATTCAATTGCGGCTCGGCGGGGCGGGCGAATTGGAGGAAGTCCTGCACGATGCGTTCCAGCCGGTTAATCTCGTTGCCGATAACCAGCACATCGCCGTACTCAGGCGAATTGCGGGCGAACGAGCGTTGATGGCTGAAAAGCCGCGCCTTGATGGCAGTCAATGGATTGCGAATTTCGTGCGCGACTCCGGCGGCCAGGACGCCGAGCGAGGCCAGTTTTTCCTGCCGCTCGATGACGGCGTGGCTTTCCACCAGCTTGAGCCGCAAGGGAGTAATCATTTCCCGGTAAACCGTCATGGACAATAAACCTAGCGACGCGAGCAAAAGAAGGAGGGAACCAAAAATCACCCAGCGCAAGATCGACACCGATTTCTGCGAAGCAACCAGCGACTCCTCCAACACCTGGCGATGCGCGTCTTCCAGGCGATTGCCCAATTCCAACAAAGGCTGGGCGGCGTTTTGCACGGCAGTGATATGCCGCAGCTTTGCCGCCTCGCTCTGGCCAAGCTGGTTGAGCCCGTTGGTGGCCGCAAAGAGAAAAACATCGTAAGCATGGTCGATTTCGTTCAGCACCGCCAGTTCGGTGCCATGCAGCGCGGGCTTTTGCACATCGATCCAGTCGTTGAGCGTGGCGCTTTCGCGCTGGTACTTTTCCAGGTCTTGCGGGTCCATCTCGAGATCGTAGCGCACTAATCGGCTGCTCAAGCGCAGGATTTCATCCTGCACATGGTCGGCAATTTCGTAGCTTCGCAACTGTCCAGTGCTCAACCGGGTTTGCAAGTGGAGGACCTCGCGCCAACTGGCATAAACCCCCCATCCAATCAAACCGGCCAGAATCGCAATGGCCAGCCCAAAGGCCGTCAGGCGAAATTTCAAGGCGCGATTCATGGTGGAAACTAAATGACCAGAAGTGGAAAGTAAATGACAACATCCCCGCCTCTGCCGCGCGGAGGATTATTTGTAAGCGGTTTGTAATCAACCTATTGTTTAAATGGTCCTGGCTTGGTACAAACGCTGCTAACGGGCTCTTGGTGGTCATAAAAGTGGCAAGACAAAGACGCAGCATGAGTTTTCTGGGCCTTCTCCTTAGTTTTGGGATGTCCGCGTCCGCTCTTGCACAAACCGCTATCTCCAACGCTCCGGCCAAGCTGACGCTGGCCCAAGCCAAACAAACCGCCTTTTTGCGCAATTGGGATCTGTTGACGGCCAAGAGCGGCATCGACGCCGCGACCGCCCAGCTTATCGTCACCCGCGAATTTCCCAATCCCACCGCCGCCTTCGGCGCCGCCAACATCGGCCAACGCGCGGCCACAGTGGAAGGCAACGGGATTTGGCAACGCAGTTACGACACCGTCTTCGCCATCAGCCAGTTGATCGAGATCGCCGGCAAGCGCCACGCGCGCCAAGCCGCCGCCCGCGTCGGCGTGCGGGGAGCCAAAGCCCGTTTCTACGATGCCCGCCGGACGTTGGACCAAGGCGTGACCAAAGCCTACATCGCCGCATTGCTCGCCGAATACAACGTCGGCATTCTGGACGAGTCGGCCCGCTTCATGCAACGCGAGGCGGACATCGCTCTGGCCCGCGCCAAAGCCGGCGACTTGTCGGACTCGGACCTCAAACAAATTCAAATCAGCGCCGAACAATTTGAATTGCAGGAAACCGCGGCCGAAGCAACCGCCGCCCAAGCCCGCATCTCGGTCGAAATACTGATGGGGATTCGTCATCCCGCCGGACGATGGATGCCCGCCGATTCCCTCGAGCAAATGGACGCGATTTCTCCCATCGCCCCGCCCGCCTCGAACAATGCGGCCCGGCCCGATGTCCTGGCGGCGGAAGCGGATTTGCGCGGCGGCGAGTTCAATCTCAAATTGCAAAAAAAAATGCGAATCCCCGACCCGACTTTTTCGATTCAATACGAACATGACCCGGTGCCTCCTGGTCCGCCGGCGGATGACACCGTCGGTTTTGGCATTTCCTTTCCGCTGCCTTTTTGGAACCTAAATGGCGGCAACATCAAAGCGGCCGAGGCCGCCGTCGATCAGTATCAATTGGCTTTGGGCAAAGTCCGCGCGCAGGCGGACTCTGACGCCGCCAGCGCCCAGGTCGAATACCGCGAGGCCTACGACCGCTGGCAACGCTACAAGACGCTCATCCTGCCGCAATCCGCCCAAAGCCGCGGCGCGGTTTCCTTCGCT
>DASRLE010000373.1:0-4922 GCA_035648615.1 Saccharimonadales bacterium (SeqCode) | reverse complement strand
GTCCATCCTTCAATCTCAACCCTCCGGCGGTGAACGGCGCCATCGTCGGCCTGGTGGATACCGAGGTCAATCCGCCGGCCGAATTTCAAAAATATACGATGACGCCCATTAACGTGGCAGGTTCCGCGACGCCGCCCACCGATCAGCCCTCTCACGGCACCAGCATGCTGGAAACTTTGCTAGGCTCCATGTCGGCTGATCCGAGCATGGTCTTGCCTGTAAATGTCTATGGCGCCGGCGAAAGCACGACGACTTACGATGTCATGGAAGGAATCATCGCCGCCGTTAACGCGGGCGCAAACCCGATCAACCTCAGCCTCGGCGGCACCGGGAACAGTTCCGTGTTGCAGAGTCTCATCGACGAAGCCACGCAAAAGGGGATTCAATTTGTCGCCGCCGCCGGCAACACGCCCGGCACCGAAAACACTTACCCGGCCGCTTATCCCGGCGTGCTGGCCGTGACAGCTTCCGATCCCAATGGCCAATTGGCCTCCTATGCCGACGACGGGAGTTTCGTCAAGGCGATGGCTCCAGGAACCCAAGTGGTGGAATGGGACGGCCAAAGCTGGATTATCCAGGGAACCTCGCCGGCCACCGCCACCATGACCGGCACAATCGCCCAACTGGAAAACCTAAACCATATTTCCGTTCAGGAAGCGGCCAGCCGGGCTATCCAAACCCATCCGCCTCCTCTCGTGGCGCATTAACCCGGATTCTGGGTTGCGGCATCAATGCGCCGGATTATCTTATGCATGTGTCTTGGTTGACAGATCGCCATTTTTTTTTGCTGGCCGTGGTCGTTTACGGTTTGAGCGCGATTTATTCGCTCTTTTTGTGGCGCAAAGGTTTTCGGCACCATGACCGCGTCAATTATATCTTGCTTTTCATTGGGCTGGCCCTGCACACCAAGGCGATGTTGCTGCGGGGGTTTACCCTGGACCGCTGCCCGGTCAACAATCTTTACGAGGCGACGGTTTTTCTCGATTGGGCCATCGTCGGGACCTATCTGGTCATTGGATTGCTCCCGCGTTTGCGGTATCTCGGCGCCTTTGCCGCGCCCATTGTTTTCGCCATCGGCATTTTCGCCCTGATGCCCGGCCTGGACGTGCCTTATACCAACAAACCGCAATTCAACATCGACCTGGTCAGCCTGCACGCCGCGTTGACCTTGCTTTCCTACGGCGCTTTCGGGCTGAGTTCGGTTGCCGCCTTGATGTATCTGATGCAGGAGCATGACTTGAAGTTTCACAAACTGCGCGCCGTATTTTCCGTCATTCCCCCCATTGACCGGCTGGAGAAGATCATCACCCGCTTGTTGTGGGGAGGATTTATCCTCTTGACAGCGGGCTTGTCTTTCATTCCGTTTTTGCTGAAAAATCATCCGGCGGCGCATATTGCCAGTGACCCGAAAGTCATTTGGTCCGCCCTGGTTTGGCTGCTTTATTTGGCGTTGCTCATTCTCCACGAGCGGTTTCACCAATCGGGCCGCCGTTTTGCGTGGGGGGCGGTGGGGACTTTCGCCTTTGTGCTCCTCACTTTTTGGGGAGTGAATCTGCTCTCGCCCACCCATCGATTTTAACGAACCGAATCCATGCCGTTTATCGTCATTGGTCTAAGCCATCACACCTCGCCGGTCACGGTGCGGGAGCGGTTTGCCTTTGCCGAGGCGGGCATTCCGGCGGCGCTGCAAAAATTGCGCGAGAGCGGAATGGTTCAGGAAGCCGTCATTCTTTCGACGTGCAACCGGGTGGAAATCTACGCGGCGACGGAATTGCCGGCCCGCCAGGCGATGCCGGAGTTGAGGCAATTTCTGCTTGACCACCACGGTTATACTGGCCCCATCGACACCGAACTTTATTTTTTCAGCGACCCGGAAAGCGTGGAACATCTCTTCAAAGTGGCTTGCGGGCTTGACTCGATGGTTCTGGGCGAAACGGAAATTCTCGGCCAATTAAAAAAAGCCTACGAAGTTGCGCTGCAAAATAAGCAGACAGGCCGCTATTTAAATAAAGCCTTCCAGAAGGCCTTTCACGTCGCCAAGCAAATTCGGACGGAAACCAATATTCAGCGCGGCAGCGTCTCGGTCGGTTCCGTCGCGGTCGAGTTGGCGCAGAAGATTTTTAGTTCCCTGGACAAACATCAGGTCATGATCATTGGGGCCGGAGAAACCAGCGAGAAAACAGCGCGGGCGCTGCTCAGTCGTGGCGCGCATAGCATTATCGTTTCCAATCGCTCGCACGAGCGCGCGGTCGCCCTGGCCAAAGAGTTGGATGGGCGCGCCGTGCATTTTGAGGAATGGGACGCCGAGTTTCCCGGCATAGACATCGTGATCAGCAGCACGGCCGCCCCGCACTACATTCTTGACAGAACCAAGCTGGAGCCTTTGATGAAGCTCCGGAAAAACAGGCCGCTGTTGTTGATCGATATTGCGGTGCCGCGTGACATCGACCCGGCGGTCAATTTCCTGGAGAACGTCTATCTTTACAACATTGATGACTTGCAGGCGATTGCGGATGACTATCTTCGCCAGCGTAAAGAAGAAATCGCCCGATGCATTGCCATTATTCGCGAGAAGGCGGCCGCCGTTCTGCCCGGTTTATCGGCGGCGCAAAACGGCGGGAGTCCGCCTTTTCCCGGCATGGATAAAGCCAGCGCATGAGCGACGCGGCGATTTTTATTGCCACCCGCGGCAGCGCGCTCGCCCTGGCCCAGGCCAATCTGGTGCTGGCGAACTGCCGCGCAAACTTTCCCCAGCTTAACTTTGACCTCAAGATCATCCTCACCACCGGAGATAAAATGCAGTCCGCCTCCCTGTCGCGCGTTGATGCGAGCGTGCCGCGCGGCCTTTTCACCAAGGAACTGGAATCGGCGTTGCTCGACAATGAGGCCGATGTGGCCGTGCATAGCCTAAAGGATCTGCCAACCGAATTGCCGGACGGCCTCAAGTTGGGCGGGGTGGCCGGAAAACGGGAAGACGTGCGCGACGTTCTTGTTTACCGTGATGCTATCCCGCCAAAAACCCGGCTGGCCGATTTCCCTCCGGGTCTGACCCTGGCGACCAGCAGCACACGGCGCAAGGCCCAGGTTTTGGCGCAACGTCCCGATTTTAAGGTCGTCGATATTCGCGGCAATGTCCCGACCCGGCTGAAAAAGGTCGCGGGCCAAACCGAAATCGATATGACTATTTTGGCTGCGGCAGGGTTGAGCCGCTTGCATTTTCAAATCACGCCGGCGGGCCGGCTCGAGGGCGAGGGAGTTCCCGGCGGGCTGGCCGCCACTATTCTTGACACGGACGGGATGCTGCCTTGCGTGGGGCAGGGCGCGCTGGGCCTCGAAATTCGCGAAGGCGATGAGCGCATGGCCGCAATCTGCCAGCGATTGAACGACGAGGAAACGTGGCAATGCGTGAGCGCGGAGCGGGCTTTTTTGCGGGCAATGGGCGGCGGCTGTCAAACACCGATTGGCGCCTGCGCGTCCATCTCTGGCGATGAAATCCATCTTCGGGCCGTCTCGTTTTTGTCCAGCCAGGCCCGGCGGGCTGAAGCCCGCGCGCCCCGGACAGACGCGATTGCTTTGGGCGAGCGCGTCGCCGCGCAACTAATCTGAACATTTACAAATCCGGCCTCCAATTATAATTGCCTCTCTGGGAGAGCGGATTACTGTGATTAGGATATATGAAAAAAGTTGCCATTGGCTGCGGGGTTCTGGTGGTTTTGGGTGTCATTGTAATAGGTATCGTCGCGATCACGGCGGCTGGAGGGTATAATCGGCTAAACCGTCTTTCGCAAAGCGCGGATAGTTCCTGGGCGCAAGTGCAAAACGACTACCAACGCCGGGCGGACCTCATCCCCAATCTGGTTTCGACTGTTTCCGGCGCGGCCGATTTCGAGAAGTCCACCTTGACCCAAATTACCGAAGCGCGGGCTTCGGTGGGCAAGGTCAACATTAATACCAAGAGCGCACCGGGAGATGCGGCTCAATTGAACCAATTTGATCAAGCTCAGTCCCAGCTATCTTCCGCGCTCTCGCGGCTGCTGGTGGTGGTCGAGCGCTATCCGGATTTGAAGGCGAATGCCAATTTCCTTGCTCTCCAGGCGCAACTGGAAGGAACCGAAAACCGCATTTCAGTCGCGCGGCGGGATTTCAATAATGCGGTACAAGCCTACGATACGGCGGTCAAATCTTTCCCAGCGGTTTTTTATGCGGGAGCCCTTGGGTTTCACGAGAAGCCCTATTTTTCCGCGGCGCCCGGGTCGGAAGTCGCGCCCAAGGTGCAGTTTAACTTCGACAACTCGAAACCCGCGCCGGCCAAGCCTTGATCGCTGTGAGATTTTGCAGCTTCATTTTCCTCTGGCTCTGGTCTCTGGCTGCGTTCGCGGCTGAAACCATTCCGCCCTCACCTGCCGCATATTTCAATGATTACGCGCATGTGGTGGACGCCGGAGTGGCCAGCCAGCTTAATGCGAAGTTGGAAAATTTTGAGCGCGATACGGGAAACCAGATTGTCGTCGCGGTCTATCCCAAGATGCAGTCCGACTCTTCCCCGGCAGATTACACCGTGCAAGTCTTTCGCGCTTGGAAGGTTGGGCAGAAGGCCAAAAATAACGGCGCGGTTCTCTTTGTTTTTATTCAAGACAGAAAGATATTTTTGCAGGTGGGATACGGCTTGGAGGGAGTTCTTCCAGACGCTCTTTGCCAGCAGATCATCCACAACGAAATTGAACCTCGTTTCAAAACCGGCGATTATGCGGGCGGGCTAACCGCCGCAGTCAGTTCGATTCTCGCCGCCACTCGGCAGGAGTACAAAGGGACGGGTACGACAGTGGCCCAACGCCAACAGCCTCAGCAACCCGCCGGCAACTTCCGGGTAAGTATTTTTGCGCTCTTGTTTATCGGGTTTATTGCCCTGAGATGGTTTATGT
>DASRLE010000372.1:0-2247 GCA_035648615.1 Saccharimonadales bacterium (SeqCode) | reverse complement strand
GCTCATAATATACCGGCAGGATTTGACCTCTTTGGGATGGGCCCTGGGCAAAAAACTGCATGACCAATTGCTGGCTGATAACACGAAATGATCCCTTTGTTTAAACGAAAACGTTCTTCGTCCATTCTGGGGCTGGCCCTCGACGGCAACCGGCTGGAAGCCGTCGCGTTGCGCCGCACCAATGGCTCGGTGAGAATCCAGAAAAGCATCGCCGTCTCGCTGGCCCTTTCGCCTTTGACCGGCGACCCTCAACTGGTCGGGCAGGAAATTCGCAATCATCTCGACCAGGCCGGGATTCGCGAACGCGCCTGCGCCGTTTGCCTGCCGTTAAGCTGGGTCTTGACCATGCAGACCAAAATGCCGGAATTGTCCGAGGCGGACCGCGCCAGCTTTTTGCAAATCGAAGCCGAGCGGGGTTTTCATTCCGGGCCGGAAGCGTTGTTTATGGCCACGTCGCTCTTCAAGGCGGGGGGCGAACAACACGCCACTTTGCTGGCGGTGCCGCGCAATCAACTGGAAACGTTGGAACGCGTCTTGCGCGCGGCCAAGCTCAAGCCGGTCACCTTCGCGCTGGGCGTCAGCGCATTGCAAGCGGCCGGCAAGGAAACAGGGCGGGTGGTGGTTCTGGCCATTCGCCAGAATACGATCGATCTGCAAGTCACCGCAGGAGGGGGGATCGTCGCCTTGCGTTCGCTGGACGCCGCGCTCGAAACCCAAGGGGCGCAACGGCACATTTCCGCCGATCTGGCCGCCCGCGAACTTCGCATCACTCTTGGCCAATTGCCCGGCGGCCTGGCGGATATGGCCGGCAAGATTAAAATATTTGGGCAAGGCGAAGCGGTGCGGCAGTTCGTGACGGACATCTCGCCGCGCCTCGCCGTCATGGGTTTGAAACTGGACAGCGAGAATGTTTCGCCGGTGAAGTTTGATCCGCCGGCCTCGCCGGAAGTCGCCGGCTCCGCCGCGCTGGCCCTGGCGGCAAATTATGTCAAAGGCACTGATGCCGTTCCGAATTTTCTGCCGCCGAAAGTGCAGGCCTGGCGCCAACTGGTCAGCACCCGCCTTTCCACCCGCAAGCTGGCTTACGCCGGGGCGGCGGCGGGCGCGGTGGTTCTCTGTGTGCTGGCGGCTTTCGGTTTGCAGCAATGGCAAATCTCCAATTTGCAATCGCAGTGGAATGTCATCGCGCCCCAAGTCAATCAATTGACCGCGGCGCAGGCCCAAATCAAAAAATTTCGTCCCTGGTATGATGACTCATGCCGGGACTTGCAAATCCTGCTCAAATTAAAAGACGCCTTTCCAGACGATGGAGCGGTTTCGGCCAAAACGGTGGAAATTCGCGACCTTTCCGCCGGAACCTGTTCCGGGACGGCGCGCGATAATGAATCGTTCGCCAAAGTCCATGCCAATTTAGGCAATGACACCAATACAATCAGCGATCTGCATGCCGAAGTGCGCGGCCAGAAGCCGACGCAGTTTACCTTGAATTTCCAATGGGAAGGAGGCGTCTCCAGTGGAAACTAAAAACCGCGAAAAACTCCTGCTCATCGCCACCGGGGCGTGCGTCGTGCTCTGGCTGTTGAACCTGTTTGTCATTTCGCCGCTGACCGCGAGCTGGAAGAACCGCTCCAAGCAGATTGACGACCTGCGAAAATCAATTGCCGACGGCCATGTGCTTGTCCGCCGGCAAGATTCGATTCTGGGACGCTGGAGCCGCATGAACACCAATGCGCTGGCCAGCACGCCGACGGTCGCCGAACGCCAGCTCTTTGAAGCCTTTAACCATTGGGTGGGCGAGAGCGGGGTGACGCAAGGGTCGTTCAAGCCGCAATTGAAAGAGACCGACGACGGCTATTCGACCGAGGATTGCCGGGCCGATGTGACCGGCACCATTCAAAGCATTGTGCGCTTTCTTTACGACGTGGAAAAAGATCCGATGGCCGTCCGCCTGCAAGGATTGGAAATCACCTCGCGCGACGATACTGGAAAACAGCTTTCGCTCGGCATGGATTTGAGCGGTCTGCTCCAGCCTCCGCCCGATCCGCTGCTGTTGGACATCGGCGCGGTGGCGTCTGCTGAGGAAACAAATTCAAACCCGGCGCTGAGTTGGACCAACTTTCAAACCCTCGCGGAGAAAAATATCTTTGACCCATCCCGCACCGGGCGGATCAGGTTCAACAACCTAGCGCGGCGCCCCCCTCCGGTATTGTTCTTCACTTTTGGCGGGACGATAGAAGACGGCCCGAC
>DASRLE010000371.1:0-6945 GCA_035648615.1 Saccharimonadales bacterium (SeqCode) | reverse complement strand
GGGATGGAGGGTTTATCGTCAATAATAGCAAACCGCCGCCACCAAAATGGCAAAAGAAAAATAGCGACAAACCCCGTCCCCAAAATTCCCGCCGCGCAAACCCGGCCCAAGCTGGCCAGTCCGCCATTGCTCGCCCAGGCCAGGGAACCAAACCCGACCACCGTCGTCGCGCAACTGAGAACGAGCGCCACGCCGATTTCGTGATGGACGGCGGCCACGTCGCCGCGATGCCGGCGCAAGGCCAACTGCATGAGAATGGTGTAGTCCACGCCCGCCCCGAGCAAAAGAGGCAGCGCCATGATGTTCATCAGATTCCAGGACCAGCCGCTGAATTGCATCAGCGCGCATAACCAAAGTCCGCTCAACCCCAAAGTGACGAAGCTGAGGATAACTTCCGTCCACCTGCGAAAAGCCAGCCACAACGCGACAATCAAAAGCGCCAAAACTCCGGCCAGCATCCAGACCACCTTGTTGGCCATCGTTCGCAACAGTTCGCCAGCCAGCGGTTGCCAGCCGGTCAGCCACGTTTCATCCTGGGGCAGTTGATGAGACCATTTCGCCGCCGCGCCCGCCGAAATTCCCTTGCGCGGATAGACTGCTCCCATCGCCAGGAAGCCATTGCTTTCACGCGCGACGACTTTTTGCAGTATCCAGCGGCTGAGTTCATTGTCCGGCCAAAAAGTATTTGTTGACTGCGCTGCGCGTCCCCAGGTTTTCAACAATGCGTCGGCCAGCACGAGCGCGTTGGTGGAAAAACCGTTGGTCAACGCCATCTGCCGCAAGAGGGTTTGCCGCCCCGCGAGAATACGCGCCGTTTCGCGGTTGGCGAGTTGCGCTTCGGGGCGCGGCCAGAGCAGAGTCGGAAGCATGAACGATGCGATCTGCTTTTGTTCCTTGGCCTGCGTCAAAGCGAGGTCAAGATTAGTCAGGCGCCGCCACACTTCCTGTTCAGTCGCGCCGCGGACGAGTGCGATAAAAGGTTCGTCGGGCTGGTTCAGTTTGTGCCCCATCTCCTTCAAGCCAGCGTAGGCGGAGCTATTGGCGGGTTCGAGGGCGTCGCCGGTGTAATCGATGACCGGCAATTTATAAAGCCAGCCTGCGGCGACAAACAAAATCACCGCCGCAGTGGCCAGCGTGGCGAAAGCGCGCTGGCGAGTGAAAACGGGCAATCGCGGCACTTTATAATTTCGTCCGGCGAGTTTTAAAGGAGCGAGGAAGGAAGTCAAAATGATGACCGCGCCAAAGACAATGCCCAACGCCACCAAGGTGCCAAGCTGGGCCAAGCCGGGAAATCCACTGCTGCGCAAAACTATAAAGGCTCCCGCCGTTGTCACGGCTGACCAAAGAATTCCACTGCGCACTTTGCTGCGGACCGCTCCGGCCGGCTGGCCGGGATTCGCCAACGACGCCTGATAAAGCACCAAGGCATAATCCGCCGTAATGCCGAGCAAGATTCCCGCAAAGCCCAGGCTGACCACATTAAGCTGGCCGAGAAATAATCCTCCGAGCGCGAGCGCTCCGGCCAGAATCAAGGTCAACATGGCCAATAGCCAGAACAACGGCAACCACCGGCGATAGGCCAGCCAGAAAAGCAAGCCGATCAACACCATCGTCCCCATCACTGACTCAGTCAGATCGT
This sequence comes from Saccharimonadales bacterium (SeqCode), assembly GCA_035648615.1. Lineage (GTDB taxonomy): Bacteria > Verrucomicrobiota > Verrucomicrobiia > Limisphaerales > Palsa-1400 > DASRLE01. The sequence goes on along the minus strand of DASRLE010000371.1, from coordinate 5,306 downwards.
GCTGCATCCCTTGCGAGGCTTCGGCGACGAAAGCCGGCGGTCCGGTGTAGGCAAGCCGCACTGCCGCATAAGATGGATTTTTTTGTTTCCACTGGCCGGCCAAACTTTGGACATGGTTGACCCACGCAATGCACTCGCGATAATTGGCCAGCGAACTTCGCGACTCGACAAACATCACCCGGAAGGTTCCATCGTCCGAGGCAAACCAGTTCTGGTCGCGCATCGACGCGGGGATTTGAGCGGTGGTGCTGGCGGGCAGATCGGTCAGACCATAGGGATCGTAGGCCAGCCTCGCCAAATCGGTCGGAGAAAAGGAAGTGGCCAGCTTTTCTTTAGTTGACACGAGAACGTTGACCAGATTCGTTTCCGTCAGGCGATCGGCCAGCGCGCGGAAATCGGCGGGCGCCTGGTTGAACCAAATGTAACCGAGCAATTCCGCCGAGAGGGAGGGGTCTTCAAACCACACGGGCCGCCAGCGAACACTTTCAATTGAATTGCCGTCGGCGCGAAGCGCGTTGGCCAGCGACTCGACGGCCGCTTCCGCTTTTTCGGTGTCGGCGGCCGTCAGGGTGACAATGAGTTCGCGAGTATTGGAAAAATGTTCCTGATAAAGTTTCAACCCCTCGACAACCTTCAAACGAGGCGGCAGCAAATTGAGAATTTGCACATCGAAGCGCAGCCGCAGGCAGCCGATGGCGACCAGCAAAACCAAAAGAATAAAAAGCCCGCGGCGCGAAAACCTCATGGAGGGAGAAGATAACCATGAAGTGTTTCGCCCGTCAGCCGGCTGCGCAAGTCGAATTGGGCCAAGCCGCCGGTTTCCGTCCAGCCTTCGGCGAGAGGACGGCCTTCCGTCAGGGCGGGCAGTTGCAACCAGGCGAAATAACGCGGCAATGGATAATGGCCTTTGTAGATGCGATGATCCGGGAAGTCGATCTGCCAGCGTTGCCCATCGAGGCGGGCCATGGCGAAGGGCAGCGTTTTGGTAAACTGGATAAAGGCGCTTCCATTCGTATTGACAGCCAGCAGGACGTCACCGGTCAATTCGGGAATGGATCGGCGCGGTTTCCAAACGGCCTGGCCGTTCCACACCTTCCAGCCGGGCTCAGTCACATCAAAGGCGGCCCACACATAAGGATGGCTCGTCTGACAACCGCCGCAGCAAAGCGCCGCCGCCAGCAAAAAAAAGGAAGCCCAGCGCCGCGCGATTAACCATTTATGCATTGGGACAGATAGCCGAGAAAGAGATTTTTGGCAAGAAGGGCCGGCGGCCTTGCAGCTTGACCAAGAGGAAAAAGACGCGCATCCGCCAGCGCAAAGACCAGTCGCCGCGCAGCTCGCCAGCCAGGGCGGCATTGACGGCGGCCGGCAGGTTCCATTTTTCGCGCGGTTCCAGGAAAACTTCCATGAAGGGCGTGGTGTAAAAACCTTCGATCATTTCCCAATAAAATTTCATCGCCGAGAAGAATCGTTCTTCATAACGGGCGAATCGGCGGGCATAAGAACCGTCTTGCAAAGACGCCACAATCGCTTCCGCCGCCAGCTTGCCCGAAAGCATCGCGATATAAACGCCGGAAGAAAAAATGGGGTCCAGAAAACCGCCGGCATCGCCGACGCGAATCAAACGCGGCCCAACCAGTTGCTTGTTGTAATATGAAAAATCCGCCGCCGTGCGCATGTCACCCAGAGGCTGCGCATTTTTCATACGACGCAAGACGGGGGGACTGGAATGGACCAATTGATTGAAAAGCTCTTCGGGCGAACCTTTCCAGCGCTTGAGCGCATCTTGGTCCAAGACGCAACCCACACTGGTTTTTTCCGCCGAAACAGGAATGAACCAAAACCAGGAATTTTCAAGGCGGGTGATAACGGTATCGCCCCGGCGCTCGCCCGGATCCAGTTCGACATTGAGAAAGTGCCGGAAGATGGCGATTTTTTTCAAGCTGGCGTGCATGACCCGCAGGCCCTGCTGCGTGCCCGTGAGATTCCCGCGACCACTGGCATCGACCAGGTAACGCGCCTGGAATGTCTCCACTTTTCCGGCGGGATCGGACGCTTGGACAATCGCGCCGGATTCGTTGGATTCGGCTTTTCGCACCGTCCAACCCTCGCGCGCATCGACCCCAAGACGGCGGGAATTTTTCAGGAGAATGTCGTCGAAGATTTCGCGTTCGACTTGGAAGGCTTGGTGTTCCTTGGTGAATTTGCCCTGGCGAAAGACAAAGCCGACCGCTTTGGAACCGTCGCCCAATTCAAATTGCGCGCCGAATTTATTGGGGAAGCCGGCCGCTTGCAGGGCAGGCATCAGGCCCAGTTCGGTGAAGAGACGCACGTTATAGGGCAAGAGCGATTCGCCGACGTGAAAGCGGGGGAAGATTTCTTTTTCGAGCAAGAGAACCTTCTTGCCCGCCCAAGCCAGATAAGCGCCCGCCGTGCTTCCACCCGGCCCGCCGCCGATGACGATCGCATCATAAATCTCTTGGCTCACACCCTGATTTAAGGGCAATTACGCCGGGAATTCAATTGTGTTTTCAGCCTCTCAGAATCACCAGCGGCGGCTGATTCAAAATGCCCCGGCTCATCCCCAGCCCGACGAGGGTCGTCAAAGCCGGCGTTCCCAGCAGGACGCAGACCAGCGGCCCGGCTGCCGGCACAAAATGAACATGGAAGACAAAAGCCGACATGGCCCACGCGCCGGCCAAAGCGAGCAAACTGCCGGTCAAGGCCGCCAGCAAGCCGAGCGAAAGGTATTCGACTGCGACGATGCACAAAATTTGCCGGCGCGACGCCCCCAGCGTCCTCAACAAAACACTCTCCTGCACGCGCTGAAAATGCCCGCTGACCAGCGCGCTGGCCAGCACAATAATTCCCGTCAGCACCGTGAAAAGCGCCATGAATTGAATCACGAAAGAAACTTTGCCCAGAATGGAATTCAAGGTTTGCAGAACGAGTGTCAAGTCTATTACGGAAACGTTGGGAAAAGCCTGCACTACCCGCCGTTGCAGTTGGGCCGACTGCGCGCTGGAGCGGACGCGGGTGACCAGGACATCCATCTTGGGAGCGCTCTCCAAAACGCCCAACGGAAACAACACGAAAAAATTGGGTTGCATCCGCCGCCAACTCACTTCCCGCAAACTGGCCACGCGGGTCGTGACCGGCACGCCTTGAACGTCAAATACAATTTCGTCGCCCAAGCCAATCCGCAGGTCTTTGGCCATGCCGCTCTCCACCGAAACCGGCACGGCGTTAGTGGAATTGTCCGCTTGCGGAATCCACCGGCCCGCCACGATTTTTTCGGCTTCGCGCAAATGATCGGTATAAGTGCTGCGATATTCCCGGCGCAACATCCAGGCTGGGACATGGCTTTCTTTGTCGGCCAAAAGCGACTCAATCGTCCGACCCCTGACCGAACTCAGGCGCATGGTCACGATGGGCAATTCGTCCAAGACCGGCAGTTGCAAAGAGCGCACCAACTGGGCGGCAGCCCCGGCTTGCGAGGGCTGGATATCGAAGAGCACGGCGTTGGGTTGATTGACGCCATCTGAAACCATCAATTCGGTGGTCAAGGTTTGTTGCATGAGGCGGATGGTGAGAATCAAAAAAACGCCCAACCCAAGCGAGAGCAAAAGCAGTTGAGTGCGGTTATGGGGGCGATGCAGGCTGGCCAGCCCCTGCCGCAACGTAAAGGGCAGGGCGGGACCGGCGAATTGCTGCGCGAGGAAAACGAGAAGGCGCGCCATCCCCGCCAAAAGCGCAAAGACCGCAGCCAGACCCGCGGCGAACCCAAGGCCAACCCGCCAATCGCGGCTCTGCGAAATGGCGAAAACGACAATGCCTCCGGCCAAGCACGCGCCGACTATCCAACGCAGTGGGTCAGGGCGTTGCGCCGCATTTTCATAAGCAAGCCGCAACGCAGCCAGTGGGGAAACCCTTCGGACAGTCAACAAAGGCAACAGCGAAAAAAGAAACGACAGACAAAAGCCCATCCCAGCCGCGCGTCCAATGGCCAGCCACGACGTTTGAAATCTGAAGGCAAAAGGGATGAAATCCGCCAGCATCCGCGGCAGCGCAGTCTGAACCATGACGCCAAGCGCCGCGCCGCACAAAGCACCCATCAGGCCCAAGGCAACTCCCTGCGCCAAATAAATGGCAAAGGTTTGGGAAATTGAACCGCCAAGGCAGCGCAAAATCGCGACGGTTCCCAGCTTTTGTTGGACATGAACGTGAACCGCACTGGCCACTCCAATGCCGCCCAACAAAAGAGCAATCAATGCGGTTAAATTAAGGAAGTGATAGAGGTTGTCCATCGCTTGACCCAGGTCGCGCTTGCGAGTCTCGACGGTTTCAGCGCCGAAGTGAAAATGATCGAGACGCGGTTGAATGGCGGCGACCATTTTTTCCACGTCTGTCCCGGGTGGGAATTGAAAAAAGACGCGATACCGCACCAATCCGCCCTGGTCGAGCAAGCCAGTGCGGACGAGGTCTTGCATGGGCAGATAAACGCGAGGAGAGATGACGGCCACAGCGGCGCTTTCACCGGGAACTTTTTTGAGTTCACCGATAACCGGCAAGGTCAATGTCCCTAAGCGAATCTTATCACCCACTTTAGCGCCAAATTGAATCAATAAGTTTACTTCGACCAGCGCGCCGTGGCCGACGCGGAATTGATCGGCCGCGCTGGGCGGCTCGGTTTCCAACCGGCCATAAAAGGGGAAGGGTCCGCTTAACCCGCGCACTTGCACCAACCGGGTGCCACCGCCGGCTGGAAAATAAATCATCGAGGAGAAGGAAACTTCCCGCACCTGCCGCCCGCCGAGGCTCGTCAATAGCTTTTCTTCGTCGCTCGAAAATGGCTGGCGCGAGGAAATGGCGAGGTCCGCCCCCAGTAAGGTTTTGGCCTGTTCCTCGACGGCGCGTTCCAAATTTTTTCCCAACGACCCGATGGCTGCCAGCGCGGCCACACCCAGGACAATGGAGAGGGAAAATAGCAGGAGGCGTCCGCGGCTGGAGCGGCTGTCCCGCCACGCCATGCGCCATGTCCAGGCCGAGACAAGATATTTCAAAAAACTTTTCACGCCTCGGAAACCACTGCGCCGCCTTTTAGACGGATGATTCGGCCGGCGCGCTGGGCCAGTTCCGCATCGTGGGTCACAATGACCAGCGCAGTCCCAAAAGCGGCATTCAAAACGAACAGATTCTCGATGACCAACTGGCCGGTTTCGGCGTCAAGATTTCCGGTGGGTTCGTCCGCAAAAAGAATTTTGGGCTGGTTGATGAAAGCGCGGGCCAGGGCGACGCGTTGCTGT